>CAIKOD010000038.1 GCA_903828975.1 uncultured Methanomicrobiales archaeon | reverse complement strand
TATGTGGGATGGGAACCCCATGAGTTTCTTCGATCTTCTTTTCCAGATGAAAGGTGCTCAGGTTATTTGCTTGATAGGATTCGAGAATCAATTCTTCAGTGTCTTTGTTGATGAACTGTGGTTTTCTTCCGGGTTGCTTGAGTACAGGTCTTGGATTTCATTGAATGCCTTGATAATCTGGTAGATCTGCTGTCGGGTAACCTGAAAATACCGAGCTATCTCTGCAACCGGCTTTCCTTTCAGCCTTTGCTTAATGATACTCTCAATATCCCTGTTGGTTAGTTTACTCACATCGATATTTAGATGTGATGTCAAATGATTTCGGGATAGGACAGTTTTTCGGCCCTGTTGAAACACATATGAAGGACAACCATAGTGGATGAAGTACCGTTGGTCCCGCAACCTGCCATACTAATGAACATAGAGGCAGACAGGACCATTCCACATCCAGGTGAACCGCATGTAACTATACTCTAAAGGGGATCCTTTCGGTTATCCACAAGAGTATGGTGACCGGGGCAGAGAGCGCTCCTGAAGAAAGCTACCGGTGCCATCAAGTGAGGCCAGCCCATAACGATCTTCGTTCGTTTGGTACCAGCAGAATGCATATGAACAACGAGGGACAATTGAGCTCTTAACAGTTTTTCCATGACAGCAAAACTCCCCCGTTACAGTACCGGTACATATTTCAGCATTGTTATCATTGCAGGACTGTTAACCGCATTCGGCGGGTACATGTACATGGAAGGGAGCAATGCGGAGGTTACCATTATTGAGAAACAGGGAGCCCCTGGCGCAGTAATTATCTTTATTGCAGACCCGCACCTTCGCATGAGCAACCTGGATTACACAAAGAACGTCATCCGCAAAATCAATTCCCTCCACCCGTCCCTCGTCCTGATCGGGGGGGACTTCGCCTACCGGAACGAGGAGGACTTTGCGATCCAGGGGGTCTGGCGTGATATTGATGCCCCCGTATATGCCGTGCTCGGTAATCACGATTACCAGTCGGGGGACAATTCCCTGACACTCGTGAGGAAGATATCCGAGGAGGCGTCCATCAACAGCACTTCCGGAACATGGGACAGGGAGGTATTCGAAGATGGAGATGTAAATATTTCGTACGCAGATCACCTGGCAACGGCGCTCGGGGATAACGGCGTCCATGTGTTAAGAAACGAGTACCGGGAGCTTGATGTGAACGGCACGAAGGTCATGCTTGTAGGGATCGATGACTGCTGGGCGGGTATGGCACATCCTCCGGCCATTCCGGAAAATAAGGATTTTACTATTTACATGGTCCACGAGCCTAAATGCAGGGGAAACTGGAGTGCAGACCTTATCCTCGCTGGTCACACTCACGGGGGCCAGTACATTCCTCCCGGCCTTGACAAACTGGTTTCCGGTGGTGTACTGGAGCTTGGAGGCCGCTTTGACTCGGGCCGGACAACGACATACATCACCCGGGGCCTTGGGACCTCCAACTTTGATCTCCAGCTCAGGGCATTTGCATCCCCGGAGATCGTTGTAATAAAAGGAGTATGACCTGGCCAAACTCCCCGGTCGGGTATACATACCGTACAGGGAGTGCGGGGGGCAGACGCCACCGCCAACGATGAATGGCCCACCAATAAAACCAGGGTTTCCTGGTTAATCGTGATATGCGAGACCCCCGGAGCCATGGTCCTTACCTTAATTATTCGTGTATCTCCTTTTTTGATAGTTCAGCCATTGCCTGGGGCCGGTCCGGCCAGCAGGTATTTTTTTCTCTTATAATATCAGGAATCCTGCCCCTACCGGCGGCTCGCAGTCCCACAGGCGGGTCGTTATGGATTGACCATCTTTGAACGGCCCGTCGCGCCCGGTTCCGGCCTAATTTTAAAAAATGCATCAATTGGAATAGAGGGATATATTCTGTTCCACGAAAAGTATATACCATTTTGAATAGTCTTACTTCACATGGACGAAATTCAACTCATTGCCCAGAAACGGGCTTTTCCAAGCAGGGGGAGAGCCCGGATTCATGAGGACGCCCTCAAGGAGCTCGAAATCAAAGAGGGGGCATCGATTAATATCGGTATACTTGACGCAGAAAAATGGATATCTGCGACTGCGTTCGCCGACTCACTTGTTACATCAGGTCATATCCGCCTGAGCGAGGAGGACTTAACGGCGCTTGGTGCGAGTGAAGGCTCCACGTTACGGGTCCGCAAAACACCCCCGATGGCCGACCAGATCAAGAGCAGTGTCAAAGGTGCAGGTGCAAGTGTATCAGGAGGACTTGGTAAGGCAGGAGAATCGATCAAGGGTACATCAACTGAGTCAATCAAGGCAGGTGCTGCCGGAGCTGCTTCAAGTGTCAGCACCGGCCTTGGCAAAGCAGGGCATTCCGTTAGTGCTGCTTTCAGCAATGCTTTTGAGACTGCAAAAAAGAAACTGAAACCTGCCGATTCAGCGACTCTTGACAAGGCACTGAAGGCAAACAATGGAGAGGTCCGTGCCGTCACGGTCGCTGCCGGTTCCGGTACCCGCACGCTGTCCGGCATTGTACTCCCGAAAGGGGTTGTTATTGCAGCAGTACAACGAGGAGATGCGATTCAGACAACCGATCCTTCCTTTGTCCTTGTGGGTGGGGATATCATCTACCTCGTAGGAGATAGCAGTCTTCTTGATGAGGCCTCAAAGGTAATCGGAGGATAATATGGACTTGAATGCACCACCAGACTGGTTCATCCTCGCAATCCTCCTCCTCTTTGCGCTCCTCTTAATTCTCATCGTAGTCTGGGCCATACGCAGGAGCCAGGGTCACGTCCGGAAAATGGAGATAGAAGTTGAAAAACAGAAACTCGATCTCCTTGCAAAAGACCTGAACACTCAGGCGAAGGTGCACCCCTTCACCAAGCTCAGCACAGACCAGATCCAGTCAATCCGCACTCTGGAAGATGAAAATGAATTCCTCGAACTGAATAATTACCACAAGGAGAAAATCGTCGAGGCGAGGCTCCGGAAGCTTGAAAACCTGGTGAGGGAAGGAAAACTCGAGCGGATGATCCTGAAGCTTGACCTTGAAGAAAAGAAGGTGAAATAATGGCTGAATTTGCAGAAGGGACGGTAGAGGAGAAACAGTCATTCTGGGGTAACATGCCGGATGTCAAGGGGTACATGGACCAGAAACTACCGACAATGGACAAGTCGCTGGACACGTACTTTGACAAGAACATGGAGGCAATTATCGAGGAATGGGGCCTCCTGGTTGAGAATGATATTCTTGACCTCGAACGACGTGTCAACAAGGTCACCGCAGAAATCGACCAGTTGTACGACCACAAAGATGTCATCAACGAGCGGGTACAGAAACTGGACGCAGTTATCTCGGACCTGGAGGGCAGGTAGATGATAGACAAGTATATGAATAAGTACCTGGACCGCCGGATGAAATACCTCGTCGAGGAATGGCAGATCGCTACAAAAAATGAAGTGGCAGATTTCTCAGCGAGATTAAACGCTCTTTCTGCTGAGGCCGCAAAGCTGGCCTCCTTCGAAAAGAACGCAGAGGCAAAACTATCTGCACTCGAAGCACGTGCAAAGAGACTGGAGGCGAAGAAGAAATGACCCCGCTCGAAATTATCCTCACTATCCTGGTGATTGTTGCTATCATCGTTGCCATCTATTTCTTCTTCCGGGGGGCAAAGGGTAAGATCTCATTAACGCGACCGGTTGAGAGCCGGGTCGATGAATATCTTGACCGCAGGTTCGAATCGATGGTGACCGAATGGGCACTCGTGCGGACTCCGGCAGTCAACCGCTTCAAAGAACAGCATGAGCCGATGCTTGGTCAGAATGAAGCAAAAATATCAGAATTACAGGGCTTCGAGAAGGAGATTAACAGTTCATTGTCAAGGATGGAGGAACGGCTTGACGATCTGGAAAAAGAGCTCTCAAAGACCTGATACGTCCGGGCAGAAAGGGAAGAACAATATCTACCTTGAACTGAAAAAGGAGATAAAACCGCTCCGTGAACAGGGGGAGTTCCCGGCAAAAGTACCGGGGAGTTTCGGGAGGCACTATTGTGACCTCTGCAACTCCACATTTCCTGTTGAAGAGCTCCGCCAGTGCAGTCTTTGCGGGAGATGGGTGTGTAATTCATGTTTCACTAACGAGTACTACATCTGCAATTCCTGCAACGGGATTACAAAACTCTATTTGACCAGATAACAGGGGTGTAACCGGACCTGATGGTCCGGGGCTCCCTCCACCGGGCTTTTTTCAACAGGTCGCGATGTTGCGTACTATTACGGATATAAAACAGGTAACCAGTGGTTCGGGCATTTTTTGTTGAGCCGGTTAGTAAGAACGAGTCCCCCGGGTGCTTTTTCAGAAACGTCCGGGTAAACAAAATCATACAGGAGGTGAGGCATGCCAGGGATTTTTTCCCCTCCTGTCTATACAATCCTGTTTCCTTTTTTCATCCAGAAGGACGTCAGCAGATTGCTTTTATTTAGAGGGAGCGGGAGTAATCTGATGGATCAGGGAATCATTAAGTATTACAGGCGGTGATATTCTCAATCAGGTATTATAGAGATTGATTTAAGAATCGGCAGGGCATGGGGGAGGTCTTTTCCTTCCAGGCCCGGGGGAATTCATATGACGGAAACAGTTACAACATCAAAAAATGAAATGGGTGCAATTGCACTCTATCCCTGGTGGGTCGTCCTGGTCCTTGGGATTGCAGCAGTGATCCTCGGCATGGCCTTCCTTTCATGGCCGTACCTTACGCTGATGCTGGTAGTCACCTTTGTCGGGGCATACTGGTTTATCAGTGGAATTTTCAGCATCGTCAGCCTTCTGATGGATCGCTCAAATCCGGGTTGGAAACTGTTGATCGGTGTTCTCGGCATCATTGCAGGTCTCGTGATTCTTACGTACCCTCTGTTCAGCACCTTGTTATTACCGGCAATGCTCGTGATATTCATAGGGGTATGGGGCCTGCTGATTGGCGGAGTCCATATTGCCCAGGGCTTTGGCTCGAAAGACTGGGGATCTGCAGTACTTGGACTGCTTGCGATCATACTGGGTATCGTGGTCATCGTGCACCCGCTGATCACGGTAGTGTTACTTCCGTTCATCTTCGGAGGGGTCGGCGTGGTAGGTGGGATAATCACCATTGTGGTGTCATTCCAGCTCAAAAAAACGGTAACAGTATAGTATAGAGATTACCAGCTACACAGGACAGAATGGTACGACACCCGACGAGGGGTAAATTTCGTTGGCCCGGGGAAAAAGAATGAGCATATACACGGAAGAGAACATCTGCCATGATTGGTGATCTCTACGGGGACTACTACCGGTTCCGTAAGGACTGGAAACTCATCCGGATAACTGGCTGGATCAGGGTAATTCTCTCAGATCTCCTGGGAGGTATCGGGATCGGACTTATACTAGCCCCAATCCTTATGGTGTTGCTGCATTCCTGGACCGTGGGATTTGCACTATCAGTGGCTACCATGAACGTCCTTGTCGGTCTGATCCTGGCAGGAACAGGGAAATGGATCTTTGACAGCACAAAAGACCACCAGCTATTATCCTTTGTGTATTATGCCGGCACTTTGATCTCCCTGGTACTATACCTGATTGTTACGGTCGGGTTCTATACCAGGTTCACCTATATTGTCGCTACCGGATAACAGGAACCGATGCGTGGTTGTCCAGGCCGGAAAGAGTCATTTCATCCACGGAAACAGGCCTATAAAAAAATCAACAATTTGTGAGATGACATCCTTTTTCTGCTGGGCGGCTGCGATGGCGTCCACTTCAGCCATCTGCTGTTTTTTGTACTCAAGCCATGCTTTTCCGGTAAGGGTTGGGGTAGGGGATTGTGTTTTACCCGTACTGACCTGGCCTGAACTCTCATCCGGACCAGCCCCGGGTGTACCCCGGGTCCTTACCTGGTAGTCAGTGCCCGTGGACCCGGGTAATGTTGCTTCCGATGGATTGATGGCCGACGATGAACTTACGGTGATAAAATCTGCCTTTTTGACGATTTTTCCGGCACCGGATGAGTTGACCGTCAGAGTAACCGTATAGATCCCGGGCTCATTATACGTATGAACCGGGTTCTGGGAGGTCTCAGTTTTTGTATCCCCGAAGTCCCATAACCAGGTAACAGGAGTCCCCACCGTGGAATCGATGAAAACTACGGTCAGTGGGGCGATTCCAGACTTTGGGGAACCATCGAAGGCTGCGAGAAGGTTAGAAGCTGACGAGGTAACGGCCGTTGTCGTAGTGGTGGTTGTAGCGGTCGTAGTGGCAGTTGGGGTCACTGCCGAATCTACCATAATGTAATTTTCCCGGGTAGCGGACAGGCTGCCCGTACGGGTCGTGGCGGTCAGCCTGACGGTATAGGTTCCGGCATCTGAATACGTATGGGACGGGTTCTGGGATGTATCTGATGTACCATCGCCAAAGTCCCAGTTCCAAGAAGTCGGACCTCCCGTAGACATGTCTGAGAACTGGACTTCAAGTGGTGCCGAGCCATCTGTTGGGTCAGCACTGAACGCTATGATTGGATTCACCTGCGATTGGGCGGCCGTTGTCATGCCAGTCGTGGTATGCGACGTCGCAGGTATTGTAGTCTGAGTCGCAGATATGGTCGTTGTCGTCAAAGATGTCGCAGGACTCGTTGCCTGGGTCGTTGAGGGAACCGAGGTTGTGACGGCAGTGGTAGCATGTGATGTGGTCTGGGTGGGCGATACCGTCTGGGTTGCATTCGCTGCACCCACCGGGAGCACCACGATTGCTGTGCAGACCAGAACCGCGAACAATACAATCGTGACAGTCGTTGGAGAATTGTTAACCATGGCCTTATTCAAAATGTTCCACCCGGTATTGATAGCTATATAGTACATTTTTCAATTTAAAAACTCCTGTTTTTGGGAAAATCTCCAACAAGATCACGTTAAATGCACCCGAAACTTCTACAGGGCCGGGCTATGGTTTTTTTAACACCCTCTGATGACGGGTCTTCATAGAATTTATCATATCAGAATCACTATTCTCCTTTTGATATCACATGTTTGGATGCAATTGCCTTGTACTCAATCCTTTGTGTTGATGATGAGCCAGCACTTCTTGATCTCGCAAAAACTTTTATCGAGAGAAACCAGGGATTTGAAGTTCAGACAGCACCATCAGCAATCGAGGGGCTCTTATTGCTCAAGTCCCGGAATTTTGATGTGATCGTATCTGATTACCAGATGCCAGAAATGGACGGGATTGTTTTTTTAAAATCAGTCCGGAAAGACCACGGAAATATCCCATTCATCCTTTTCACAGGAAAAGGGAGGGAAGATGTTGCAATTGATGCAATAAATAACGGGGCCGATTTCTATCTCCAGAAAGGGGGCGAACCAAAATCGCAGTTTGTTGAGCTGGTGCATAAAATCAGGACTGCGGTTGATAAAAAACGTACTGAGGACCAGCTGGATGAATCAAAACAGCGGATGGCAGATATCATTAATTTCCTGCCCGATGCCACGCTTGCAATTAATAAATACGGGGTTGTTATTGCGTGGAACAGGGCGATCGAGGAGATGACCGGTGTCCCGGCTGAAGAAATGATTGGGAAGGGTAATTATGAGTACGCGGTCCCTTTCTATGGAGAACGCCGTCCTATCCTGATAGACCTGGTTTTCAAATCTGATGAAGAGCTGACCTCACGTTATTATTCGATTATCAAAAAAGAGGGAGATGTTCTCATCGCGGAGACCTCCCTGCCACATCCACTTGGTACCAAAAAAATTCTCCTCGGCAAGGCTTCGATCCTGTATGACAATAAGGGGGACGTGGAGGGCGCCATTGAATCAATACGGGATATTACCGAACGAAAAACCGTGGAAATTGCACTGGAGGCCAGTGAGCAGCAGTACAGGAACGTGGTCGAAGAACAGAAGGAATTTATCTGCCGGTTTTCACCAAACGGTACACATGTCTTTGTTAACGATGCATATTGCCGGTATTTCAACAGGAAAAGACAGGATATCATACGTGAAAAATTTTTACCGCGGATCCCTGCAGCAGATAAAAAACTGGTGCGGGAGCATTTTAACTCATTAACCCGGGATAACCCCGTAGCAACGGTTACCCACCGTATCATCATGGACGATGGACAGGTAAGGTGGCAACGCTGGAGCGACCGGGCAATTTTTGACGACCAGGGAACTCTGGTAGAATACCAGTCGGTAGGCAGGGATTTCACCGATCAGAAAAAAATCGAGGTGGCACTGAAGGAGAGTGAAACACGGTACCGGAATGTCGTTGAAGATCAAACCGAACTAATCTCACGTTTTCTTCCTGACGGGACCCATATTTTTGCGAATGACGCGTACTGCAGGTATTTCGGAATTAAAAGAGAGGACCTTATCGGCAGGAGATTTATACCGGATATGCCGGAGAAAGACAGGGCAGGAATGCGGAAATTCCTTTCCTCGCTTACTATTTCCCATCCTGTTGGCACGATTGAACATGCTATCCTGATGCAGGATGGGGAGGTCCGCTGGCAGCAGTGGTCTGACCGGGCAATTTTTGACGAGGCTGGCAGGGTAAAGGAGTACCAGTCGGTAGGCAGGGATGTTACCGAGCGTAAAAACACCGAAATAGCTCTTGAACAATCGCGGAGGGCATTACAACGCGAGGAAGCCCGCCTGGAGATACTGTTAAAATTTTACCAGATGAACGAAGATTCCCAAAAAGACCTCTTAATCTATGCAATTGAGGAAGGTGTACGGATGACGGATAGTACAGTCGGGTACCTCGCGTTTGTCAGCGACGACGAATCCATCTTAACAATGTACGCCTGGTCAGAAACCGCGATGAAGGAGTGTTCGACCAGTAAAAAGCCAATCGAGTACAAAGTCTCGGCTACCGGCTTATGGGGGGAGGCAGTACGGCAGAGGAGGCCGGTGATTACCAACGATTATGCAGCTCCAAACCCCCTCAAAAAGGGACACCCGGAGGGGCACGTCCATATCACCCGGCACATGAACATCCCGGTTTTGGATGGCCCCCATATTGTCCTGGTGGCCGGGGTAGGTAATAAGCCGGCGGACTATAATGATAACGATGCCAGGGAGCTGACCCTCCTGATGAACGGCCTGTGGAATGTAATCAGGCGGCGGCGGGCGGAAGAGGCACTTCAGAAGTCCAACCAGAAGCTCCAGCTGATGAATAATATCACCCGTCATGATATCCTGAACCAGCTGACTGCACTCAACGGCTACCTCGAACTGTCCGTTGAATGCACTGATGCACCCGGTCAGATGATGGAATTCATTGAGAAAGAGAAAAAAATTGTGGGAGTTATTGAGGTACAACTTGCATTTACGAGGGATTACCAGAACCTTGGTATCAATGTACCCACATGGCAGAGTGTGAATGATACAGTCCGACGGGGAGCCACATTATTGCCAATGAATGATATCACGGTCCTGTATGACCCACGGGATGTCGAAGTGTTCGCTGATCCGATGTTCGAGAAGGTATTTTACAACCTGATCCAGAATTCACTGAGTTACGGTGGTGACCTGATGAAGACGATCCGGGTCTCTTCGTATGAATCCAACAGTGTAACCAGGATCATATATGAGGATGATGGCAGAGGGGTCTCCCCCGAAGACAAAAAACACCTCTTCAAACTCGGATTTGGGACACACACAGGATTCGGGCTCCATCTGTCCCGTGAGATCCTGGCGATCACCGGTATAACAATAACCGAGAATGGCGAGCCGGGCAAGGGTGCACGATTTGAGATAGTGGTCCCAAAGGGGATAGCCCGTTTAAAGGCATGACAATGGGGCTCCGGGACGGATCCAATATCAGCCCCTGGTATCAGCTCATAAATAGAGCGCTGAAAGCTCATTTTTTATCACCATCAACGACAGAGAAATAGCAAATTTCATTTGACTCTGCCAGATTGAAATGCCCGAAAAGACTCATTGTCCAATGGATGAAGTTTATCAGACCAGAAATGTTTTATCGCCGGAAGTGTACGTTTTACTATACAATGTGTCTACAATGTTTGACATATGCAGGCTTGGGATTCTTTAGAAATCTCCCGGCACCACTGCTGACAAGAGCGTGAAATTATGAACACCCCAGAAAACAAAGAAACGGGCAAGGTCTTTCAAAAAAACCGTATTGAGACGCTTACCGACGGTGTTTTTGCTATTGCAATGACATTGCTGGTTACGGGTCTGAATATTCCGGAACTGAATGGCAGTATCATATCAGGTAGTGTAGATTCCATCCTAATCAAGCTCTTTCCGGATTTTATCCATTATATCATTGCATTCGTACTGCTTGCAGGGTTCTGGTGGTCCAACCACCTGAGATCACAGCATATTCATTCAATGGACAGAACAATGAGTTTTCTTACTATTACGACCCTGCTATTTGTTGGATTAATTCCGTTTTCAACCAACCTGGCAGGGGATGTCCCCCTGAACCCCCATGAAACCATAATTTTCGAAATAAATCTCCTGGTGATCGGGCTTTTGTCTGTATTCCAATGGAACCATTTGGCTAACGATACTACGTGCCTAAATCCGAATACTGACAGGAAGGCCCTCCTCCAGAACCGTGATGAAGCGTTAATTTTCCCCGTATTATCTTCGATTGCAATCCTTCTTGCGGTAATCTTCATTCCATGGGGAATTATTATCTATCTCGCTGCACCGTTGTACTTTGTGCTGGCGTGGTTAAAAGAAACCAAATCTCATGAGATTAAGAAAAAAAAAGGTTCACAAAACAGGTTAATTTTTTTTAATAACATAAGGGCTCCATTCATCCGGACCCCGTACCACACCTGTTTCCGCGCCAAGGTGCTTCGAAGTCCCAGCACCTGCACCAGGATCCACTAAAACATGCCAACTCCGTAATATCCAAATAATAACGGGGAGATCTCGAATATATGAAGATCCTGATCGCCATTGCACCCGAAAAATTCCGGGACGAGGAGCTCGCCGGACCTGTCGCTGCGCTTCAAAAGGCAGGAATTGCAATTGATATCGCTTCCACCCGGAGGGGGGCCTGTACCGGGATGCTCGGGGCAAGGGCAACCGCCACCCTGTCGTTTGAGGAGGTAGATCCGGAACAATATGACGGTCTTGTTATTGTTGGCGGGTCAGGCTCACAGGTCCATCTCTGGAATGATCAGGTGCTTGTTCACCTGGTAAAATTTTTCCAGAGATCGGGGAAAGTTATCGCCGCGATCTGTCTTGCCCCTGTCGTTCTCGCCCGTGCAGGGGTACTGAAGGGTAAAAAGTCTACATATTTTGAGAGCACCGCTTCCGATTTCGAGATGAAAAAAGGTGGTGCCGTCCTGGTAAAGGACCCTGTTGTCACCGATGGGCGGGTCATTACGGCCAACGGTCCGTTGGCATCAGAAGAGTTTGGAGAGGCTCTCGTGAAAAATCTAACCGGTCCGGGATGGTAATCCGTTAACGGTTATTGACATCCGTATCTCCGGTGCATCACCATTTTTTGGTTGCGGGGCCGTGCCTTCATATAGTTACAGGGGGTCCAGGAAAAGAGAGGGCTGCCACTGGCCGATCTCCCAGCACACAAGGTTTTTTCCTCAGGCAGGTCTTCTCTTCAACCTCACAATCCTTTATCTGGTCCCGCTCGTGAGTATGATACATGGAAGATTTCATCACGCTGCAACACCGGACTACCTGCTACCACTGCCATGAGGACACCGGCCAGATCATCACCGCAGTCCCGAATGGTGCACAGGTCGTTTGTGGCAATTGCGGGGCCACGAGGTCATATATCCCACTTATTGAAGATATCAGTAAAAAGGGGGACTATGTCAGGCCCGGATGCTATGATATCTGGAACCTGGTGTCTGCGGCATTATGCAGGCAGTGCAAGGTGAAGGGCCCCCATGATGTAACGATCGGGTGCAGGAATTTTACGGTCCGGTGCAGGAATTGCGGGTTTACCCACCTCTACCGGTTCAACCTCGAGTTCATCGACGATCCCATGAAACCATCGGGATGACTTCGAAACAATTCGGGAGTGCGGGAACAGAATAACCAGGGGGTGTTGTGTTGCAGTACCGGCGTGTACTGGGTCTCTCTCCCGACCGGTGTGCCCCGGCGGCGGGGTGGGACCCCGGGAGCGCTGGAAAATCCCGGAATAATCCTGGTTCGGTACTATTCGGTGAGATGATTTCTAGAGAGCCGTATTGTTCCATTCCTGTAACGGGACCTTACACCAACACCCTTCCCCAACATCTAAATCAATGTACTCTTCAATACCACGTATGGTCACGTACGAAGATATCGTCCATGCAAAAGAGGTCATAGCACCCCATATCATCCGTACGCCTCTTATTTACTCGCCTACCTTTTCTGAGGTGACCGGGGCCGGTATTTACCTGAAACTCGAGACCCTTCAGAAAGCTGGTTCATTCAAAGTCCGTGGGGCAACATACCGGATCCTCCACAATATCAACAAGATCGGTGAGGCAGGCGTGATCGCTGCATCTGCAGGGAACCATGCACAGGGTGTGGCAGTCGCCGCTCGCATGTCAGGTGTCCACGCGACCATCGTTATGCCAGTCCATGCTTCCCTGAGTAAGCAGGCTGCAACAAAGAGTTATGGCGCAACAATAATCCTTAAAGGAGAAAACCTCCAGGAATCAATTGAAACTGCTTCGGCACTTGCCATGAATGGTGCACTATTCATCCACCCCTATGACGATCCCGATATCATCGCAGGCCAGGGCACAATCGGGATTGAAATACTGGAAGACCTCCAATCCGTAGATACCATTATTGTTCCGGTCGGGGGTGGCGGCCTTATCAGCGGTATTGCGATAGCCGTGAAAGCTAAAAATCCAGCAGTACGAATCATTGGAGTGCAGGCAGCGGCCTGCCCTTCCGCGTTCGATGCCATGCGGGAAGCTGAAATAGTAACGGTTGTTCCCGGCCATTCGGTTGCTGACGGCATACTGGTGCCGAGGGTGGGTGCATTGGCCCTGCCCGTCCTCGGGTCGCTTGTTGATGAAATAATTCTTGTGTCCGAAGAGGAGATTATCGATGCCATGCTGCTCCTGCTCGAGAGGAAAAAAATCCTGGCAGAAGGTGCAGGTGCAGCCCCGGTTGCAGCATTACTGAATAACCACATTTCCATTCCAAAGGATAGCAACGTAGTGCTGGTCATATCAGGAGGAAATGTCGATACACCTCTGCTCGCAAAGATCCTCAACCGGGGACTGGTACGCAAAGGCCGGATCATGCATACCTCGATCAGGTTACGGGATGTCCCGGGATCACTGGCCGGTCTTCTTTCGTTAATTGCACAATGCGAGGGAAATATCCTCCATATCGGGCACTGGAAGGAGGATCCTGATCTGCCACCAGGGATGGTTATCGTGGATATTGATATTGAAACACGTGGACCGGACCATGTGCAGGAAATTGAGCAAAAAATCCAGGAAGCGGGGTTTGTAACCACGTGATTTCTTCACAATATCACGACCGCAGAGTTGTAGGGAATGGTGCAAGATGGATATCTGAATACCAGATTGCCCGGTAGTGTTCAATAGCTTTATTGTACATAGTCGCAACTGTTCAGTACCGCCCAGTACCAGGGCACCGGGAGTCCCCGCAGGTGAGTTCTGTCTATGCAGCCAATTACCCCGAAAAAAAAATTATTGTTTGATATCTGCATCATCGTTAGCACAATTACGGCCATTCTTGTTACATGGTGGAGCCTCTCGATCGGCATTTACGATGTTTTCCCCTTCTTTTACATCATCCCGCTCGTACTCATTGCTTTTGCACACCCGAAACTTGGAATTTACGGGACTATTCTCCTGGGCTGGGTATACCTGGCCCTCGTCTTTCTTTTCGGATTACCTGATGCCCGGAGCTACGCAATTGCCACCATCTGGTTCTATATCTTTGTCTCCCTCGGTGTCCTCATCTCAACCTATTCAAAAGCGTATCAACGGGAGGGGGAGAAAAATTGCGGGTTATATTACAATTCCCAGGCCGGGGCATTCAGTTACGATAAAGTCAGCCTTAGAATAAACAAGGCAAACCAGAAATTTTGCACAATACTGGGGTACAATTGCGACGACCTGAAGAAAAAAACACTCGCCGACATAATTCCGGATACCGCGGCCCGTGAGAGTTTTTTAAACCAGGTCTACAACGAGCACCGGATCAGGGATATTGAAGTGGGCCTTGCAGCCTCTGACGGTTCCCTGCGATGGGCACTGGTTTCAGCAGTCGACTGCGAAACACCGGTGATCATCTGCACCGCAGTCGACATTACCGATCATAAACAGGCCATGGAAGCCCTGTCCCAGGCGAATAACAAGCTCAACCTTCTCAACAATATAACGAGGCATGACATCCTCAACCAGTTGACCGTGCTTATCGGCTTTCTCGAGCTCTCACGCCAGGAAACTACGGATCCCCTGCAGATCAGGTACATTACAAAGGAGGAACAGGCCGCAGAAGCGATCAGAAAACAGATCCTTTTCACCCGAGATTACCAGAATATCGGGGTCCATTCACCCGGGTGGTACAATATAGGAGAGACCGTGTCGCTCGCTATTGCAACGATTGACCTGGCCGGGATCAGGGTTACCATCAACCTTCCGAAGGTTGAGATCTATGCCGATCCCCTGCTTGAAAAAGTATTTTACAACCTTGTTGAGAATTCGATCCGGCACGGGGAAGGTGTAACAGAAATTGCCATCCGGTCTGTTGAAACCCCGGAGGGTCTCATTCTGGCCATCGAGGACAACGGCACAGGTGTCCCTGACAATGAAAAAGAGAGGATTTTCAGGAGGGAATATTACAAAAATACCGGTTTCGGCCTGTTCCTTGGCAGGGAGATCCTCGCTATCACCGGTCTTACTATCCGGGAGACAGGATTACCCGGAAAAAGTGCCAGGTTTGAGATTTTTGCGCCCAGGGGGACCTACCGTTTTGGGAGAGAGAACGGGAGGGCCGGGGTGCGGGATTAAACTGCACATTATCCTTTTCGTGATGTGGACTCACTAAAAAGATTTACGAGGGATACCCCCCAACCTGGTATTCACCCCCTGGGGAACCCTCGTTCCATGAGTACTACCCGTATCTCATCGAGGACTGCCGGGTCCTCTATGGTCGGAGGGACCGAAAATACCACGCCGTCTGCAATCTTTTTAATGGCCCCCCTGAGTATCTTGCCCGAACGGGTCTTTGGCAGCCTTTTAACCACTGATACTTCCTTGAACGATGCAATCGGCCCGATCCTTTCCCTCATCATCAGGACAAGTTCCCGCTCAATCTCGCCCGGGACACGGGACCGGCCGGACTTGAGGACAATAAACCCTACCGGTACTTCGCCTTTTACCGGGTCATGTACCCCGGTTACGGCACATTCAGCCACATCGGGATGGTGGGACAGCACCTCCTCCATCGCCCCGGTTGAAAGGCGGTGACCGGCAATATTGATAATATCGTCAGTCCTCCCCATAATCCAGAGATATCCTTCAGCATCGATGTATCCCGCATCAGATGTGTAATAATAGCCCGGGTATGTTGAGAAGTATGTCCTGATATAGTCCGCATCATTCTGCCACAGCGTCGTCAGGCAACCGGGGGGTAGGGGGGATTTTATCACGATATTGCCATTCTGCCCGGGTGCGACCGGTTTGCCTTCGGTATCAAAGACACGGACATCATAGCCTGGCACAGCCTTTGTGCAGGAGCCGGGGCGTACCGGGAGTAATTCAATCCCGGCACAGTTTGCACCGATTGACCAGCCAGTCTCAGTCTGCCACCAGTGATCAATAACCGGAACGCCAAGCTGTTCTTTTGCCCAGGTAAGGGTATCCGGGTCGCACCGTTCACCGGCGAGGAATAACACCCGGAGAGAGGACAGGTCGTATTTCAGAAGATAGCTGGCTTCGGGGTCTTCCCTGCGTATTGCCCGGAATGCGGTGGGAGCACAGAATAATACAGATACCCCGTGCTCTGAAATGACCCGCCAGAACGCACCCGGGTCAGGTGTCCCCACCGATTTGCCCTCGTAGATGACGGTGGTGCACCCATGGAACAAGGGCCCGTACACGATATAGGAATGCCCGACGACCCACCCGATATCGGAAGCAGCCCAGTATACTTCGCCGGGCGACACGCCGTAAATATTATTCATACTCCATTTCAGGGCAACGAGATGGCCCCCGTTATCCCGGAGGACACCCTTAGGTTTCCCGGTAGTGCCAGATGTATAGAGGATATACAGCGGGTCAGTTGCAGCAACCGGCACACAGCCAGCCGGTGTGCCCTTCATGAAGGCGGACCACTCATGGTCCCGACCTTCAGTAAGCGAGACTGTCTCTTCCGGCCTCTGGACGATGACACACGCCTCGGGTTTATGCGTACAGAGTTCTATTGCTGAGTCCAGGAGCGGTTTGTAGGGTATTATCCGGTTTACCTCGATCCCGCAGGAAGAGCACATTACCACACGGGGGCGAGCGTCCTCGATCCTTGTCGCCAGTTCTTTTGGTGCAAACCCGCCAAAGACGACCGAATGGATTGCACCGATGCGTGCACATGCCAGCATCGAAATAACCGCCTCCGGGATCATTGGCATGTAAATGACAACGCGGTCACCCTTCGTGACACCCAGGCGGGTGAGGCCCCCGGCACATTGTGCTGCGCTGTCCCGCAGCTCCCGGTATGTAAATTTTTTCACCGTTTTTGTGACAGGACTGTCATAAATCAATGCGACCTGGTCAGCCCTGCCATTCTCCACGTGCCGGTCCAGTGCATTATAACAGCTGTTGAGGATGCCGCCACTAAACCAGCGGGTAAACGGCGGGTTGTGGTTATCGAGAACCTGTTCCCACTTACGGTACCAATGCACAGATTCAGCTGCCTGCCCCCAGAATTCTTCAGGGTGCTCAATTGATTGTCTGTACACTTCATCGTAGTTACCCAATCGTTTCAACCCCGGCCATGGTTATATCCTGCTCCACCTTTGATTTGGAAGTCCGTTGATTCACTATCTGGAACACGGGGTAATAATGTTACTGTCATCAGTTCTGGGGAGTGAAATGGTAGCGGCGCAGATAGTGTCACGGAACAAAGTTAAAAGGGCAAAATACGGCATTTTAAAAAATAATGAACGATAGCCAGCCGATTTGCGGTGGAGTGAAAATGATCCCGTGGCGTTGGAAAAAGGTTTTATACCGTCATCTCTTCATCGGCAGTATGACCACGTAACAGATTTTTAAGGTTAACCATAACCCCGCGATGCAATCCTTCGGTTGTATTTAGTTTTTTTCCACACATAATACAGTAAATTGCCTCATCTGAGGCATTGAACCCACAATGTTTACACAATGTCATGCGACCCACAACCTGGTAAGCTCCATCAATCCACTGTGAGGCAATAAAGGTATCCATCGTGCAGATTGGGCAGGCCTTATGTCGCCAATGTGAAGCGATTTTGTCGTACAACGCCATTTTCATTAACATTGAATTTTCAGACCGGTTCGTGGAAGAACGCCGAAGACGTAAGGGTAAATAAGGAAAGGGCCTGGGGATATATCTCCCTCAAACCATCGGATAATACACCTCACCCATACCAGGGAGGGGGATCGTTGAGATCGTCGTATTGATATTGTCAAGGGAGTTTGCCTTGATCTGTTTTGAGGACATGGTGTAGAGGACGTCTCCAATGTAGAGGGACCGTTTCACATCCGCCCCCGAGCTGCCGTAGTAGTAGTACCCGTTGTCACCGGTACCGTGCTGCACAGTCCCTTTGAGCGTGAACCCGGTCTCGGGGGTGAGGCCGAATACATACGCCCCGTACCACGCCTGCGGCTGGTTGTTGTAATAGTCCCCTTTGCTGACCTGGTTCATGGATACGGCCCTGACAGGGATCACGAGGAGGTTCTTGTTCCTGTCGAAGAGGAATGCATGGTGATCGGTAAGTGCCGCCGAATCAGAACCGGCGTCACCGATCTGCACCTTGGCGAGCTGTTTGGGGTTGGTAACGTCAGAGACATCGAAGAGGGCCAGTTTAACCCCGCTTGTTGAAACACCGCCCCATTCGTTAGACGCAGTCTCCTTGCCGATGCCGATGATATGCGTTGCGTCGTATGGGTGCAGGTAATCGGAATACCCGGGGATCTTCAGTTTTCCGAGGACCTTCGGGTTTGAGGGCGTGGAGAGATCAATCACGAAGAACGGGTCGATCCGCTTGAACGTCACCATGTAGAGCCGGTCACCGATAAAACGGGTGGAATAAATGCTTTCCTGTTCGGCAAGATGGGTCAGTGCTCCGATCCGCTCCATCTGGCCATTGAGGACGTAGACATTGTTATAGGTATACTGCCCGGACTGGGTATAGACACTGGAGGTGGTCGCAACACGGAGGTTGTCGTTATACTCGTCCATCGCAAACTGGTTCTTCAGCGTCCCGGGTACTTCACCTTTTGCGACGTATTGGATCTTCCCGTCCTTTATCTCGATCTTGTGGATGACCGTCGAGGTCTGGTCTGCTTCCTGCCGCCGGATTGAGTCCTGCTCCCCGCTCCGAAGACCGCTGATGATCGCCTGTCTCTGGTCATCATTCATGGCATTAAAGTCCTGTGGGGCTGGTGCCGATGAAACGGCTCCCGAATCGACCGCTGCCCCAGGACCTGCAATCCAGCTCACGGGTGCAGGCAGAGGCTTTGCTATTTCCATTCCACCTCTGACCGGGTAGACAATGGGGTGGTATTTCTGGTAACTGACATACATCGCGTCCGGTGAGACATAGATAATATTTCCATTGCCTAACAGGTAGGTCTGTGCGTTTTTCTCAGTCCCGGTGGCTGCATCGATGGCAGTAATGGTGGTGAAGGTGTACTGCTGGTCGGGGTAATTGAAGTGCCATACATCCGGCTGGATAACCGTCTTTGTCCCTTCACGGAGCGTGGGCACTACAATCTGGTCATTGTAGTACGGGTATACCTGCTCGCGGGTGACCATGTAGACCAGGGTGCCGATCATCCGTGCATCGGTATAATCGCCTTCAATCGTGTAGTCCTTCATTAACTTCGGGCTGGACCGGTCGGTGATATCGTAGATGACCGCGTGGGTGACCGGTGAATTGCCATATACCGGCCGCCGTGGCATTACCTCCGCTTTCATCGAAGCAGTTTTCTCTTCAGGGTAATCAGGTGACCCATATCCCTGTGTAAAGAGCACAAGACGGTCCCCGGTCACGAAGAGGTCTTTCGGGGCGTCAGAAATTTCAGTCTTCGAGACAACCGAGGCTTTTTCTGCGGGGTATGCATCGACGATGGTGAGTGTCTGGCCTGATATCGTGTAGATATACCGGGCGTCGTTCTTCACGATATCGGGCTCATCCACTCCCGCAACCTGAATGTTGGTCGTCGAATAATCGCCAGCCCCTGAGCTGATAGTGGAATAATCAACGGCCCCTGCTGCGGCGGGGACAGGGACGGCCATACTATTCTTAGCCGATTCCTGGCTCAGCTGCAATGGCCCACCCGAAGATCCCGCACCCGGGCCACCGGAGACCATGGCAGATATGGGATAGGTACGGTAGTGGTCCTGCTGGTCCGTTGCCATCGAACTCCTGATATATTGCTCAATCTCTGCCGTCGAGTTGAATTTCTTCAGGTCCATTGTAGCCGGTGACGTTACCGGGTTTAAGGCAGGGACATTTGTACAGCCCGATGCCAGTATTGCCACAAGGATGAGTGTGGCCAATAGTAATGGTATACATTTCTGGAACGACATGGTTACTACGTGATATGGGAGGGTGACCTGATCAATATGGCGTTGACTGCGAAAAATTTCGGAGGTATAGGGAGAGCAGGGAATATATCCCCACCATTCAAACCTTCGCATTACCAGTTTTTCAGCTCTATCGGGCTTTCTGCTTTGTGAAACTCTCTCAACCTATATTGTGCATTAGGTTAGTCAAAAATTTAGTCACGCTCCCGGGGCTCCGCCCACCGCTTTGGCGGCCCCGGTTGAGATAGGATATGATCTCAAAATCTCTGAATTTTTCTTAAAATCCCCCAATTGAACCCTGCCAAAGGATATCTTATTGGGGGTGGCCGGGAGGGGGTGAAACCCACTCCTGTCTGCGTATTTCCTCTTTTTTCAAAAAAAAAATATGCATGGTTTCAACAAAGCGGGGCTTTCAGTTACAACCGGGTTCTGGTCTCATTTGGAACAACTACTCGTCCAAAGGGTACACTGGGAATTTCATCGTTCCCTGGTATTCGTCCGGTTGAAGAAAAGTTTTTGAAACTAATGATTAAAAAAAAGCGTATTTGCCATATTTCAGACCTGCATACCCATGAAGGATATGGATTTCCGGTTTTCACATCCCGCCGAGTTTGTCCCGGGAGATCTTGACCCCTGCGGGGGTGATTATGATATATTTCTGTTCGCCAAGGCCAATGATGTCCCCGTTCACGTCTTTCGCGACCTCTTTCATATCCTTGAGTACACGTTCGTACATAACTTTGTCAGCCCGTAGCTGTGCAATATCCATGACCACTATGTTACCGTTGTAGATTTCATCCTTGATCATGGGACAGTCTTTGATGTCTCCTACCGTGGCAATCTTGACATAGAGTGCCGTATTCGCTGCATCCATATCCTCGGGGACTTCAAGCGTCATATAATCCTCTACATTCCGCTCTTCCTCACCCTTTCCCATTATGGAATTCAAGAATTTTCCCATAAAAAAAAGGTAGGTTGAATCTTATTTAATTGTATCTATAATAATTTCTGATATGCCACATTTTTTGTGGATTTTTACGCAGATATAATCAGATAGCCGGGATCTTTATTGGGAAACCAGGGATTTCTCCATGGGGTCCGGGATGCAGAACCTGGGCTGACCGGGAGTTATCATGATTTCAACCGGTGGTTTTTTAAACTCGATAAAAGATTCTTGTTACAGGTGATTCCCATGAAGAACATGTCAATTCTGATACTTGCGTTAATTCTCGCCCTTGCAATAACCGGGTGTGCATCAGCTGAAGTGACGGTTGCGGCCAAATCCACGTCAAGCACTCCCCAGGCCGGTAACTCGTATACCACAGGCAGCATTTATGTTGTCTCAACTCCTCCGGGGTCATCTGCGACTCTCGACGGTGGAGAAGACCAGTTATTCACCCCGGGAACGTTCTCATCTGTTCCACCCGGTGTACACAACGTTATGATTACAATGCCAGGGTACCAGCCCTCCACGTCAGTGGTAACCGTAAGTGCAGGGACGACCCAGAATGTGAATGTTGACCTTGTAAGGGTCGTTTCACCCGGGAGTATATCACTTTCCACGACGCCTAAAGGGGCAGGGTTCTATGTTGACGATATCTACCAGGGGAAAACAGACCAGATTATCGGTAATCTTGCAGCAGGCCCGCACAAAGTAGGAATTTACGAGGCAGGTTACGAGACCTGGGAAAGCACGGTTACGGTTGTAAGCGGCCAGACCACACCGGTGGTAGTTACACTTGTCCCGGAAAAAAGCCCTGATACGGGAGACCTCCAGGTCTCTTCGGCACCATCAGGGGCTGCCGTTTACCTGAACGGGGACTTCCGGGGTGTGACTCCCCCGGATGACTCCCTTGATATTGTCAACCTCGCGCCAGGCAGTTATACGGTCACCGTGAAAAAATCCGGGTACCAGGACTATTCAGCCACGGCATCGATACAGGCAGGGAAAAATGTACAAATGAATGCAGCACTTCAGCCGGCAAGCCAGGCCCCTGCCTTTGCAAGTGTCCAGATTGTGTCATCCCCAAGCGGGGCTAATGTCTACGTAAACGGTGCATATATTGGTATAACCCCGCTCTCATCCCAGAAAGTAAACCCGGGGACCTACACGGTAGAGATCAGGACGGATGGATATACCCCCTATACAACAACCGGACAGGTGATAGCCGGGCAGAACATCCAGCTCAATGCAGCACTGGCCCCGGTCCCGGTAGCTACCCCGACGACTAAAGCGGGTGCAGACCCGTTTGTCCTTGTCGTGGCACTCGGGATACTCTGTATCGCAGGGTATCTCACCTCACGACGCTGATACCCGTGCATCCCTGCTGATATCATTTAACAGATAACACTTTTTTCCGCCAGGGAGACTCCTGTTCACAGGATTTTACTAAAACCGCATATGGATGACGTACATCCGGGATCACCTGTTTTTCTCCGGGAACCTGGGATCGGGACGTCACTTTCACCCCACCCACGGCAGCTTCGCATATATCATGGTATCGAAGCTACACGGTAAATGGTTACAGCAACAGACTTACAACGCCTGGCAGAACGGTGGTCAAGGATTGTCCGCCATTTACAGGGTCATGATTTGAAATACGGGATTGAACTGGTGCAATTACTGGAGAGAATACAAGGCCCCGGACTTGCATATTTTGATGACCCGCTCGAGGCAGCGATTGTATTTACCACGATTGAGGTACTGAAAGCGAGGAAGAAGGAACGAGGCACATTTGATCCATGAAAAACGAATGCTATATCATAGCCTGACCAGAAAGATATAGTCGGTATGAGTTTGCTGAATTATATCCTCACCGGGGTCTCAGTCATCGCCATCGTGTATAGTTACGCCGTTGGAAGTGCGACGGGAGTCATCATCTGGGCAATCGTGCTTGGTTTAAACGTTGCTCTGGTCCTGGTGGAAAGAACGAAAAAACGGAAAGAAATGTAATCCTGAAATTTCTTTTTCCCGGTACGATGGCTTTTGAAAAATTAGGTCCATTTGACATTATGTTTTTTAAAATAACTATCAGTTAATCATCTGACGCTCCCGGGGCTCCGCCCCGCCGCTTTGGCGGCCCCGGTTGAGGTAGAGGCGGGTGAATTATTCTCTGAAATATTCAATAGCCCTGTTGTAAACCCTGCACACAGAATATCTTTCCGGGTGTGGTGCGGGGATTGGGCGAAATCCCCCTCCTTTCTAAACAGTTCTATTAACCTGGCATGAAAAACCATTCGATTTTCATACTTAAGGCCTGTGACCATAAATTTCACCGGTGTTCTGTTATGCTGCCAGGGATATCAGCAGAACCGGAAATTAGTTAAATCCCAATAGTTCCATAAAAAAAATTTACGTTCAGATCAATTCCGTACGAATGATCGTCACGTTCTGCAGCGGCCGGTCATTCGGTGGACCGGAGGTCGGCACCTTTCCAATCGCATCCACGATATCCATTCCCCCGACAACGTTCCCGAATACCGGGTAATTGGTATCAAAGGTGGACCGGACGCTGTTGTCAACGAGGTTGATAAAGAACTGGGAGCCCCCGGTATCAGGACCTGAATTTGCCATTGCGATGGCGCCGCGGACGTTCTTGTTGTGGCTTGTGAACTCATCCGAAATCTTGTACCCCGGGCCCCCCCTGCCGGTACCCGTTGGGTCGCCTCCCTGGATCATAAACCCGTTAATCACGCGGTGAAAAATAACCCCGTTATAGTACCCGCTCGTTACGAGCGATTCGAAATTACCGGCGGTAATGGGCATATCGGGGTCAAGGGCAATGGTAATGTCCCCCATGGTCGTCTCGAGCTTCACATGTTTTGGGTCTTTTGCCGGGGTTGGCAGGGATGACGTCGTATTCAGCGATGCGGCAGGGGTCACAGGGGGGGTGCTGGCTGTGGTCAAAACGGAGGTTGTTGTGACGGCGGTCCCGGTTTGCGTTGTGGCCGGGGTGACAGCCTTGTCTGGAACCGTGGACTGCGTGCAACCTGCGGAGAACACGAGGGCAACAACAAGAAGTGCGAGGATACTACACATTTTTTTCGAAGACATGGTGTATTCAGGTAGGAGGGACTGAAAAATAGATATTGCGGGAGGGGGGTCGGCATATCCTCATGGTACTACGATACCAGTCACGAAACCCCAGGATGTGCGATACCGGTACAACTCATTATGCGGGTGATACCGGGGGCACAGACTGCATCAGGGGGTTTTCCATTGCTTTCCCCACTAAAACCCCGTCAGAATTGCTACCGGGCATTCCATTGTATCACCCGGGGCAGGAAAAATTAAGGGGACCATAAGGCTCTGTTGAAACACATGAATGGGAAGTTCATTCCCGGACAATTGAAAAATGCCTCGTTCTAAATCACTTTACATCAGGGGCCGATCAGGTATTTACATGGGAAATGCTCTCAATCTATTTTGTACATTAGGTTATTCCAAAATTTAGTCACGCTCCCGGGGCTCATGGCCCGCCGCTTTGGCGGCCCCGGTTAGGATAGGGTATGATCTCCAAATCTCTGAAATTTTTCTTTGAATGCCCCAATTGAACCCTGTCCAAGAGTATCTTAATGGGGTGGGACAGGGAGGGGGTGAAACCCCCTCCTGTCTGAGCAGTTCTGTTAATTTTTTTATTTGATATAGGATTTCAACAAGGCCGAACATAATTAAAATACCTGGTGACCCCGGCATTATTGGCATTCCTGTTACAGGAAATCTATAATTGAGATTCGGACATATTAGCAGGTACTGCCAAATGTCCATAACATACGAGATTGTTCTAATTGCAATCCTGATTCTTATTAATGGCCTCCTTGTGATGGCGGAATTTGCTATTGTTGCCGCGAAAAAATCACGCCTTCAGAACAGAGCCGAACAGGGAGACAAAGATGCGGCCGAGGCACTGTCGCTCGCTGAGAAACCCACAAATTTCCTTTCCACAATCCAGGTCGGGATCACGCTTATAAGCATTATTATCGGGGCATTCGGTGGCGCCACCACGGCCGAATCACTGAGCCTTGTAATACAGGGGGTCCCGTCCCTTGCCCCGTATAGTGAGGCACTGGCACTTACCGTGGTAGTCATTGTGGTCACCTATTTTACCCTGCTATTCGGTGAAATCGTTCCAAAATGGATTGGGATGAATGATGCGGAGAGAATCGCCTCAAAAGTGGCAAGACCGGTACGCCTTCTCTCCCTGGCAATGTACCCGGTAGTAGTATTCCTGAGTTATTCAACCGAAGCGGTATTACGGGTATTACGCCTGAAAAAAGGCACTGAGCCGCCAGTAACTGAGGAGGAAATTAAAATCCTTATTGAACAGGGAACAGAGGCAGGGGTATTCGAGGAAGCAGAAGCTGATATGGTTGAAGGAATTTTTAACCTTGCAGACCAGAAGGCAGGCAGGTTCATGGTCCTCCGTCCTGATGTTGTCGCACTTGATATCACCGAAAGCCCGGAAAAGATCTGGATAAAAATGGTCGAGAGCAGGCGATCTTATTTCCCGGTCTATCGTGATGAACTCGATAACTTCCTCGGGATCGTCGCTATCAGGGACCTCTGGGTACAGATGGTGGAGGGAAAAACAATGGATATTGAATCTGCAATCACTACACCATTATTTGTCCCGGAAAGCATTCCTTTGCTCAAACTGCTCGATTATTTCAGAAAGGAGGGGTTACACATCGCAATGGTGGTGGATGAACTCGGCAATATCCAGGGGCTTATCACCCTCCACGATATCCTCGAGGCGATCGTCGGTCATCTCCCCACCGATGATGAGCCCAGGGAGGCCGAGATCATCGTGCGTGCGGACGGGTCCTGGCTCATGGATGGGTCCGTAACGGTTGAGGATTTCCGGGAAAGTATCGGTGTCGAAATACGGCCTGACGAACAGGCAGACAGGTTTCACACCCTTGCAGGGTTTGTCATGCTCCAGCTTCAGCGGATTCCAAAAACCGGTGACCGTTTCGAATGGAACGGGTTTTCGTTCGAAGTGGTGGATATGGACGGGATGAAGCTTGACAAGGTACTCGTGTCCCGCCTGCCACCCGGCATTGAACCGGGCTGATGAGATTCTGGTCCCTGGTACCATTCTACCTGATGATTATTCTGCTACCGGTGCCAGTTTTCCTTTTAACTTCTTCTCGAGATCGAGTTTTAGCATTTCTACAACGTTGTTCGCCATTCCCTTGACTTTAATGGTAACGAGCGGGTCATTTTTCAGATAGTCTGAATCGGTCTTCGTGTTGAACTGCGCTCCATGAATCCGGTAGGAAACGCCGAACGGCGCCAGCAGATATCCCATCTGCTGAAAATACAGGTAAATATCCATGGCGGTCTTTGAAGCCCCGTCCTCATGTCCGGAAACCGTAATCCCCACTATCTTCCCATCGGTCAGGCCCGGTTTCCTCAACAGGTAGAGGTTCTGGAGGCAGGTCGTACGGTCGAGAAAGTCCTTGAGTCGTGCTGACATATTGTTCCAGTTTATCGGGGACCCGACAATGACAGCCTTTGATGCGACAATCATTTCATGAAACGCAGACATATCATCAAGCTGGTCCCTGCAGGGATAGGTGCAGGCATTGTCCCTCATGCTATAACAGCACCAGCAATGGTTGATTTGAAATTCATTCAGGTTATAACGCCGGTAACTGACTCCACGTTCCCTGAGAACCTCTTCAACAAGGTCTATCATATATCCGGTATTATTTGACCGGTGACTGCTGCCATTGATCAGGAGGACGTCGAAATTTTTCCCGTCATATCTGTATTTTTCCCGCTCTGTTAATTCTGAGTATTCCCTTCCGGTGCTGGAACATTGAGGACATTCGGCCGGAGGACTTGCACCTTTGAAAATAAACCCGCAGACATTGCACTTCCAGGTCCTATCTGGTTCAGTGCTGTTCGGCTTCACTTCCCCTGATGCAATAGTAGACATGCTGGAACCCCTCCCAATCCTGGACCGGGCACCCCGGGCAGAGACACCCTTTTTCCTTCGATATACAACCGCTCTTACTATTTACTGCCATACAGAAAACGATCTCTTCCCCGCAATCGACGAAACTCGGGCACATTCTGCACACACATAACCGAACTGCTTCTTTCCTGTCCATGATTGGTACACCTCATCTACTATTGGCATTGAATGTCCGTTCATTATAAGATTATGCCGGAGCAGGTTGGGGAGGTGGGCAGTACACCATTTAAAAAACCTGATTTGGAAAGGTTTTGGGCTTTGTTGAAACCTTTCGGTGTCATAAAAAAAAGGGAAATACGAAGACAGGAGGGGGTTTCACCCCCTCCCTGCCCCGCCCCGATTAAGATATTCTTCTCGCAGGGTTTCCCGAAGGCACATTAAATTCAGAGTATTTTTGGATAGTCTCTATCCCAACCGGGGTCGCCAAAGCGGCGGGGCGGAGCCCCGGGAGCGTGGGTTAATTTCGGAACACCCAAAATCGCTGTAAATTATCAGAGCATTTCTACAGAGCCAGTTGACCTTCCCGGTAATGTGTCATTTTTAAACGTGATCCTGGCAGAGGCATCAATTATTTCCCTTTATTTTAGACCATTAAATACGATTATATCCCCAATTCACGCCATTAATGCCTGCAGTCCCTTTAGTTTCCGCAGATAAAACCCCATCAGGATGCCTGTTAAAGCTCACCAGGCCTGTGTTTGACTCCTGCAAATTCTTATATATTCTCCCGGTAAGAGGAAGTGCTGGAGTGATTTGAAAATGCCATGTACCATACAACGATTTCACTGGTCAGTCCGGGTTACAGTCGTCGCCATGTTCATTATGATAGCGGGATGCACCAGTTACGCCCCTCCGGCAACGCCTCCTGCGACGACACAATCCCAGGCCCCGGGGACCCCGACTGTTACTATCCAGAACTTTGCCTTCAGTCCCGCAACTGTCACGGTCCCCAGGGGGACAACCGTAACATGGGTGAACCAGGACTCGGCAAGCCACACTATCGTCAGCGACGCCCAGGGATCGGTTGCGCAGGGTGCAGTATTCACGAGCAACTCACTGGTGAACGGTGCATCGTATTCGTTTAAATTCGATAATCCCGGTACATATCCATACCACTGCAGTATTCATCCTACCATGAAGGCAACAGTCATCGTAACGTGATTACCGGAGATGCACCTTGGGGCTTGACCTCACAAAGGGGCATGGTTTGAGATGACGGTGCCGAATAGTATATGGCGTTCAGGGGGTAAGGGTATTTGATTGCAGTGATATCCTTTGCTCAGGCAGGGACCGGACTGAACATGACCGGCCGGGGTAGGATACTATGACACGGAATATCACATGGTGGCAGGTCATCGCCCTTGTCATCATCATAGCCGGGGTGCTCCTGACAGCCTGGACAGCACAGCAGCAGGACCAGCAGTTACGGAAAGATCTGTTAACAAAGGCAAGAATTGCGGCAGAAAATATTGATCCTGCAATGGTGGAAACATTAAACGGTTCGCCGTCCGACATTGCATCTCCAGACTACCAGCATCTGAAAGTTCAGATGGCACGAATCACTGCTGCCGATCCATCCGTACGGTTTGCATACCTGATGGGACAGAGACCTGACGGGGTATTCTTCTATGTTGACTCGGAACCTGCGGACTCCGCGGATTACTCACCTCCCGGGCAGGTATATACCGAAGTAACAGACCGTATCGTAAAGGCATTTTCCAATAATCTGGATATGACCGAAGGTCCGCTCTCCGATCGCTGGGGGACCTGGGTAACTTCCGTCGTTCCGGTCACTGACCAGGAAACGGGACAGCTTGTTGCTCTCTTCGCAATGGATGTCGATGCCAGGTACTGGACCTATACTATTGCAAAGGAGGTTGCAGCTGTCATTGCAGTTACTCTACTTATGCTGGTACTTGTTGTCACATTCGGGCTCACCCAGCGGCGCAACAGAAGAGAGCAACAGCGTCTTGCAGCATCGGAGGACAAATTTTCCCGTGCATTTCACACAAATCCCGCGCTTATGGCAGTATCCTCAATCGAAGAAGACAAATTTCTTGACGCGAACTCATCGTTCCTGGAGACGCTTGGCTATTCCCGGGATGAGGTAATCGGGAGATCTACATCAGATCTCGGTCTGTTTTCTGACCCTTACCAGAGGGAAGTCATCCAACGCCAGCTCAAAGAGACAGGGCAGATCCTCGATGTTGATGTGAAAGTGACCAGGAAAAACAACGATGTGCTGGACGGCTTGTTTTCTGCAATTACGATTGATGTTGCCGGCGTCCCCTCTGTCCTCATGGTCATCCTCGACATCACAGAGCGGAAAAGGGCGGAAGATGCACTGCGGGGAAGTGAGCATCGCATGCGCTCGCTCATTGCGAGCATGGATGATCTGGTCTTTGTTTTAGACCAGGAACTGATTTTCAGGGAATATTACGAACCTCATAACGGTAAGCTTTTCGTCAGGCCCGAATTTTTTATTGGCAGACACTTTGATGAAGTCGGCTTCCCTGAGCCGGCAAACGGGATCATCAGAAACGCACTGATGCATACCTTGCAGACCGGAAACCCGGCAAAGGCTGAATATGGTCTGGAGATTCAAAACGTCTGGACTTGGTTCGATCTTCATATTACAGCCTTTCTGGGCAGTGACGGCTCGCGAACGGGTTTGACAGGCGTTGTGCGCGACATCACCGATCGCAAGCTCACCGAAGACACCCTGCTGAAGGTCAACCAGAGACTCAATGTAATCTCCCGGTTGACAAGAAGAGAATTGACGAACGAGCTCTTTGTCCTGAATAGTTACCTTGAGCTTGCAACACAGGAAGCCCATGGGCAGGAAAGGATTATTGAGAGTATACAAAAATGTGAACTGGCGGCCAGGTCAATTAGCCAGATTACTGAATTTGCCAGGGATTACCAGGATTTGGGCGAAAAACCTCCGGCATGGCAGAACGTGAAGATGACGTTACTGTTCGGGCTCTCCCATGTATCAATGCGGGATGTCCAGCACAGCATTGAAATGGAAAATCTCGAGATTTTTGCCGATCCTTTGCTTGAGAAGGCGTTCCAGGGACTTTTTGAGAACTCGCTGGCCCACGGGGGCCATGTCACCCGGATCCGGGCCTGGCATACAGCGACTCCCGAAGGAGTCACGATTTTCTTAGAAGACGACGGTACTGGAATCCCTTATGAGAGGAAGGAACAGATCTTTTTGCATCGTGAGGGGAGTATCACAATGATACGGGGCCTCTTCTTTACCCGGGAAATTCTCTCCATAACAGGTCTTGACATCCGTGAATCGGGTGAACCCGGCAAAGGGGCACGGTTTGAGATCACCGTGCCGAACGGGATGTACCGGTATTCCGGGAATGGAACCCGGAAAGGAGACTAAAAATGGGATCAGGAAAGCCCACACCTGTTCCTGGTATACTGAAGGAGTAGTCCTTTTACACTATTGGATTCCCTGTGGCAGACACCCGGGGGGAACCGGAATCTTATTTTTCCGCTCTGTAGAAACACACATGAACGGGTGTTCACACCCCAACCATGAAAATGCCTGTTTCAAATCTCTTTAGATTACGGCTCGTTCGGACATTTTCATGGGAAATCCTCTCAAATCTATCTTGCAGATTGGTAATTCCAAAAATTCGTCACGCTCCCGGGGCTCATGGACCGCCGCTTTGGCGACCCCGATTGGGATAAGGAATGATCTTCAAATTTCTGAAATTTCCTTGAATGTCCCAATTGAACCCTGTCAATGAATATCGTATCGGGGATGGGGCAGGGAGGGGGTGAAACCCCCTCCTGGTCTTACGTATCCCCTCTTTTTTTAAATATGCAGGGTTTGGGTTTCTACAGAGCCTATTTTTCCCTTCTTTTAGTCCTGCTTCCTATCCGCCTCGTCAATACGCCATGCATCTTTCAGCACGACCATCTCAAACCGTGCCCCCCTGCCCGGCTCACCGGTCTCTGTGATAGTAATGCCGGTGATGTCGAGGATTTCCCGGGAGAGGAAGAGCCCGAGCCCGGTGTTTTTCCCAAATTCACGGTCGAAAATCTTCTCCTTCTCTTCAGACGTGACACCCGGACCGTCATCCTCACAAATAAGAATATGATCACTATCGTGTTCCTCCACAGAGAACCTGATGGTCGTAATATCCCCACCATATCGCACCGCATTGTCCATGAGATTGTAAAAGACCTTAATAATCAGCGGGTCTGCAAACACTTCAGCACCGCCCGGAAGTTCGTTCTTTACGTTGATCTTTCCGAGCTGGGTTTGCTTTGACGCGGTTTCCACAAGTGTGCGCAAGTCCTGCCAGACAGGGGAATTGACACCGATCTGTTCGTATTCCTTGGTAAAATGGATCATGGCGGAGATACGCTGTGCAGCGGCTGAAGCCTTCCGGAAATACTCTTCCTGTGAGGGGGCGGGTTTACTATCTTCCAGAATGGCGAGGTACCCCCGTAGCATCGCGAGCTGGTTGTTGATGTCGTGCCGGGTGACAGAGGACAGGAGGGTGAATTTTTTATTTGCAGATGCGAGCGAAGTTGAGAATTTCCTGAGTTCCTGTGCATGGTGCTCCATCTCCTTTTCGAGCTCTTTGCGCTCGGTGATATCGCGGGCTATGCTCATAACGTGTGGCTTATTACCGAGATTGATAAGAACTGCACTGACTTCCTCGGAAATCTGCCGGCCATCCCGCGTTATGTGAACCGTTTCAAAAAAAATATGCCCCTTTTTGGTAAGTTCCCGAATCAGCCCCTCCACATTACGGGCATGCACCGGGTCATCAACATCAGCCACCTTCATCGTTAATAGTTCTTCCCGGGAATAGCCAAAACGTCTGCAGATAACGTTATTGACTTCAACGAAATTTCCTTCAAGATCATGGACCGCGATCGCATCGCCGGCATTTTCGAATACCGTGCGGTATCTGACCTCACTCTCCCGCTCTGATTCTTCCGCACGCTTGCGCTCGGTGATGTCGCGGACAATTGAGAGATCAACATCCTTCTCCATGTAACGGAACGTATGGGTACTGACTTCCACCGGGTAGATACTCCCGTCTTTTCGCCTGTGTGAAGACTCAAAGGTAGCATGCTCGTCTTTGAGCAGTTTTTTAATGATACCAGGCATGATTTTTTTATGAAACTCATCAGGAACAATGTCCCGGGGAGACATCGCCAGGAGCTCTTCTTCTGAATATCCCAGCATCCGGACGGCTTTATCATTCACAAGAAGGTAGTTGCCGGGACCATCTGGGGTTCTTTCAAGCAGGAATACCGCATCGTTTGCATTGTTAAAGACCTCGCGGAAAAGCAGCTCGCTCTCCCTTAGCGCCTTGTCTGCCAGCTTGCGCTCGGAAATATCATGGAAGATCCCCTCAATGCCAGCGATCATACCGTTTTCGTCCCGGTAATGATGGCTGGAGGATGTCACCCAGAGGGGTGAGCCATCCTTTCGTTTCAACTGCACCTCGGAGTCCTCTATGAATCCCTTTTCGTCAATGATCCGGACCATTTCCTTTCGTTTTTCCGGTGAAATGTAGAATGTCTCTGATATTGGTTTATTGATGATTTCATCAATAGACCCATATCCAAGTTTTCGTATACAGCTCGGGCTTGCCATGATCAGGTTCCCCTCCCTGTCGCTCCGGTAGAACATGTCCTGTATATTTTCGATGACACTACGGTATTTCTCCTCACTTACCCGCAACGCTTCCTCCCGTCGCCGTTCCTCAGTAACATTATGGAGTGTACCGATGGTTGCAGGTCTCCCCCCAACCGATGCTGAAGAGATATGCATTATAACCCGGATCCGGGTCGTCCCGTCATGGTGGAGCACAGAAAACTCGTATTCCTCGGGAAGGGCTTTTCCTGCTGATCGTTCCCGGTGCCGGGTCAGGACCAGGTCCCGGTCTTCTGGTGCAATCAGGTCAGCGATTGATCGACCGTAGAGGTCGGCACTGCTGTAGCCGGTCAGGGTAGCAAAAGAAGGATTGTGGAAGACCAGCAGGCCATCCTGGGCAATAAAAATTCCGTCATTGCTCTGCTCAATGACCGTGCGGTACTTCTGTCCGCTCTCACCCAACGATTCCTCGTTTCGTTTCTGTTCAGTGATGTCCCGGATGGACTCGATTGCGCCGATAACATCCCCTTTGCTGTTATAGAGCACGGATGCCCTGCCCATCAGGACTGAATATCTGCCTGAAGGGCGTGGGAGGGACGTCTCAGCGGTGATGATGCTCCCCTCTCTTTTGATGTTTGAATACCTGCCCGTTGTACGTTCATCATCGGGAATGGATACGAGATCAATAAGGATCGGACGGCGCTCACCATAAAAAGGGACAGAGTATTCGTAGTTGCCCTTGCCAAGCATATCGTTGGCAGGGACACCTGTCATCTCCTCAATTGCCCGGTTCCATGCAATCACGAACCCCTCTTTATCTATCGCGAATGTTGCATCAGGAAGGAAATTCGTAATGTCATGGAGCCGCCTCTCGGTATCCTTTGCCTGATTTTCTGTCCTTTGCCGGCTTACCGCCGATCGGATCTTGTGCGCCAGCTCGACATACTGCGACTCCGGGTCGCCGCCTTTCTGGATATAAAAATCAGCACCCTCGTTAAGCGCCTCAATGACCACTTCTTCACGCCCCCTGCCGGTGAAGATGATGAAGGGTGTAGTATTCCCCAACACTCTGAGCTCCACGAGGAACATGATCCCGTCCATCTCCGGCATCAGGTAGTCAGAGATGATGGCGTCATATCGCTCCGTGTTCAGCCGTATGAGTGCCTCTTTGGCTGATGGCACTGTATCGACTGAAAACGCACCCACTTTCTCAAGAAACAGCTTGCTAATCTCAAGCAGGCCGGGCTCATCATCAACATAGAGGACCCGGAGTACATCGGCCATTATATTCGATGGTCTATCCAATACGACAAATCTTTCGGTATTGAAATCCCGGCCACCAGCACTGTCCTGTTTTCACCACCGGAACCGCGCTGGTTTCGCAATCAGGGAGCACAATCATGCAGATATCAGGGCATCAGGAGGTCAGAAAAACGGATATTTCCCTGGCAATCCCTGTAAAAAAAGAGACATGCCAGAAAATCTCACTCTGCCATAATACGGTCATAGAAGGACACTGCACACACCTCGCTAATCACCGGTCCAATAATGTAGATCGGATAGAATACCCGGACGATCATTCTATAAGATCCCAATTATAATGGCAACACGCGGAGGAAATCTCATGAAGGTTGTTGCATTCAACGGGAGTGCCAGGAAAGACGGCAATACCGCCATCCTGGTAAAAACGGTGTTTAAGGAACTGAAAAAAGAGAATATTGAGACCGAGCTGGTGCAGCTCGCCGGTAAAAAGGTGCAGGGCTGCCTCGCCTGCGGAAGGTGTAAAAAGAACCGTGACCAGCAATGTGTGATCCACAACGATATCATCAACAAGTGCATCGGGAAGATGGTTGAAGCGGACGGGATCATCCTTGCATCGCCCACGTACTTTACGGATGTTTCGTATGAGATGAAAGCCCTCATCGACCGTGCGGGATACGTTGCCCGGGCAAACGATCACATGTTCCGGCGAAAGGTGGGTGCTGCGGTGGTTGCAGCCCGTCGGGCCGGTGCAATCCATACCTTCGACACCCTGAACCACTTCTTCCTCATCAGCCAGATGGTTGTCCCGGTTCATCGTACTGGAACATCGGTATGGGTCTGGAACCGGGCGATGTGAAAAAGGACAAGGAAGGGCTGGCAACGATGAAGACACTTGGCCAGAACATGGCGTGGCTGATGAAAAAAATGGAATAATTGACTTTATTGAAACATACATGAACGGGAAGTTCACACCCTTACAATGAAAATGGCTCGTTCAAAATCTCTTTATTTTGGGGTCAGTTCAGGCATTTTCATGGGAACCCCTCTCGATCTTTCTTGGCTCCCTTTAGGTTTCCCGTGGATGAGCACGTCCGATATCGGGGGGTCTCCTAGACGCATTGCTCAAAGGCCTTCTCCTTGCCCCCTGACTGGAATCAACAGTCCGGTGGTAATCCAGGTAGCGACATTGATTGGACATCACATACATATGCATGTACAGGTGAAAAAGGATGAAAACCGCCGGATTAGCACTGATAGTACTATGTATTGGTACTTCTATCATGGTTGCAGGGTGTTCCTCGTTGAACAGCGTCGGGACGTATGACCAGGGTGGCCAGGTAACCCAGGTGCAGGCGACACTACTCAAGCAGTCCGAAGACTGGGGTATTATCCGGGGTTGCTATTACACAGTGCAGTACCAGGTCTTTAATACGGGCTCTACACCAGCCAGAAATGTGAGACTCGGGGTCATGCTTGTCCATATTAACGATGATGTAGTCAGGGATTCGCGGGATATCTATATCGGGACGCTTGCACCCGGGGCGTCCACGACTGTTGCGGTTGAACTTGATGGGGAGTGCTTAAAAGACTACAATGTCCGTGCCGTGCCGGTTTATGATGTGTGAAATACAGTATGTCGCATCCCCGAATGGGGTTGTTATCAGCCATCCCCTGCTACAAAAATAGAATTGAATGATGTTACCAGGTTTGGTAGTTCAAATAAAAGCGGAAATCCCCTTAATCCAGTGTGGTCCATACATTACAACAGATAATACAACACCTGCCACCACAATTATCACCAGGAGAATGATTAACCATTTTTCCCTGTTGCTTGCGTATTCCGCCATTTAAGATGACACACCTCTACCAGAGTTGTTTTCTGAGCTTGAATACTTTTAGACAATAGTAATGACGGTTTATGGCCGTACCTCTTACCACATCAGATTTTCAAACAGGTGGGTTTATCGCTTAATCAATGGTATGCACTTTATAAAACGCCCAATTTTTCCTTTACTTGGTGCGGTTCTGATCGTATTCTCATTCACTGCAGCTATCGCAGGATGTGTTGCACAGGCCCCGTCAGCTGTTCCACCAACGTACCAGGATGCAGAATTGTTATCCATAGGAACAGAGTCAGGGAAGATAATAGGTCCGGCAATATTAAAAGTTTCAGACGATGCGTCCGGAAAGGATATTGTATCATTAGAGGCCGATTCTGCCAGACTTAGTTCTCTGGCAGGCCAGTATTACTTCCGGCTGAGAGACCTCAACGTGTCCCCAAAATACCAGGCATGGAAAACAAATTATCTCCTGGGATTACTCGATGTACAAACAGTATGCGAGTACTTTTCGAAGAGTGCAGTTGCGGCCCGGTCAGAAGATTATACAACCGCCTTTACGTATTTAGAACAGGGAAATACATTATTTCAAAGAAGTAATCATTATCTCAGCATGTCAAATGAATCGATTCGGGAGTAGTCCGGTTTTTTTTGGAAATTAAAAAGACCGACCTGAAAAGGGCGTACATTTTTTTTGTTTATCCCACCGGGTCTGGCATTTTCCAGGGTTCGCCCTTCATAACCTGGTACAGGGCTCTCCTTTTGCCTGCGTCTAGCTATGCGATGCAGCCCTACTGATTTTGGATTCCTCCTTTTTTAAGGAAATAATAGCCTGAACAGAGCGTGAAGATGGTCGCTGCTGTCGCAAACATAATCAATGGGTCCACTGAACCTGGTTCCCACAGAATTACTCCCCGTGCAATAGCGATGATCGCAACGACAACCACAATCTCCACGTGGATCACTTTTTCATTGATATATGCCGATAACGTTACAAGGAGTTCGACCCCTATCAGGACGAGAAGAAAATACCCAAACAGGTCCAATAATTCATGATTTTCAAGCAAACCAGGGGAATGGACCGAAAGAGTATCAAATACAAGGAAAACGAGCATGCAGACTGCGAATGTGACAATGACCGCAAAGAGAGCGATGAGGATAATATACGTGATCTTAAAATACTGTTTCAGCAGGTCATTGATGTCCATAGTAGCATATAATTGAACCATTGATATATAGGCTCTGTTAAAACCCCGTCTCCTCGAGGAGTTAGTCAACCGCAAGATAGAATAACAGACCCCGTTCCAGATTGCCGGGCCATAGGGTGGATATTGTCATCAGGGCATCTTCTCAATTATTCTGATAGATAAGGTATATATCTCATTTACGTATTCAATTCTATAGTATGGAAACCAGCGTCGCTCTTAAAAAAATCGGGCTGATCCTCCTTGGCATAATCATAATACTCGTCGGGGTTTTTGTAGTCCCTCACTATATTTCTAACGCCGTCCTGCCAGTTATCGAAGTAATTATCGTGTTTTTTGTTTTATTACTGGCATATTTCGTGGTATGGAAAGCAATGTGAGAGGTGGGCATGAAAGGAGTCCCGGGGATTTCTCAAAAAAGGCAGCCCTGATAATCCGATGGCATGGGTGGGCGGCAGGTCCGGTGATTTTGCTTTCCATCACCAGGTAATTATTTTTGCAACAGTTATAACCAGGTACCAGAGATTTAGGGCATTATTCTGTGTTGCCTTGTTAGAAAGGAGAGGGTCATTCAGATGTATTCATCTCTCACTTTTGCGTATGCACAGCGTACCTGCCGCGCAAATATTAAAATGCCATGAGCAGAAATGAAGATTTACCACCGGACTTTTATCTATTCCACCGTGGCCAGCTGGGGGGGTTCAGGATGCACGTAAATGGGGGGAAAATTCCGCTTGAAGTACAATTCGCCTATCGGCAGGCAGTAGAACTATCAAGGCAGGGGAACTACGAAGTCGCATTACAACGTCTGAAACAGGTGGTGACCGCCGCTCCACGCTTTGCAAAGGCATTCAACGAGATGGGGACCTGCCTCATCCAGATGGGACGGTATAGCGAAGCACTGTTAAAATTTGATAAAGCCTTAAAAGAAGATCCTTCCAACCAGGAGGCGAACCATAACAGGTCAGTGATACTTGAAAAATTGAAGAGAGAAGAAAGAGAACCGGGTGGAACTCTCACCAAATAGGTCATGGTCTTGAATCCCTGAAACGGGTTCATCACCGTGACGATGACAGAATTTGTTTTTAACGTAAAGAAATCTTTACATGGGAATGAGGAGATACATCGCGGTATACAGAAAATATCCTCCCGTCACAGCCCGGCGGTTGATCTGCCATGTATGCCATCGAAGCACTCTCCCTGTCAAAACGGTTCGGCAACATCCAGGCGTTATCAGGGGTTGATTTCGCGGTCAACGAAGGAGAGACCTTCGGGTTTCTCGGGCCGAACGGTGCCGGGAAAACGACAACGATCCGTATCCTGACCGGGATCTCCGCGCCAACTGAGGGGACTGCACGCATATTCGGCAGGGATATCGTGCGTGATACCATCGCTGCCCGCAGGCAGATGGGGATCGTACATGAGACGTCCAACATCTATACTGACCTTTCTGCATGGCAGAACCTGATGTTCACGGCGGAGCTCTACAATGTCAGCCGGAAGGACCGCGAAAAACGGGGTTCTGACCTTCTCGAGCTCTTCGGTCTTTCCGAACGGCGGGATGACAAGACGAACGGTTTTTCAAAAGGTATGAAACGGCGGCTCACGCTTGCCATGGGACTTATCAACCACCCCCGCCTGCTATTCCTCGACGAACCGACGTCCGGACTGGACGTGCAGAGCAACCTGATCATCAGGGACGTGATCCGCGAACTCAACAAGACCGGCGTAACGGTCTTTCTTACGACCCACAATATCGAAGAAGCAAATCTTGCCTGTGACAGGGTGGCGATCATCAACCGGGGACATATTGCTGCCACCGATTCTCCCGAACGTCTCAAGCATACGATCCGGAGCGTCCAGTCAATCGAGGTTGCCTTTGAGCCGGTTTCCCTGGTCCGCGTTGACGACCTTGAACAGATACCTCGTGTGAGCGAGGTCAGAAAACAGGGGGATAAGTTCCGGCTGATCACCGAAGACCCACCCGGGGTCCTTGATGGTGTGATGGAGTACGCGAAGGACCATCATATCCGTGTCATAAGTGTTAAGACTCTCGGCCCGAGTCTTGAGGATGTATTCATCCGCCTGACAGGTCTCGATATCAGGACAAAAGGGGTGAAAACTGTTGACTGATCTCGAAGACCAGTGCGGACAGGTCTGCACGGAGCTGCACGCGGCCTGGGCGATCGCCAAAAAGGACATCCGCATCTACTATCTCAAGCCAAACATCATCGTATCCGGCATGCTCTTCCCCCTCTTCATGTTCCTCGCATTCGCTGTCGGGAGACCGGCGGATCCAACGGTGATGATCCCCGGCCTTATCGCGATCACGATACTATTCTCTGCGTCCTCAATTGAACCGGTCTCCATTCCCATCGAACGGAGGATGAAAACCTTTGACCGGCTCTTATCCGCCCCAATCTCGCTGCACACGGTTGTTCTCGGCGAAAGCATGAGTGGGTTCCTGTATAGCCTTGGTATTGCTTTTGTACCCCTCATCGCCGGGATCCTGTTGTTCCAGACCCAGGTCATCGGCATTGCCCCACTCGTTGCCGGTCTTCTCCTCACCTCGTTTTGTTTTGCAACAATGGGGACTCTCTTTGCCGCGTACCCGACGGAAAGCCCAGGGGATATCATGTCTATGTTAAACCTCGTACGGCTGCCCCTTATCTTCGTTTCCGGGATATTTATTCCCCTGGACCAGATCCCCCAAATCGGTCATTTCATCACGTACCTTTCCCCCCTCACGTATGGTAACGACCTGATTCATGCGGCATTTGCGGGAGACCCCCATTTTAACCCGATTGTCGATATCGTGATGCTCCTCTTTTTCATCCTGGTCTTCCAGCTCGTGGCAAACCACCTGTACAAAAAGTTCAATGAATAAGAAAAAGCAGTGATTGGGGATTTCAGGGAGGAAGAACCCGTCAAAATCAGGAGTCCAAAGAGGTACAGGGGGCAATTACCTGGTCGGTGAATACTTTTATGTCCTGGCAAGGCCTGACAGAAAATGGAAGTCCCCTGTTCCCAGTTGTACACCCGATCACCATATCGCTTGCTGACTGCATCAGCCGCTAGCCGGCCACAACACGTTGTCCATGGCAGACCCGGTCGTGCAAGCGTATATTCCGGAACCGAGCCACCAGGTGTCATCGACTTTCATAACGTACCTGAGTTTCTTTTCGATGGCATTGTTTTCGGTGGGATTGATGTAGTACTCGACAAACCCGCTCCCGTTCCAGGCAAAGTCACGGAGTTCCCTTATGAAGAGGCCTCCGGCTGCATCTTTCTCGGGTCACCTCGCAGCTCCGTCTGCAGTTATGCTCTGCCTGATTGAGGTCCCCAGGGACCTTACCGGATGGCTATTAACGGTTGCGGCGTGTATATGGAGTACTTGAAAGAATCACATACCAGCAGGGACAAACAGTATGAATAAGGACCAGTGAAAGATGACAACGATTCTTGTTGACAAGGATCTCTGCACACGGTGCGGGATCTGCTCTGATGTCTGCCCGATGGCGATTGTTACCCCCGCCGATGAGAACACCCTGCCGGGGGTAACCGATGCATTGTCCGGCAACTGCATCCAGTGCGGCCATTGTGAGGTCTCCTGCCCGTCAGAGGCTCTCCTCCTGAACGTCCGCCCGGATGAGAAAGCGCCCCTGCCAGCCGGTGCCGGCACAATCTCTCCCGAAAACATGGCATTCTACCTCAAGAAACGCCGTTCAGTGAGGGAATTTACGACTGACCCGGTACCAAAGGAAAAGATCCTCGAAGTCCTCGATATCGCCCGTTACGCCGCTTCGGGAAGCAACGGGCAGCCTGTGCAGTGGCTGGTAGTCCATGATCCAAAGAGGGTCAGGAAGATTGCCGGGCTGACCATCGAGTGGATGAAAACCCTGCAGAATACTAACCACCCGATGAGCGGCTATATCCCGATGCTGGTCGGTGCATGGGCAGCAGGACGGGATATTATCTGCAGGGATGCCCCGCACCTGCTCTTCGCCCACATACCGGACAGCAACCCGATTGCATCCGTTGATGCGATAATCGCCCTCACCCATTTCGACGTCGCTGCGCCTGCATTCGGTATCGGGACCTGCTGGGCAGGATTTGTCGCAATGGCCGCTATTTCGTATGAGCCGCTTCAGAAGGAGCTCGGTATTCCTGCCGGACGGAAAAGCGCCTATGCAATGATGTTCGGCCACCCGCAGTACGAGATCTATGGTATCCCCCGCCGGAAACCGCTTGAGGTTACGTGGCAGTGATGCCCTCATCCCCGGCCCACCCATCCATTTCGATACGGTGACGGGGATGATGCGGCCCTGTACGTTATGGCAGGGACCCCCGTATTTTGCGTATACATGCCCACCGGGCGGTCTCTTCGAAAAGAAGGTCCCAACCGCGTTCATCTATACAATGAACATTTCCGGACGGGGCTAAAAGGGATAGTTCCCTTAATAAAGAAATCAAATGCCCTTACGCACGAACGCAGGACTGTACGGGGCCCTCTGGTATATCAGGGTATCCCCCGAATTATCCGTTATTGTCAATTCCTGGTGTGCGTTCACGGTGTAGGTTGTTGCGGACTGCAGGATCCTGAAGTATATTGTTTCGTTATTCGTGGCATTGGGGCAATACATCGTGCTGGATGCGAGAGGGCCCACCATGATACCGTTCCCTTGAGGGAGGACCTTGCCGGTCAGGATATATTGTCCATTATAATTATTGCAGCCCGAGGATCCGATGATGTTGGATTGATTGGTGAACACTGCAGTAATTTGCGGGCCAGTCATCTCAACTGGTGCCGTACCACCCTGCCCTGCAATCATTTTGAGGTACCAGGTCCCGAACAGGGTTGGATCAATGATCGGGGGGGAAGGAGCAGGGTTATTTGTTGCAGGTACTTCGGTGGTTACCGGGGCAACCGGTTTCAAAGCGGGCAGGCTTGTACACCCTGCCATCAGGATGAGAAGAAATGCACAGATAACTACACACGCAGTAAGAATTTTCATACGATAGAATACACCCATCACATAATAAAGGTGAATTATGTCAGGGAGAGCAGGTATACTCCCGTTAATCAACTATCACCGTAATCTCAATTAATCCCCATGACCAGGAACTGCGTCCGGAAGACCAGCAATTTCGGCCGGATCCTCACATTATTCATTATGGTAATAAAGCAATGCAACTGGGTGTTGTATCCGGAGAAAGACGAATCTTACGGCCCGGGAATTCCTGGATTATTCATCGGAAGACTTCCAACCTGACGTTCTTAATCATGCTTTTCAGGATCAGTTTTATCATATCCCTTCCCTATTTTGCACTATCAAAAAAATTGCATGAGGAGACAAGGGTATGTTGAAGTGGTTAAAATTGTATACTGTTGCAGCGTTTGTCGTGACCTTATTGTTAGTGTTACCCGCAAGCGGGGCGCTTTTTACGGTCCCCCAGGGTGGGACGGTATTTATTGGCGAACAGGGCCTTGATATCACCCAGACAGGGGTAACACGCTACGAGACGATCGGCTGGTTCGGGACTGGGATCAATGTTACTTCAGGTGCCCCATCGGCAACAACTTCGGTGGATGACGTGAAAAACTTCTATATTGCACCGGATACCTTTGTTGGCAGGACCGGTCCCTGGTATACCCTTCCCGATAGAAAACTCGCATTTTACGTGGAAGACCCGAGACTAACCCTCAGGATCCAGGATGAAACCTCGAATTTTGAAGTGACGGGGACGACGACGTGGGTGCCGAAAGGTGACCAGGTGGGTTTCACAGTTGAGACAAACCTCATTCCCATCGCAAACAGGCCGGGCGTCTCAATGATGCCTGTAACGATACACGTAAGGACGCCCAACGGAAACGAGCTTGCAGCGGTATCCAATTACCCGCTGATTGACATTATGATCAGCACATCACCATTTTCGACAGGCCCTGTCTGGGATACCAGCACCTATGCATCCGGCACCTATACAGTTTGGGCTGTCAGTAATGTGAACAGTATGAAGGACAACTACCCGGTAAATGGTAAGACGATGACGCCACAGACAGGAAATGTCGAGATCTTGAGTTCAAACCCCCTAATCACATCATCGGTTTCACCGACCCAGACAAGCGTCTTCAGTACGACACGACCGGTCACGGTTGCAACAACAGAAGTGATAACCGCTGCCACATCGGCAGTTCAGACAACAGCGCCACCAACTACACCCCTTACCAGTGCACCGACAAGTCCGCTTCCTGCGACCACCAAGGCCCCGGGACCCGATATAGTCTTAATTGCTGGAGTGTTAGGGTTAGCCGCCGTCATACTGTATGGAAAGGACGCCCGGTAACAATATAAACGGGAATAGTCTATTCCCAGAGAATTTCTTTCTAAAAACGACTGGTTCAAATTTTGCAACAACAGGTTAGAGGGATATACTTCTACACACAATTGGAGGTTACCATTGATAATGGGTTAAATTTTTTATCTGTCAATGACAAGTTCTTAAAAAATTATACCAGGGACCAGGGGTTGGAAACAAAATGACTGAAAATTCAAAAATTAAGGCAGATAAGACCTTATATGCTGACGCGAAGGACACCGCACAAAACATGTCCAAAGATCCGGGAGTGAAAGCGCGGACGGTTTCAGGCGGTGGGAAAACCGATTACAGCAAGCCCCTTTCCGGGGATCCACCGGTCGTGGAACACGACATGGACAGCGAAGTTACCACTTCTATAAACCAGGTAAAACTAATCTGCCCCCAGTGTGGAAAATCAACCCTCCGTGCAGAATTCCCTGATAAATATGAGACCTGGATTAAATGTCCATGCGGTTTTTTTATGGGGATGAGTGACTCTGAATGGCACCGTATGGAAAACAGTCCCAATATTAAAGATAAAATCAAAAAAATGGCGATTAAGAGAGGACTATTGAAGACGTAACCCTGGATATTCCCGGATTTGCGATATGATTGAATGGCCCGGGCAGCATATGTTCTTTAAAAGATGGACGTGTTGAAATCCTGCATAGTTTTTAAAAAACGAGGAATACATTAACAGGAGGGGGTTTCACCCCCTCCCGGCCCTACCCCCAATAAGATACTCTTAAGCAATGGTTTCAATTGATTTTTTAAATATTCCAGATGTTCCACGACTTCATCTCTATCCCAACCGGGGCCGCCAAAGCAGCGGGCAATGAGCCGGGAGCATGACTAATGTTGGGATAACTCAATCAACAAGACAGATTGAGTGTTTTTCAACAACACCGCACTTTCCTATTAAATGCCTGATCGGATCCTAATAAAAGGAGATTTTGAACCAGCCTTTTTTATGATCAGGTTGTGAGCGCCCGTTCATATGTGTTTTCAACAAGCCCAAAAAATGTGAAACCCGGTACCATGGACCTTTTCATTCATACCCGCGGGTCGAAATTTCAAGGTCGTTACCGGAACATTTCTGTTCAGAAAAAATACGGCAACCATCTTATGCCCGGAAAGCCTAAAGGGGAGGTATGGACTCGGGCCGGGCAGGGACTTCCCAGAAAAGTTTCACGCTCCTCATCATTTCAATATCACTCGCCACATTTATGTCGGCGCTTGATGGAACAATTGTCAATATCGCACTCCCTACAATATCTGAAGCATTCAACGTCACTACAAGCACGGTGAGCTGGGTATCGACTATTTACCTGCTGGTAATGGCCGGGTGCGTCCTGATCTTCGGAAAAGTGTCAGACGTGATAGGATTTAAAAAAGTGTTCCTGTCAGGTTTCCTGATCTTCACCATCGGATCATTTTCCTGCGGACTTCTTCCGGATTTGATCAATTCCTTCCTGGTCCTTATCGGTTCACGGGCATTCCAGGCGGTCGGGGGCGCCATGATCACCGCAATCGGACCCGCGATGGTCACGGCGTATATTCCAATGAAGCAGAAAGGAAAAGCCATGGGCATCGTGCTTACATTCGCCGCCCTTGGGACGGCAATCGGGCCGACTATCGGCGGTGTACTCACGCAGTTCCTCTCCTGGAACTGGATCTTCTTCATCAATGTCCCGGTCGGAATTTGTGCGATTTTCCTTGGTGCAAAGGTGATCCCGGCGGTGAAGGCCCGGGAACGAACGACCGGGTTCGACCGGGCGGGCGCAGTCCTGATATTCACGGGCCTGGCCTCCCTGCTCTTTGCGTTATCAGAAGGGCAGACACTTGGATGGACCGACCCGGTCATCCTCGGCAGCTTTGTACTGGCACTTATCACGCTTGGCGGCTTTGTCTGGTGCGAGCTCAGGGCTGCTGACCCGCTGCTGGAACTTCGCCTGTTTAAACGGAAAAATTTCCTCCTTACCAACACCACGATGGTCCTGCTGTTCTTCAGCTTTGCCGGTATCAGTTACCTGCTCCCCTTCTATCTCCAGTATGTACAGGGGTTCACCCCCTCGGTTGCCGGGCTCATACTGACGTCACTATCGGTTGCCATGATGGTGGGCGGAATCCTTGCAGGTATGCTCTATAACCGGGCAGGCGGCAGATTGCTCAGTATCGCTGCCGGGATTTCAATTGTTGCAGGGTATTTCCTCTTGACACGTATCCGCCCGGATACGACCACCGGGTTTGTAGTCCTGTGCCTGGTACTGATCGGATTCGGTCTTGGCCTGATGCTGACACCGGCATCCAACATGATCATGAACTCGGTCGGAAAAAAATACCAGGGCATGGTCTCAAGCCTTACCAGTCTTGAGCGGTTTGCTCCCATGACAATCGGCATTGCCATCTTCAATATCGTATTTATCCAGGGTATTAACGCAATTGCCAGTCACAACAGGATTACAGAGGTAGCACCGGCATACATCAGGATAGAAGTGCTCACGGCAGGTTTTGACCTGGCATTTTTGTTTGCGTTTGCGGTCGGCATCATTATCCTGATCCTTGCAGTCCTTGCACGACAGGAGACACATCCTGATTACCAGTCAGGTGACGAAGACCCGGCAACTCAACCTAGTACATAACAGCGGGGAAAAGGTGGTTCCAGTTCCAGAGGGGTTGTTACTGAGTTGCGGCAGAGCTGTGGTCCCCCATCAGGGCAATGAATGGAGCAGGGAGGTTTCCTTACCTCACAAAATTAATCACGTGTATCCTGGTTGCATCATCTTAACCGGCAGATCACGGTCCGAACCGGTACCCCTCTACCTGAATTCCAGGCTTTGTAACTTTTCATGGCCCGCATCGTGGCGCTTGATACAAAAAAGTGATAATCTATCCTTATTTCGCAAAATCAGGAGGCGGCCTGAATCTCTTTCTGGTACTCCGTGTATGAGTAGATGATGGTATAACAGGATACCAGTATAATGGGGACCATGATGATCCATATCGCATAATCCTGGAACAATAATCCCAGGAAACAGATAAGTCCTGCAATTTTGAACAATTTTCCACCAAGCAGATGAGTCTTTTTCCAGACTGATTCACTGCTGAGTGTCCAGGGGGTCCTGATCCCGACAAACCAGTTCTGTTCCGCGTGCCCGATGAGGAACCCGAGATAGATGAACAGCAGGCCAAATAATATGGGAAATGTAAGATTTGGGCTGATTTCAACCCCGAGACTCCATAACAGGATCTGTACCTGGATAACGAGAAGGTATATGACAAATACCAGGATAAAACCATCATAATATCCCCTGAATTTATCGTAATTTTTTTTCAACGGGTCAACCTGAGGAAGTACCGTTAATAACGCAACAAATCCTGCCATAATAAACGGGATAAGGAAGAGGCCCCAGAACTTCGACATAGTGCCATTTAACTCGCCAGCGGCGTTCCAGTGGGATGCAACCTGGTCTGGCATGACAGGGTATACCGCAATGGTAACAATAAACGTAAAGAGAAGACCGCCAATAATCCCGAGTCTGATCAGCTTCATTACAGGCAGATAGGAGAAATAAGGATTAATACGCTCTGTTGAAAAGCTATAATAGATACCCAGAATCCTGATTATTCTGAAATGTATTTACGTTCTCGGGGCTCCGCCCCGCCGCTGTGGCGCCCCGGTTGGGATAGAGACTATCCCCCAATACTCTGAATTTAATGAGCCTTCGGGAAACCCTGCCCGAAGAATATCTTAATGGGGGTGGGGCAGGGAGGGGGTGAAACCCCCTCCTGTCTTCGTATTTCCCTCTTATTTTTTATATTACCGAAGGGTTTCAACAAAGCCGATTAATAAGCAATGCTCTTCTGGGTGTTTAGTCCGGATCATACTAACTGGTCGGCCAAGCTCTGGATAGACCCGGCTGGTGACGGGTACATACATATTTCCTCTTTACAATTTAGTTTCAAAATTCCACGCCCATAACTAATTTTTTGTAGCATAGCTATGACTACCAGGAGCCCCCTATATACCGTATGGAAAAGAGTGAAATTCGAAGAATACAATGGGAAATCCGCGAATCGCTCCTTTCTTCTCTAAAAAAGGGTACGGTGCTGACAGGTCATGTCGGAGTAATCATCCGGAAGTGTAATCTCCGGGTTGACGGGGTTGTCGTTGCAAAATTCCTTGAGCGGGCAAAAAATATGCCGCATTTACCTTTCACGGTAGTGCTTGAGAAATCCAGGTTTCATGGCTGCACGTACCGGATTAAAATAAAAGAGAGCGTGCCTTGCTGATAACGCAATAGAAGGACTTTTGCCCTGGAAAGGCCGGGATTTTTTCCAGGAACCCGGGATTTTTTTAACCGGGGCAGGATGTAGCTGTTCACTGGTTTCGTGAATTTAGTACTGAAAAATTGTGATCAAATATTTAAGACAGGGTTCATATGAGGAAATTGTTCAGTCAGCGGGAATTCGTGCCCGATAACACGTATATCCAGGTCCTGCAGGTCGTATCAGATGAACCGGACTGCACCATAAGTAATATTGTTGCAAGGCTTCTTCCGGGACAGGGTGAATATTCGGTCCGCTCAAGGGTCCGCCAGTTGGTTTTGAGGAGATACCTTTTAGAGGGTCTCACACGTTCAGAAATTCTCCTGACGATTACAGGAAAAGGCCGGGCGGTACTCCAGGAATCGCCCCCCTGATAAAAAAGGTTAGGTATCTGAACCCCGGGTGGACACCCAGGTCCCATTTTTTTACAGCGACCGGGCACCGAAAAGGATCCGGTGCATTCGGGATTGGTACTACCATGGAGTGCGACAAGAGAGAACTGATGCCAGATTTCCTGGAAAGCCGATGACCGGAGTAGTTTCCCTTCGCGATAATGAGGGGAGCATGGTGGTTTAGCTACCACACCTTTCCAAAATAATTACCAGGCTTTTAGTGACATTTTCGTTCATCAGGATAAACATAATCTGCCGGTTCTACATGTTCCCCCGGGTAGGTTCTATTCTGTACCTGCTTCTTCCGGCAGGTACTTTCCCTGTGGAGACAACAATTCATCTATGAGCACCTTCTGGGAGGAGCGTTTTTGTGAGGAGGGCAGGATATGGGGCGATATACCCAGCAGGACTGTGCCATACGCGATCGGACTCTTCAAAAAAGCCGGGGTGCACGAGGTCCTTGTACCTGGCTCTGGTTATGGCCGCAATGCTGCAGCGTTTGACCAGGCAGGGTTTCTGGTCACCGGCATTGAGATCTCAGCAGCTGCGATGACTCTTGTGCGACAAACTTCTCCGGGAGTCGGGTATCATCATGGATCGGTACTTGACATGCCCTTCGATGGTTCGATGTACGATGGGATCTACTGTTTCAATGTTCTTCATCTCTTCCGGAAGAACGATCGGGTAACGTTCCTGCAGCGGTGCCGGGAGCAGCTGAAGAAGGGAGGGGTGATGTTCTTCGTGGTGTTCTCTGATAAGGAGCCCACGTACGGCAAAGGCAGGATGGTCGAGGAGAATACCTTCGAGAGCAGACCAGGACGTGAGGTCCATTATTATTCCCGGGAGGACCTGGTCTCGGAGTTCCGGAACCTTGAGGTACTTGAGACCGGAATGATGGAGGACCCGGAAGAACATGGCGAAGAGGGCAGGCACACGCACCTGCTCCGGTATATCTTCGCCCGGAACTGACCCATGTATCATGTTGCATCACGAGGGGGATTTGCATTCAGGTATAAGCGGGTCTACCAGGTATAGAGAGGGAAGAGGAGGAGGACGGTGTATTCGGTGGCCCGATCCGGAAGGGACTTGTTGAGGCCGGGTGAGGTAGCAGAAACCCACGACCGAACTGCAGGCTGAGGAAATCGGGGTGGGTTTCAGTATCGAAGTATAGTCTGTGAAGAGGTATGGCGGGGTACCTGATTTCATCCGACGTCACGTGCACAATATGCGTCGCCGTCCCCGGAGGAGAACTCCTTTTACAGTTCGTCGGGAACAAAATGTCATAAAAAGCCACGTTATCAGCACCTTCAGCTTTATATCTTTCCAATTCCTTTACCATAATAGTACGTAATCGGACTATTAACATGACAAGCCTGCTGAAGTTCGGATCCCGGCAAGGGAAAGAAAGGAGCCTCCTCGCACTCTTCATCCTGCACTCCTTAAGCACGAGCCCGAAGTCAGGTTATGATCTGCTCGCAGAGATCAAAGAAAAGACCGGCGGGCTCTGGGTCCCGAGCAAGGGGACGCTGTACCCGCTGCTCCACCAGCTCGAGGGCGAACACCTCATCGCAGTGATCGAAACCGGAAAGAGGGCGAAAACCACGTTTGAGGTGACAGAGAGCGGGAGAGAGACCCTTGATACGGTGAAAACGCAGGGAAAGGAGAGCCACAGGAAGATGGCGCTCTACAAGAACCTGATCCTCGACATTTTCGGTGGGGCAAAGGTTAATGCAAAAGGCCTGCTGTTCGAGATAAAAACCGTGCTCGACGAACTTCCGCCAGGCAATGAGCATCATGCGGTACAGGTGCTGGAACAGTGTCTGGATGATCTGAAAAGGATTGGATAAAAGATGACAGTTGCAATACACGTAAATCACCTCACCAGGAAATTTAACGACCTGGTCGCAGTGAATGACATTTCATTCGAGATCGAACAGGGTGAGATCTTCGGCCTGCTTGGCCCGAACGGGGCCGGGAAGACCACAACCCTTGCCATGCTCTCGACCATGTTGAAACCTACTTCGGGCTCCGCCACGGTAAATGGAATGGACATTGAACATAATGAGGACGGGGTGAGGAAGTCTATCGGGATCGTCTTCCAGGACCAGAGCCTCGACGAGGAGCTTACCGCGTGGGAGAATATGGACTTCCATGGGAGGCTGTATCGCATTCCGGGGGATATCCGGAACCAGCGGATCACCGAGCTCCTGGCCCTCGTCGAACTCGGGGACCGGAAAGACGACATCGTCAAGACGTTCTCCGGCGGGATGCGGCGGAGGCTCGAGATCGCCCGTGGGCTTCTCCATCGTCCGGCCGTGCTCTTCCTCGATGAACCGACACTCGGCCTCGACCCGCAGACCAGGAACCATCTCTGGCAGTATATTGCAACCCTGAACAAAGAGCACGGGATCACGATCATCCTCACCACGCATTACATGGAGGAAGCTGACCGGCTCTGCAACCGGATCGCCATCATCGATCACGGGAAGATCATCGCGCTCGACACCCCTGCAAACCTTAAGGACGGGATCGGCGGCGATGTGGTCACCATCAAATCGTCAGACCCTTCCGCCATTGTCGCAGCCTTACGTGAGCCGTGGGTCTCACGGATCGAGCAGCACAACGGGCAGGTGACCATCAGCCTGCAGAATGCCGAGCAACACGTGAGTACTATTGTGACGCTCCTCAACAGGGACGGTATCGCGATCGAATCAATCTCAATCCACAAACCCACCCTCGAGGACGTCTTCCTCTCCTTTACCGGCAAGACCATCCGGGAGGAGGAAGCCGACGGGAAGGCGAACATGCGGATGTACCACAAAATGATGAGGCGGTAACCATGGACATTATTTATACCATCTGGCTCCGGAACATGAAGCGGTATGTCCGATCGAAGAGCCGCATTATCGGCAGTGTCAGTATGCCACTATTCTTCCTCCTATTCCTTGGTTTCGGGCTCAACTCAGTCGTGCAAATCCCGGGCATGGATGAGAATTATGTTGTTTTCTTAATACCCGGTATGATCGCGATGAGCGTCCTCTTTACGTCAGTCTTCTCGGGTATCCAGATCATCTGGGACAAGCAGTTCGGGTTTTTGAAAGAGACGCTGGTCGCACCCGTCTCCCGCCTTGAAATCATGCTGGGGCAGACAGCCGGTGGTGCGACGACGGCATTCATCCAGGGGGTAATCATTCTCGTGATCTCGGTATTTATCGGGCTCAATAGCCAGAGCATAACGGGATTTCTCATCGCGTTCGGCTTCATGGCCCTTATCGGGATCGCCTTCACCGCCTTCGGTATCGCAATCGCGTCGAGAATGGATGATATGACCGGGTTCCAGCTGATCATGAACTTCGTCGTCTTTCCGATCTTCGGCCTTTCGGGAGCACTCTTCCCCATCAGCAGCCTGCCGCCGTTCCTTATCCCGTTAACCCTTATTGACCCGCTCACGTATGGCGTTGAGGGGATCCGGTACGGCCTGACCGGGTCCTCACAAATTAACCCGGTTGTAAGTCTCGCGGTGCTGGGGGGATTCACCGTTGCCATGACCATTGCCGGAGCGTACCTGTTCCGGACGATCAAGTCCTGAAAATGGTAAACCGGATTGGAACCACCTCTTTTTTTATTGGCTTTGTAGAAATACATCAAATGGTTTACGAAATGCCTCTGGGAGGCTGAACTGGAAGATGGTTACAACACTCGCCAAAATGGCTACAAAATAATATTCCGGAAGTTATCTACCGGTATATCTTCGGGCCGTACAACCAAACCGGCGTTGCCGGATTTTAATTTAGTGGCAATAACGGGCCATCACCTGACCGGCACCCTTATCCCCCTTTCATGTCCTAATTCAGATGTAAGAATGCCGCCATTTGAATACCGGGCATCTGGCATAACAAGCATCGAACTGATCAGGCCTCTATGGGTTCAGCTCAACGAACACCATCACGCAAATGCGGGGACCTTCCGGCACCACTACGAGCAGATGATCTTCGAGGATCGGAAGGCCTTTTTTGAAAAGATCGCGTCGACGGGGTCTCTGCTACTGGACCTCGCTTTCGACACGGAATCAGGCCGGTATATCGGGTACTGTGTCAGTTCCCTTTCAGAGGAGAAAACAGGCGAGATAGAGTCGATATTCGTTGAAGAAAGATACCGTTCGCAGGGGATCGGTTCTGCATTGGTAACCAGGGCACTCGCATGGCTTGACGCGAACGGTTCGGTCAGGAACCGGGTCTCTGTCGGCGACGGGAACGAAGGTGCGTGGAAATTTTACCGGATGTTAGGGTTTTATCCCCGCATGACCGTGCTTGAACAGAAAAAAAGAGTAATTTGCGGACGTTCTCTCCTTGTTAGCGGTCGTTACCACGATATAACACTTCCCGGTTCTGCTATAGATTGAATTTTCATAAAAAAATGGCTCTTCGCTATTCTGATTGGGTAACTATGAGAGTGTAAAAAAAATGAATTGATGGGGCTCCGCCCCAAACCCCGATTAAGAGAGTTCCGCCGCCCCCGAAGGACTCCCCGGCGGCGGTTCATTGCGTGTTGACGCAATTGTTCAGAGTATTTCCAATATTTAGGGCGATTTTCAAATTCTAATGTTTGATTGTCTTTTGATTTTATTTGTTGATATCTTAAGTTCAGGTTATCTACCCACACGAAACAACGAAAAAAAAAATACATCCCTGGTTGAGATATCTGCCGTACAGCTGGTATTTCAGGCCCTGAAAATGGCGAAATGCGGCAGAAAAAGGAATCCTTCTAGAAACATTATAGTCCAAAAAGATCCAACGATGTAAAGTATATTTTACACTGGTTCAATAAAATTCCCGGGTGACACCGGGGGACAGCCCGACCTCATGTCAAGCAACGAAACCGCAGGCAACGGCACAGTACCCGCCAAAAAAAACATCGAATACAAGTGGATCGTGCTCTCGATAACGACGATCGAGATGTTCATGGTTTCCGTGAACGGGAGCATCATCCTCATCTCGCTGCCTGCGATCTTCAACGGCATCAATATCGACCCGCTCACCTCGTTCCAGTACCTGATCTGGATTCTGATGGGGTACAGCCTCGTCACCGCAACACTACTACTCAGTTTCGGCCGTCTGTCAGACATGTACGGGAGAGTGAAGCTCTACAATATCGGGTTTGCCATTTTCACCCTCGGTTCCATCCTGCTTTTTCTCACGCCGGGAACAGGGGATGCAGGCGCCATAGAGCTGATTGTGTTCCGTCTCGTCCAGGGAGTTGGTGCATCGTTCACCTTTTCCAACAGTGCGGCAATCCTCACCGATGCATTTCCGCCTGGTGAACGGGGCAAGGCCCTGGGACTCAATATGATGGCATTCCTGTCGGGCCAGTTCATCGGCCTCATCCTCGGTGGAATCCTCGCATTCTACAACTGGCGGTACGTGTTTCTCGTCAGTGTACCGGTCGGTATCCTGGGCACGATATGGGCCTTCATGAAGCTCAAAGAGACATCATTACCGAAACGGGGTCTGAAGATCGATGTATGGGGCAATATCAGCTTTGTGGCCGGTCTGACCATCTTTTTGATCGGTATCACGTATGCACTTCTCCCGTACGGGCAGGACCCGATGGGATGGGGTAATCCATGGGTCCAGGCATCCATGTTCATTGGTATCGCCCTTCTGATCGCATTCCCGATCATTGAAAGCCGGGTTGAGGACCCGATGTTCAGGCTTGCCCTTTTTAAGAACAGGATATTCTCCCTTGCAAACACCGCCGGGTTCCTGGGTGCTCTCGCCCGCGGGGGCATGATGTTCCTACTGATCATGCTGTTGCAGGGCATCTGGCTGCCACTCCACGGTTATAGCTATGAATCGACACCGTTCTGGGCAGGGATATTCATGCTGCCACTCACAGCCGGGTTTATTATTATGGGCCCACTCTCTGGCTGGCTATCAGATAAATACGGTTCCCGGTGGTTCGCAACGTCCGGCATGCTCCTTATCGCATTCTCGTTCCTGATACTGGCCATGCTGCCCTACAACTTTGAATACCCTGTCTTCGCGATTGCACTCCTGATCATGGGCCTCGGGAACGGCATGTTTGGTGCGCCGAATATCGCGGCCATCATGAATTCCGTTCCCCCGGAGGACCGGGGTGTCGCGTCGGGTATGAGGTCAATGCTGCAGAACAGCGGGATGGTCGTCTCAATGGCCCTGTTTTTCACCATCGTTATCATCAGCCTCACACATATGTTTCCCCCGGTACTCGCTACATCACTTACAGAAGCCGGGGCTCCTGAACTGATCTTCCCTATGAGCACAATTCCACCTACAGGTGCATTATTTGCCGCGTTCCTTGGATACAACCCGGTCCTGGCGATCCTTGTAACAGTACCGGCATCGATCGTTGCTGCGATCAGCCCCGCAGCCATAACAACCCTGACTGGCACAACCTGGTTCCCGACAACCCTTGCGTTGGCCTTCATGCCGTCACTTCGGATTTCCTTCGTCATCGGGGCCCTGCTTTCCATCATCTCTGCAATATTATCTGCGATTGGCGGGACACGGTTCGTTCACGAGATCCAGGTAAAGCCGAAGGAGAAAACAGGGCTGATTCCCGAACCTCAGGATGAACCTCGCGGGAAGAGTGCCGAATAAGATTCGTTCTCTGTTATCAGGCCCTGGAAACTATCGATTCTTCCTGGTTTACCTGATCCCGCCGTACAACAGGGCACGTTTTCCGCTGGGAAAACCAGGGGTTACGACTTCCCATCGCCTGTTTACAAGGTAATTCATGCCACTATTCCACTTCCCGCTGGGAAGAAGAAAAAAAGTAAGCGAAATCAGATCTTCGGGCTTTCTTTCCCGATTATCCGGGCAATTTCACCGAGCTCGCGTGCCAGGAGGCGGATAATATCATCGAGGGTAATGAGTCCGACAAGCCTCCCACCCATGTCTACCACGGGTAAGCGACGGACACCTGAGGATTTCATCTCCTGGATCGCATCAAAAACATCAGTATCCTTACGGATAGTCCTGACATCCTCGGTCATAATTTCGGATATCAGCCGGGTCTCCTCCTCCTCGCAGAGGTACCCTCCGCGGATTGCAAAATCACGGTCGGTAACGATCCCTACCGGCTTATTATTCTCCGCGATCACCACACACCCGATATTTTTCTCCTTCATCAAATCGGCAACGAATTTCACGGTAGTATCAGGCGTGACACTAATGACATTATTCTGGCAGACGGTATAAATGTTCATGATAAGTCCCTTCATTTATTGGCAATAGCCGGGCTTTAATCCTTGGGGCGGTTTTTTTACCCTTATTCGGAAAATCATGATGTAAAAATAAGTGGAATAGTTTGGGATTTGGAAAAGGTATTGCGATACAGCCGGGAACGTAACATGGGACGATTAAAAAAATGTATTAGGTGTTTTCTGTCAGACCAGAAATGATCGGTTCATGCAGGTTCAATTCACAATTCTGTCAAAGGGTGTGGGAGGAACGGCCTGTGCCAGACTTCTACTTCACCATCATAGTGGCGGGACAGCTTTTCATATGAACCTACATACCCGAACTCCCCGAGAATATGCTGCATAATATTTGAAGGTTTTACAATTCGCACATCATAGCCTTCTGAAATCCACCGCCTGATAAGGTTCCGGGTATTGCCTTCGTTTTTACACCGGGATATTATATAATAGAGATAAAGGCGGGTGTCTTTGTAGAGCTCCAGCCAGCCGGAGAACAATTCTTCGGTAAAACCGAGATTATCCCCATCCGAAGTCCCTGTTTCAATACGTTTTGGTATTGCCTGATCATTATCCAGATGTAACACGGTAGTATCAAGATGCAGGGTGCATGAAAATAGGTATCGGTATTGCCATACGGTCCAACATGTAGCGTAATTCTGGTTACTATCTGACAAGTCCGTAATCAGTAAAAAAGACCTCAATGTTGTTATGTTCTGTGTTCCCGCACAACATGGAATGCAGCCATACCGAGACTTATCAGGGCAATCACGGTACCAAATCCGGGCTGGGCGGTTGGCCGGGTAGCTGGGGAGGTCGTCCTGGCGGGAAGTACGGTGGTTGTTATATTGATGACCTGCGGAGTGGTTGTCACGGTGACAGGAACGGTTGCTGGTTTGGACCCGATGACACTGGCCAGGCGTGATGACTTTGCGCTGACACTGATTTTGTTAGAACCTGGACCAGGATCCTCGTCACCCGTTGCTGAGTCCGCGGGTGTTGTGTCGTTGATCGAGGTATCTGGTCCAGTCAGGTTCACCTCTTCGGGCGCAACGGTCCTGTGTGTTTCCGGGTTGAATTCGACTAGATTGAACCGTGTTGATGCCTGTGCATCAACCGTTACTCCTGATACCGAAACGATGTACTCATCGGGCCGGAACGCCGCTGTATCGACGGGGAATGCCCACGTGTTAAGGCCATCTGTCCCCTTCCGGACCATTACGGTCCCGGATATCCCGCCGAATTCTCCACTCCCTGTCTTCGTGGTTGGCTCGAATGACGAGGAAATAACCTCAACGAGGATCGTATCGTCGATTGCAAGATTCGTAGTACCCGCAAGCGTGAACCTGTCGCCAACCTGTTTCTCCTCTACCGGGAGAATCGCTATATGAGGGACTTCAACAAGGAACTGGAGCTTCGCGTAAATGTCATCAATAGCCTGGTTGTTGAGGGCCTGGACAAGTGCATCTGCTGCATCGGGCCCCTGGAGGCTGCCTTCACCCTGTAACCGGAACAGGGTGTTCCCATACACCGGGTAGCTGCCTGCTACAAGGTCTTTGTTGTTATAACCTGCCACTGAAGACGTGGGCCAGACGTCGAATACTTCGTTATACATCGGGTGGTGCACAACAACGAAGTACTGGCCTGCAGCCATGTCATTCGTTGTGCCCGGGGAAATTTCCTGCTCGAAGGTACCGTCACTATTGACACCCGGGGTCTGGTAGATCACCCTGTTCTTTCCGAATATCCAGACCGCGACACCATTCTCAGGCTGGCCCGCAGCAATGCCACGGATGAACAACTTGTCACCCGATGCTACGACAGAAGGTGACACCTGTGCACTGACGAATGGCTTCTTTATGATGACTGATACGGTTGAATATTCGGTAACGGTGAGGAATGCCTTGTCGACCGGAGCAGCAACTGCGTAGATGGTGTATGCCCCCGAATCAATGTTGAGGTTCGCGGTCTGCCAGAGATATTCCCATTCTTTGTTAATAACCTCCGCCCTGGCAAAGGTTTCCGGATTATCCACGTCGAATGGCGTTCCCGGTCCGGTCATCTGCCCACCGTTTTTTGGCAGGTTCGGACCGGTGATGAACAGGTAGGTGAAGTTGGATCCTGAACTCGTGCCGGCAAGGGTGATCTCTTCGCCGAGGAAATAAGTCCGGGCACCTCTCACGGCAGACTGGCTTTCCACTTCCACATCTCCTTTTTCAACAGAAATATCGACGTCCCCGGACCGAAACGTCCTGCCCGGGCCGGTGTCTGATGCCGGCGGGTCATATGGTTCCGGACGCTCTACCTGGATTGTATAATCGTCATCTTTGGTATTCACCGTAGTTGAAAACCCCACGGTGCGGTTTCCGTTGCTGTCAAGGGTTACGGAGGCATAGTACACTACTCCCCTTACATTTTCACGGCCGTAAAACTGTGCGACGTCCTGCTGGATCGTCCGGGTCGAACCCCCGGATACATACTGGCCTATTGGCCATGGCCCGCCCTTCGGGTCCATCCTGACACCCTCCTGCGAGAGAATCAGGCTTGGGGGCTGGTCCCCTGCCATGCCACTCATGGAGTTCGTGTCCTTGACCCAGAGATAATAGGCACTATCCGGCTTGCCTTTGATGGTCACGGTAAATGCATCACCCCGGACAACCGTTTCGTTGCTGACCTCAATACGGACGGAACTGGATTCTATCGTGACATTATGGACTGCAGAGACGGTCCTGCCGGTGAAATCATTGCCGGATATATCCTTATAGTTGTCCTTCATTCCGTTCAGGTTGGATTCCGTCCAGAATGTGTAAAGGCCTGATGGATATGCAAGGTTATGTTCAGGGCCGCGGAAGCCGGTAGACCATCCATCCTCACTGCCTTTTTCAACTGGTACCCAGTACCACGGCATCGCATCCGGTGCGAGGTCTGCCAGATCAAGGAGGGTAGTTTCATCCTGGTAGAGCCGGGTAAATATGGTCCCATCAGGGGCCCTCACCCTGATGGTTAAGAAACCATCCGCACCAGGCCGCTGTACCGGGATGATATTCAACGTTGTTTCAATGCGGAACGCCAGGAAATCACCTGATGTGGCACTCTTGTTGGTACTATCGCTACCTGACTCCTGGTCGTAGACTGAAATTGTCTGCGAGGGGTCGCAGACGGCAAATCCTACCTGATCACTGTTCCCAATGTACCAGTTTCCTGTGCGTCTTGCAAATTCAGAAGGGGATACATAAAAACTGGCGTTGTCTCCAATCGTTATGGTAGCGGATGGGGCACTCCGGCCCACGACCTGGGTGCCGGTATACCAGGTAAGTGTAGTCCCTGACGGGAGTCCTGTTAAATTCAGGTCCTGTTCACCGATGAATACCGTGCCACCGGGCGGGACGTCCTGCAATGCTTCTCCCAGTGTCGGGACAACCAGGATAAGAAGTGCCATGCACATCACCAGTGAAATCGTTCGTCGCATAATCATCTTTTAATCCATATAACTAACGGTCAATCGGCGTTTTCAGGACTCTCAACCGGGGAAACTATTATAGTTTCCATCATGGGAATCTCCTGTGTAGTGATCATGATGTTCCGATAACAGACAGTATTGGTATGCGTGCTGTGAGCCATCGGCTCATAGATGAGTAGGAAAAGCCTGCCGGTGTGAGGGTTTCCCAGAGTTTTTCATAGCCGCCGGAAAAAATGATTATTACGTAGGGCGGTACCCAAGCGAGTAGACGAACGCAAGAATCTCCCTGACCTGGTCCTGTTGTTTGTTCGTCAGTTTCCTGTCTTTCTGGATCAGCCTGCCCATCCTGACAATTCTAAGCCGCTGTTCCTGGGACAGTGAGTCCGAATGGTGGGACCACTTGAGGAGGTCAAGCCACTGGTTGCGGTTAAATGAAATATCGCCGCTGGGAACAGGCCCACCTGTTTCTTCAGGAGTCTCATCGGATTGCCCCTCGTATTGTACTCTGGTTATGAGGTTTTCCGGTCCTTCCACCGCCTCTTTTTCAGGTTGAGGACCATCATCCGCAGCAGGGGGTCCTTCGGGTGAAGGTCCCCCGATGGTTTCCTCTTCTGCTGGTCCATTTGGTTTTACAGGTACTGGTGCAGGACCCGCCTTTTTTGCTGCGGGTTCATGTTCCGGAAACAGGCCATCAGCACCGGAAATCCCCGACACCCTGGGAATCACACCAGAGAATACCCGGGGGATATCACCGGAAGCCGGGTCCTTTAGTGGGACCGGGGATTGTTGCAATCCGGGAGTACTGTCCCCGGTGACCAGGTGAGACAGGTGCCCCTCAGGCACGGGGAGATCCTGCTCTTTTGACAGGACCAGTTGAACCTCCTCTATCGGGGTAATCTCCTCATCTGTCCGGAAGAGGGGCTGCTGCACCGGGGACCGTTCATTGCCAGGAGCCGCATCTCCCCCATTAATGCCGGAATGGCTTTTACGCTGATCAGCGAGCGAGGTCCTGGCATGTTCGAGTTCAGAGGTGAGTGTCTGGACCTCCTGTTCAACGTGTAATTTTTCCCTTGCAAGTTTACTGACATGTGCTTCAAGGGATTTTATCTGGTTACCGGCGATTTCGAGTTCTTCTTTAAATTGCCGGGTATTTAAAATATGATCTTGTTTCGCACGTTCCATCTCATCATGCGCAATACGGAGCTGCTGTCCGAGGTCTTCCTGTCGCTCTGCCGCAACTGTCGCTTTTTCTTCAGCGGTCCTTCGCAGTCCCTGTTCGGTTTCAAGTGCTGCGTTCACCTGTTCCAGTTCATCAGAAAGGGTTTGCACCTGTTCTCCTGACTGGCCCCACTCCTGTGCTGCCGTACTCAGCTCATTCCCGAGTGCCTGGTTCCTGGTCCTTGCAACATCCAGATCTTTTTCAAGCGTTACGCGGATTGCAGTTAGTGCATCAAGATCGCGTTCCCGTTGTGCAAGAGTCACGTTTCGTAAGTCAAGATCGGCCTTTACATCCTCGTATTCCTGGCGCAAGGAGCCGAAGGCATTGTTATGTTCGAGGGTTGTCCTGTCAAGGGTTTCTTCAATAGTACGGCGCTGGCCTCTCTCTGCTTCGATCTCATCCTGTGCTTTTTCTAATGCAGCGGACAGGGTTTTTGCTTTTTGTTCTGATTTTTCCTTCTCTGCACCGGCTTCTTCAAGATTGTCTGACAGGGATTGTATCTGCTGTTCCCCGGACGCAACTGCAGACCGGGCTTGTGCGAGTTCGGCTGATATGGATACTAACCGGTCTTCGGTTTTCTCCTTTTCTGCAATCACTCCAGAAAGACGCTCTTTTTGTAATTTTGTGGTATTCTCTTCCTTTTCCAGTGCCGCAGACGAAGCCGTAAGCGCTTCCTTCAGGGTACCAACCTGCTGGTTGAGTGTTTCGATTTCAGAACGATATGATAATTCAGATTGTTCAAATTCCCGCTGGAGTGAGACCACCTGGTTTTCTGTCAGAACACGGCGATTTGTTTCCGCTTCCAGTTCACTCTTCAACCGGGTCAGCTCTGAAGCCTGTTGTTTTGAGGTCTCCTCAAGACCAGTAATTGCCCGGGCCAGGTCTTGTGCAGACTGCGCTTTTGCCTTAGTCACCGCCTGTACTTCATGTTCTGCAGATATTGCGCGGGCTTTTTCTGCAGCAAGGGCCGTTTTCAGCTGCTCGCGTTCGGACGTGAGACCGCTGAGCGCCTTCTGAAGGGCCTCTCTACGGGTTGTTTCCTCGCCCAGTGCGTGCTGCACGGTATCAAGACTTGTTTTTTGGGCACCGGATTCTGCCGTGAGAGTGGAGATCTGACTGGTGAGTGCGTCGGTTTGTAAACGGTGAGCAATCTGGACCTCCTCTCGTTCCAGGGTCATGGTGCGGATGGTCTCATCATGGGTGCTGATGAGACTCTTATCACCATCGCGTTCCTGAACAAGGTTTTCGATCTCATCAGTTTTTTGTACCAGTCTCTTCTCCAGCTCCTCGCACTGCCGTGTCAATGCGATAATTTTTTCTTCTTTCTGCCGGACCGTCGCATTTATTGTTTGGATGGCCTGGAGCTGCCCGGATACAGTCCTTTCCAGTTCTCTTGCAGATTCAGAACGTTCCCGGAGTTCTGACGTTACGTGCGATAATGTTTGGGATTTATTAACCATGATCTCAAATGCCGAAAGAAGATATTCGAGGAGTTTTCTCCTATTGGCAGCAACAACGTAGGTCCTGTCGTCATGGCTGACCTTAAACTGCTTTTTAACCTGTTCAGGAGTCTGCCGCTCAACAGGAGTTGCGAGCATACTTTCAATGAGCAGGACGTGATCAGGGAGATCATAGGGCGGCGCGATGAAATTATCGGCATTACTGTCAAGGACCTCCAGGAGGCCCTCAATGGTGGATGCAGCGGTAAGAATAAGGACCGGAATAGACCAGAGGTCTTCGTCAGCCTTGATCTGGCTGCAGACTTCAAATCCCTCCTCTTCTTCGGTCGAACTGTCACAGATAAGGAGGTTTGGTTTTCCTGTACGAAGAGTTTCGTTGAGTTGTGCACCGTCGGTAAAAACCGTAACACGGTAATCCCTCTGTTCCAGGTTCTCCTTAAGGAAAAGAACCGTCGTTTCATCAGTACTCAAAATGAATATGTCAGTTACATTTTCATTTTCATCCAACGGTGGGTCATTCATCGCAATCTCCCCTGAACGATTAAAAACTCATGAAATTCTATACCCTAATAGATAATCTGGGTATACTCTGTAATAGCACTTATGGTCAAACAGGGCGTGCCTGTTCTTTTCCACAGAAAAAATTGCTGCAATGTGAAATCAGGCCGGTTTTTTACCTGCTTGTGCTTTTTACCGGGTTTTAGTCAAACTGGGCTTTGTTGAAACCCTCTCAATCTGTCTTGTGAATTAGGTTAATCCGGCTGGTATGAAAAACTTCAGGTAGCAATCTTGAAAGCCCAGCTTTTTCATCCTCATCTATGAGCCCGCGGATCATAGCACGCTCTGTTGAAACATACATGAACGGGAAGTTCACACCCGGACGATTGAAAAGGCATCGTCCAAAATCTCCTTATATTGGGGTCAGTTCGTGCATTTAATATTAAAATCCCCCCCTGGCATTTTCATTCATTGTCTGCTTGCTGGCCTTTTGGCATCATGTTTGTTTTCATGGGAAATCCTCTACCCGGATTTTACTAAATTCAGGATTATTCCGAAATTTTCCAACGTTCCTGGGGCTCCGCTCCGCCTCTAAAGGCACCCCAGTTGGAATAGAGATGAAGTCTTGGAACATCGGGAATATTTAATAAATCGATTGAAACCCTGCTTAAGAGTATCTTAATGGGGTGGGACAGGGAAGGGGTAAAACACCTCCTGTATGAGCAGTTCTGTTAATTTTTTTCCCGTTTAAGGATATCTACAGAGCCAAAATTTGAAAACTGAGACTTCCGCTACCCTCCGGACACGAGCATTTTGCTACTTGCATAGCTATATTCGTTTATATTAGCCCTTAAAAGGAACATAAAAATAGTTGGAAATTCCAGGCGGCTCACTTGAGCTTTTTCTCGAGCTTCTTGAGCTTCTTCTTGGCCTCTTGGCTACCCGCCGCCGCCTGCTTCGAGAGCTCTTCTGCCTTAACCTTCTTCGCCTGGTTCAGCTTCACCAGCTGTTTCTTACTCGTTGGTATACAATCACCTCGCTACGCCTTTGGCTGGTTCTATTTAGCTTCTTTTATTCTTAAAAATATCCCTGCATATTTTGTCATGAAAATTTTGGATCCAACAACGCAGTGGGTTTAAAAAAAATGGTTTTCCAAATTTTCATTGCTTCGGTGCGAAGCCATCTGGCTTCATGCATGGTTTTTTTTAAAAAAATTTGGCTTTGTTGAAACACGCATGAACGGGGAGTTCTCACCCAAACCATTGAAAATGCCCATTCATAATCTCCTTGCTTTTAGGTTCGTTCAAGCAGTTTCATGGGAAACCCTGCGTGTTTTGAAAAAGGAAGATAAAATACCTAGACAGGAGGGGGTTTTCCCCCTCCCTGTCCCACCCCAGCAAGATATCCTTTGAGCAAGGTTCAACTTCATTATTACTGAATATTTCAGAGAATAATGGCCAATCCCTATCCCAACCGGGGTCGCCACAGCGGCGGGCCATGAGCCCCGGGAGCGTGACTAACTATTGGAATAACTAATCTGCAAGATTGATTTGAGAGGGCTTCAACAATGCTAATTATTTGAAAAATACCGTAAACAGAACAACAATGCCGATGGCTATCATAAGGCATCCCATGGCAAGCCTGACGATTACCCGGTTTTCTGTGCGCCAGGCCTCAAGACGTTCAGGCGGAAGCCCGAAATAAACAATTGCAAGAATAATAATCAGCGGGGCCACAAAGAGAATATTATAGAGCACCAGAAGTGGCAGCCCTTCCATTATTGTCATCTTCTGCGATATCAGGGAGATAATTGCGAGGTAGATGCCACCGGTACAGGGGAGTTCGAACATCCCGACAAGGATACCAAGGATAAACGTGGCAGGAAGAGTAGCCTCTTTCACGTACCGGGTGATAGCGTCCTTTTTTGATTCGGGGATGACCAGCCAGCTCCCTGTTCCGCCATACAGGGCATCTTTTATCATGAGGGCTCCGGCAATAAAGGCAACGGTTGCAGCAATAAGTGCAAATATTCTTGAAAATCCGGATACCTGTACAAGCGCGAAGAGGCCGAGGCCTGAAAGGAAGTAAAATATAAATATTGCCCCGATATAGACAATCCCGACATGTAACACCCTCCTTTTTGAACTGATCGACATGATCGATACGAGAAGGAAGACCAGCACGGCAAAGGCACAGGGGTTGATCCCGTCCACGAGGCCGGCTACGATAACAAGCGGTATCGTCAGCTGGGTGGTGCCGGATATTTCAAGGGACGGAATTGTCTCTGTTGGCAGGGGGACCGTAGAGTTCGGGTTCTGTGCGACCTGCACAACAATATCGTCCAGGTGCAACTCGATGTTCTCAATATCAGTCAGTTCCCATTCTCCTACGAATACGGCAGGCACTGGTGAAAACGGAACATTATACCGCGTGTTAAACTGCTGGAACAGCTGCTGGTTCGATGCATTGTCAATTAGGTCATATGAGCGGATAATCACATCAGGGTGGCGTTCCCTAAACCCTTCCATGAACGTGAGGGCCTTCTGGCACTCACCGCATGTCTGCCTGTAAAAGAAATAAACAACCACATGTCCGGCGGGTTCCGAGGAGAGGAGGTCAGAAATGTTAGGTGTACTCCCGATTGTATCAGAAGGGACAGGCCCCGGAGATTCAGCAGATACAATCCCGGATGCCAACATGAGCAGCACCAGAAAAAATACTGCAAAAATAGGATGTTGTAACCTCATTGGGACACCGGGGGGCTTTTAATTGCTAATACCAGTTATATCTTCCCGTCCTTAATACGCTTATCACCGTAGGGCACTTTCTTTTCGGTCACCATGGTACCAATGCCTTCATCAGTGAAGAGCTCAAGGAGGAGGTTGTGGCGGATATTCCCATTCACAATATGGGCAAACCGGACACCCCTGCTCACCGCATCGATTAATGACGTCACCTTTGGGATCATGCCTTCGCTGATGACTCCCTGTGCCATCATTTCCCTGGCCTCATCGAGGGTAAGCCTGCGATAGACGGTCGTCCTCTCCCGGTTCATCACGCCGTCAACATCTGTCATGTTGATTAATTTGTAGGCCTTCAGTGCGACTGCAATGTCACCTGCGGCGGTATCTGCATTGATATTCAGGTTCTGCCCGTTCCGGTCTATTGCAATCGGAGCGATTACAGGGATGTATTTGTTATCGAGAAGGGTGTTGAGTAACGAGGGATCGACCACCTCGATATCCCCCACATGGCCGAGGTCAACTTCATGCTCTTTTCCGGCGACGGTGACTTTCCGGAGGCCCATCTTTTTAGCGATAATCAGGTCCCCGTCGTTCCCCGAGACACCGATCCCCCGGGCGCCGGACTTGGCGATCAGCGAGACGATCCCGGTATTGATCTTCCCCACCAGCACCATCTGGGCAATTTCAAGGGTTTCCTGGTCCGTTATACGGAGTCCGGAAACGAATTTGGGTTCTTTCCCCATGGCTTTCATCTTATCGGTGATCTCAGGGCCTCCGCCATGCACGAGGACAACCCTGATGCCGACAAATTGCAGGAGGACTGCATCTTTTATGGCATCCTCCAGTACATCAGGGTCCACCATCGCATGGCCGCCCAGCTTGATCACCATCGTCTTTCCATGGAACTGCTGGATATAGGGGAGTGCTTCGGTGAGCACCTCTTCACGTTTCATGTAGTATACCTCCCGTTAATTTCGACATATTTTTCCGTCAGGTCACATCCCCATGCTGTTGCCGTCCCGTCACCTGCATCGAGGTCAAGTTCGAATATGACCTTTTTCCCTGCCATCAGGGATTTGGCAAGGACCAGGTCGACAACTATCTCGCCGGACCGGACAAGTTCCGCACGACTGGTCCCGTCCGAGATCCAGAGTGAGACCGCGTACGGGTCAAACCTTACACCCGAACGCCCGGCCGCAGCGACCACCCGGCCCCAGTTCGGGTCCTGCCCATAGACGGCAGTCTTTACAAGCGGGGATGCTATGACAGTCTTTGCCACCGCAGAGGCCGATTCTTCCGACGGTGCGCCCGTGACGGTGACTTCCAGTAACTTCGTTGCACCTTCACCATCGATCGCGATCTGCATGGCAAGGGATCGGCAGCACTCTTCAAGTGCCTTCTGGAACTCCTGCTGGTTTACATGCCCCCGTAACCCTGTCGACGTACAGAGAGCGATATCGTTGGTACTCTCATCCCCGTCCACTACCACGCGATTGAACGTCCGTTTTACCGCCAGTTTTAATGAGACCTGGAGGTCTCTGGCGCTGACTTCGGCATCAGTGTAGAGAAATGCGAGCATGGTGCCCATATTGGGGGCAATCATTCCGCTGCCTTTCGTAATTCCACCGACCGAGAATGTCTCCCTCTGGATCAGGGCATGCTTCTCAAATAAATCGGTGGTCATAATCCCCTTCGCCGCCTGTATTTCGGCTGATGCACTTCGCTCGAGACGCGGGGCGACCTCTTTTACCTGCCGCGTGATCAGGGGGATATCGAGGTAGCGCCCGATTACCCCCGTACTTGCCACACCAATCCCGTTGGCATCCAGATCCAGTTCTCCCGCAGCAATTTCTGCCATTTTCACTGCGTCCCGGTACCCGCGATCGCCCGTATATGCATTGGCACAACCGCTGTTTGCGATCACTGCACCGAGTTTTCCCCTGGCTATACGCTCCTGCATCAGGACCACCGGGGGGGCCTTCATTATGTTTGAGGTGAAAACCCCGGCCGCAGCCCCTTCTGCCCGGATCAGGGTGAGACCGTATTTTCCTTCCTTGACCCCGGCAGCTGTCACTCCTTCGACACCACAGATACTTTTCATCCAGACGTACCTCCGGGGCTTACCGGCCTGCACCTTCGAAGCTGCTCCCGATCCCCTGGACAATATCCGTATGGGTGATAATACCGACGAGTCTCCGGCCGTCCAACACCGGGAGGCGGGCGATTTTTTCCTTGTGCATCACTGCTGCAGCTTCCTCGATGTCCGCATCTGCATGGATAGTGATTGCCGGATGGCCCATGATGTTCCCGACTTTTTCATCGCCGATGTGGGTCAGTGCCTTCTTTGTCTTTTCCCAGTTGATCATCTCGCGGATAGGGACTTCTATGATCTCCAGCGGGGACGGGAGCCAGAGGTCATCTGATATCTGGCCGGTCTCCAGGAGGTTTACAATGTCCGTGTCGGTTACCATCCCGACCAGTACATCGTCATCCATTACTGGCAGACCACCGATACGGTTCTTTTTCAGTAATCCCGCTGCCTGCCGGACGGTATCATTGACAGATACGACGATCGGGTTTTTTGTCATTACTTCTGAAACGTTCATTCTCATCTCACCTCAGGGGAATACGCCTGCCCCACGGAGCCCGTCATTCTCGACGAACCCGCACATAATATTCATATTCTGTATTGCCTGGCCACTCGCACCCTTGACAAGATTATCGATTGCCGATACCGCAACGACCCGTTCACCCTCACTCTCAACCATGATATCACAGAAGTTGGACCCCCTGACAGTCGCGAGCATTGGCTTCTGGTACCTGATGAAATATTCACCCTTGTAAAAGTCATGGTAGCATTTTTCCACTTCTTCCTGCCCCATGGGTTCTTTGAGTAGAATGTGTGCAGTAGTCAGTATCCCCCGGGTGACCGGGACCAGGTGGGGTGTAAAGTATACCTTTGCAGTGGAACCAAGGCGTGAGACCTCCATGCGCATCTCGGCAAGATGCCGGTGCGAGGTCCATTTGTAGGGGTTGATATTGTCTGCGACATTCGGGTAGTGAGTCGTTGCCGAAGGGTTATCCCCGGCTCCGCTGACACCGGTCTTTGAATCATAGATAATCGTGTGGGCACGTCCTGCCAGAGGCGCTGCGGCCAGCGTCGCTCCTGTAGGGAAGCAGCCGGGATTGGAAACAAACCGGGCAGGACCGCATGCATCACGGTGGAGTTCGGGAATCCCGTAGGGACACTCGAAGTACGCGGTATGGGGGACCTCGTAGACCTTCTCGTATACATCTTTTGGGAGCCGGTAATCAGCACTCAGGTCAACAACTTTGACCCCGCGGTCAAGCAGCGGGGCGGCATACCTCATCGCCGCGGTGTGGGGGACCGCCAGAAACGCAAAATCTGCGTCAATCTCTTCGGCAGAGGGGTTTTCAAACTGGAGGTCAATCCGCCCTTTCAGGTGGGGGTGCTCTTTCACAACCGGAGTCCCCGCAAGTTTGCGCGAGGTCGCACAGGTGACTTCTGCGGATGAGTGCGTCAGGAGGAGACGGATGAGTTCTCCACCGGTATATCCCGATGCACCGATGATCGCAACTTTCATACCATACTATTCTGTTGTAAAAACTTAATGCTTTTTAGGGATCATGGTTGCAATCTTATTTTAAACAGGGAGTTTTAAAAAATAACGGTTTAAAAGAGGTAGATGAGAACGAGCATCTGTATTATATTTTCCTTTGTCCGCTATCCCCACATACAGGTTGATTCCCTCTACATCTATCTGGGATGTCACTAAAATTACATCATGGACGTCGGTTTTTGTGGCATCCTGAATTAATTTTACACATATAACCATTTCTGCGCATAGGACAACACTCTCTCTGGAGGCAAACGATACCAGAATACATTAGCTGGCTCATCAAAGTCGAGACTCATGTGAGGTATAATCACATTGTGCCAGTGAACAATTTTATCGATTGATCCAAACTTCCCTATTCTCCGTTCAACTTCACCAAAAGATCGTTCGATTTTTCCATTAGTCTGGGGATGGCCAAAATAACGTCATTCCACCCCACAAAACTGGTGAAACAAGTAAGCAGGACCGTTGTTTTAGAATAAGACAAATTAAGTGGTATTTGCATTAACGGGCTGCAATACAGACGTTACTGCCCAAAAACCCGGTTGATGTTCGATTTGGGGTTGGCAAAGGGCGGTGGCAACTGGGATACCGGCTGATTTTTGCAATAAAGGGGTTGGAATGGGGCGGGATTAGCATATGTTCTGATACAACCCAAAAATAGGTGAAGTTTTGGTATTTTGGTTCGTTGGTGAAGAGGTCTTGACGAATCAAATGGCATACTAACCTTTTTCATATCTGTAGACAATGGTTTATGGTAATCATGTCCCCGACTGAAGTAGTTCGCCAAAAGCCGGAGAAGGTAACTCTGACCACAGGCAAAATGAAATCTTCAATTGATGTTACGGGCAATATGAATCAGGTGCCAGCATCACGACGATTTCGGGGCAGAATAAAAATTTCAGATCCCGCCATTATCGAGGAGATCGCCGAAAGTGACCTCCCCGAATAGATTGTCTCGTTTTCCTTCCGGTACTCGTGCAATTTTCGACTCCAACATTTTCGTATACTGGGTGACCGATCATCCCCGATTTGCCGACGATTGTGAGACTGCGATCCGTCGGGTTGAAGATGGAGAAATACAAGGGGTAATCCCGGCCGTTGTCCTCAACGAATTGCTCCATCGTCTTATCATTGCAGAAGCGGTAGAGAAAGAATTTGTGTCATCCCCGCAGGAAGCAGTAACCCAGATTAAACATAATCCGGATATAATCTCCCAGCTTCATGTTGCATGGGAATTACATCAGGACCTCTTAAAAATGCCATTCGAGCTGGTTGATGAGGCGAAAGGTCTTACCGATCTTACCTATTATTTTTCAAAGGGGCTTAAACTGATGGCGAAAGATTCAGCCATTACAGCCTTTGCTCACGCTCATAATATCGAGCATATATTCTCAAATGACCGTGATTTTGAACGGATTCCGTGGTTGACCTGTTGGAGGCCCTGACCCCGTCATACCAGTCATTTACTCACACAATTCTTTCTTCCAGTGTTTTCCCATTTGGGAGTTTTTGAGATTTTAATTTGAAATTGAGATGCCTACTCGGATAATCTCACTCAACGTTTGTTGGCCTGTTGATACATTGGGGTAGGAGGCGACGGCGGTCACAGGATGCATAAGCAGACTGTCGCCGTAGCCGGGGTGCTTTGCGTGATGATGCGTGGCGTGCATCTCTTTTTTATAACGGGGGAAACTCATCGGAAGGGTCCTGGCCTTCCTGATTATCATAATCAATGATCGTGATGGAGTTGATATTTTCCTGGAGGATCATGATCAGAGAGTGCATTCTTCTTGCGTAAAGAATAATTATATATATTTATATAATCAACTATCCTAAAATGGCTCCATCTTTACTGAAAAAAGGACATTCCCCCAATTTGGAGACTATTAAAATGGTAGAAGTATTCATCGAGGAGCACAGCGGGGAATTCCATAAAACAGATGTCTGGAAAAATCTCCCCAAGCAAGTGGAATATCCAACTTTCAATAAAATAATCAATTATCTTCTGGAATCGGTTAAGATTGCAGTTGATAAAAATGGAAAAATCTGTTGGATCCACAACCCAGACCTCTTACGTCGATATCTCGGCCGTGAAGATCTCAAGATACGATGAAAGTTTCAATCTATTTTGCGAGTGAAGAAATCAAACTGCAGTATTTCGCCTTGGAAAACGGCTCGTCTGAGGAAAAGATCCTCCATTCGTTGTTGAATAAAGCGATCGATGCCCTTGTTGAGAATGTCTTTTGTGGTATCCAGATTCCAAAAAAGCAGATCCCAAAGAAATATCTCACGGTATACAGGGTCAGCAATCTCTGGAAGATTAATATCTCATCTTCCTATCGGCTGGTTTACACGGTGGCGAGCTCAGAAGATGGCACAATTGCCGTAATTATTGAATGGTTTGACCATAAAGAATATGAGCGCCGGTTTAATTATTGAAATTTTTTATCAATGCGAATTTATTTCCTGGACTCCAGGAATCCTGCAGTTAGTATTTGCAAAAAATTCTCCGTATTCAGCCCCCAGAATACGTATTCCCCACCATATAACGCGCCCGTTTCCACCCTTGCCAGATCGTTGATTATGCCAGGCTAAGCCAAACCCCCGCCATTCCACCCCCCAAACCTGGCGAAACAAGGAAGTATGGCCGTCGTTCTAGAGTAAGGCAAATTAAGGCGAATTTGGATTAACGGGCTTTAAATCTACGTTTACTGCATAAAAATCCGGATGATGTTAGATTTGGGGTTGGCAAAGGGTGGTGAGAGAAGGGATACCGGCTGATCTTTGCGATAAAGGGGCTGGAATGGAGTGGGATTAGGGGGTGCCTGATTTGAGCCGCCATTCTATCTCTTCTCACCGATCTATGTTGATTGGTGTGCCTCCAGTTACAGTTTAATTTGGTGGATATCGATTCTGTCAGTTTCATAAGCAGTTCATTCTGCGAAAGATTGTCATTGAAAAAAAGAGAATTCAGGTTTTCAGGATTGGATCGCCACACCAACCGCTACATTGTCTGCATAATTCCTTACTCAAAATATATTGTTCCGTCTCTCTGGAGTCTTTTTTTATGCCCTGCTCTTGTAAAGAAGCCATTTCCATAGTGGGATATACATGATCCCTTCCTCCTCTTTTTCACTATCTTTTGTGAGAATAATGAGTTTTTCTACGGAATCCCCGAATTCTTCTTTAAATTCTAAAAGACTTTCCTTTTCCCGGTCTGGGATACCATCGGTATAGCAGATATTCATCGCGGTTATTCTGTTATCAGGGGATTTGATGACAAAATCAACTTCCTTCTTTTTCTTCCAATAATACGGGTTCATTCCTGATCGAGTTAGCTCCACAAATACGAGATTTTCCGCCAGTTTTCCCTCGTCTTCAGAGAACCGGAAAGAAACCGCATTACGAAGACCATTATCGATGCAATAGATCTTCTTATTCGGTCGTGTCTGAGCGTGCAGGGAATATGAAAAATGTTGAACCTCAAAGAGTATCTTTGCATTTTCAGCGAAGTGGATATAATCTTTCACTGTCTGGAGATCAATACCAAGCATCTCTTTAATTCGCCGATATGAATACGGGGAAGCAATATTCGTAAAGAGATAATTGAGAAGTTCAGCAAGAGCTTTCTGATTCCGTACTTCGTTTAGGCGGAGGATATCCCGATATACAATGCTGTCATAGTATGCATGAAGATAATCTTGTTTTGTAAGATCATCCTGCTGTAATACTACGATGGGAAAGCCTCCCTCACGGAGATATTTTTTCAGCAGGGTAAGGATTTCGTATTTATGTGAGGCAAGGCTGATCGGGTCTTTGTTAACCTCCAGTCCATTAAATGAGAGGTATTCCGAAAAATCGAGGGGGAACACGGGAATTGAAAAGTACCTGCCCGAGAGCAGGATGGATAATTGGGAGTCTAACAGGTACGAGGATGAGCCTGATATGATGATTTTGTATTTTTTCCGGTCGTAGAGTGATTTGATTGTCCTTTCCCAGTTCTTTACATTCTGGACTTCATCAAACACGAGATACATGGTACCGTTGGTGGAAATTTCTTTTCTATAGATATCCACTACCGTTGCGACCGGGTCATCAAGTAATGCAATATCCGGTTCGTCACAATTGACGAAGAGGATGTTTCTTGGGGGGACCTGTTGGATGGTGATGAGATATTTGATGAGCTGAAAGAGCAGGGTTGTTTTCCCTGAACGTCTGACCCCGCTGATTACGATGATCTCCCCAGTCTCAAGGTATCGCTGGATCTTTTGGAAATATGTTAACCGGGTCCTCCCTGTCTCAAAGTCCTGGCCATCCCACCAGGGATTCAATGAAGTGAGGAGTTCAAAGAGGGTATTCATATGCAATGTATGGTTATAACCCGACATAAATCTATTTTATGGTGGGTTATAAACTCACAATAATTTGTAAAAGGCGAGGCCGGATTAAGCATATGCTGATGCGAGTGCCAAGGCCTGCTCCTCCTTTAAAACTGGAAATATTGGCAATGACAGAGTTGATGGTGGATTAATCCGTAGCCATGTCAGTTTAGATGACCGCTATCACCCCGGGTGTGTGACTCAGAAATCCACCAATTTTACCATAAAATACACATTACCGCCCCCTAATGCCCCAGTTTCCACCCATGACAGATGTTTGATTAAGTCAGGGTATGGCCAAAATAACGCCATTCCACCCCCCAAACCGGGCGAAATAAGGCAATATAGTCGTCGTTCTAGAGTAAGGCAAATTAAGGCGAATTTGCATTAACGGGCTGCAATGCTGACGTTACTGCCCAAAAACCAGGTTGTTGTTCGATTTGGGGTTGGCAAAGGGTAGTTAGCGGGGGGATACCTGCTTATTTTTGCGATAAAGGGGCTGGAGTGGGGTTGGATTTTGAGGGGGTTGCCCATACCTCTCCGCTCTTGAGATGAGTTCTATGACATGGGATTATCAGTCGAGTGTTTGGGTGTGAATCAAAAATTGTTCAGCCCGGCCACATTTTTAAACCCGCCGAATTCGGCGGGTTTGAAATCAGGATTGGAACCTTTTGGTATAGATCACAGGTTAATCAGAGTTCCAGCAAAATTTTTATGTACTAATCACGATTAGTACTAATCATGATTAGGGGGTTTATTGACCGGGAAGATGAGACCGGGATTCTTGTGGAAGAGTGGAACAAAAACCATGGCAGACTTATAATTCTGTATGGTAGAAGACGGATTGGCAAAACAAGATTGATTACCGAATTCTCCAAAAACAAACCCGGTATCATGGTTTTCGCTGAAGACACCGCACCACGGCTTCAGATCCGGAATATGCAGTCAGAATGTGCAAAATTCTTCGACGATGACCTTCTTGCATCGCTGGATCTCATCACATGGGACCAGTTATTTACCTATATCGCGCAGAAATCGCTCCCGAAACGCACCTATCTTATCATCGATGAGTTCACCTACCTGATAAAAAACGACCCTTCAATTCTATCGGGACTTCAGAAATCCTGGGACACAAAATTGTCAATGTCCAACTGGTGCATCATTCTCTGCGGGTCAATGCTCGGGCTTATGAGTGATCTCGCACTCTCATCAACTTCACCATTGTATGGAAGAAGGACGCGGGATATTTTTCTTGAACCGCTTCCGTTTATGCATGCTCGTAAATTTTTATCTGTCCCCTTCAAAGAAGCATTGCGTATATATCTCACGATCGGAGGTGTTCCTGAGTATCTTCTGAAAGCGGAAGATTACCGTTCATTTAGAGAATTTATTGGCCGTGAGTTTTTCAATCGTTATGGATATTTCTACCGCGAGCCATATTTTCTCCTTACCCAGGAGTTCCGCGAGCTGAAGATGTACCAATCGATCCTCAATGCTGTCGCAATTGGGAATACAACTCCTGCTGCCATTGCCCAGTTCTGTGGAACCGATGCCCGCCATTTATATCCATACCTGGAGAGTATGGCCCGTCTTGGGATAATTGAACGTGAGGAACCTGCATTTTTGAAAAGTAAAAATGGGGTATATCGTGTGAAAGATTCTCTCTTTGATTTTTGGTTTAACTTTATCTTTCCACATAGGCAGGAAATAGAGACCTCGGGGTACGTTCCAACTGATCAGGAACTTGATTCCTACTTTGGCAGGCGTTATGAGAGTTTTGTTCGTAGAGATTTTATACCTGGAATTTTTCCGGGATATCGTACGGGGCGATGGTGGTATAAGGAAGACGAGATCGATCTGATTGCATTCGAACAAAAGACCTCTACCATAATCTTTGGAGAAGTGAAATGGGGTGATCTTACCAGGAGCGATGTGAAAAATCTGCTCAACCGCCTGAAAAGAAAATCCAAGCTGGTCCGGCATGAAGAATATGTCAATGAAAAATTTGTGGTCGTCGCAGGGACTATTGATGAAAAAGCGGAACTCCTTGATGAAGGATTTCTTGTGTACGATATGAGCGATATTGATCGTTTGATGTGATTTCATGTTATTATCAAAAGGATCAGATGACACTTTCCAATAATATCCGTATCTACCTCACGAATACGCATTCC
>CAIKOD010000037.1 GCA_903828975.1 uncultured Methanomicrobiales archaeon | reverse complement strand
CAAGCCAAAACGGGTCTATATCAAGGGGGTTAAATCAAAATACCCAAGGACCGATGTCCTCTGCTTCGAATACGGTGACCAGGTACCTCCTGAATTTACCATAGATTACGAGATGATGCTTGACAAGACGATCAAGCAGCCAATCTCGAGGATCATCGAAGCCCTTGGATGGGACTGGGCCAGTATCGACCCGTCAAGGACCACGCTTGCGCAGTTCGGGCTGGGATGAGGGGCCAGGCGCTGCCGGGTCCATTTTTTCTTTAACAATACGGGCCTCCGGTTGGACCCACGGTCCAACTCGTTACAGTGATTGAAGTCCTGGTTGCTATCCGGAATCACAGGTTCTGCCCTGACCAGATAGAACATTTGATGCGGACAAATTTTTTAAATGCGTCTGTTAAAATCCTTCATGGCACAAAAAATGGGTGGAACTGCAGAGAAAAATGAATCCCCGGGCTAAAAAAAGTCCAAGGGTTTTTTCAGGTCCTGGAATCTGCACTAAATAATGCCGGATTTGTTGAATACGTTGCATTTAGCCCGTGCCACGTGGTTATACTTGTATGAACATTATTTTTCCCCTTGTCGGAAATCATCATGATCATGGCATATGTACCGTTATCAGACCTATTCATGACAATTTCTATGGGGTTATCGGGCATTACTGATTCGAAGATTTTTTTATCGCTAAAGAGTGCCTTGCCATCTTTTTGCACCTGGTAGGTGGCAGTAACGGGGCCGGTCATATTAGACGCCGGAATATATCGGAATGTCAGATAATTCCCGTCAGATACCGCTTCTGCCATAAATGTGAGATTTGAAGCCCCCGCAAGCCCGACCGCCTGTAGTGACGCCGGGGCCATCATGCCGTTCATGGAGAAAAGCCCGAGGGTAATCGCGACGATGAACATGACAATACCGATAAAGATTGCATGTTGTTTTTCCATAAACCCACTCCTGATTTTCTTATATTATTATTCCTGTGAATAAAAAGTATTTTCGGCCTGCAATCATCCTGTAAAAACTCCGGACAATCATGGTCCGAAAGACAGTCGCAACAACAGAAGAATTAGCTGTTTCACTAAGACCATCATATACCCGACCCCTCATGGATTTATGTAAGAAAGCACCAAACCATCTGGTATGGGACATCCGTTATCCGACTCGTGCCAGGCACATGGATTTCCGGTAACCGTTATGACCAGGAGTGATACGCTTCGTGAGCAGGAACCACCAGATACCAAGAATCCTTATTGCAGGGACTCATAGCGGATGTGGTAAAACAACCATTGCCCGTGGCCTGATGCAGACATTCACCTCGCAGGGCCTCGTAGTCCAACCCTTCAAAGTAGGCCCGGATTTCATTGATCCTACCCACCATACTGCTATCTGCGGTAGGAACTCGAGGACCCTTGACCCCTTTATGATGGGTGAAGAAGGGGTCATGGAGACATTTGTTCATGCATCGGGGGGCGCCGACATTGCCGTTATTGAAGGAGTCATGGGAATGTTTGACGGGCTTGACGGGACACTGAAAGCTAGTACTGCCCACGTAGCTGATATCCTCGACACACCGGTAATACTCATTGTTGACGTGAAAGGGATGTCACGGAGCGCGAATGCAATTGTCAACGGCTTCGCCGGTTCCCCGGGCGGGGAACGGATTGCCGGGGTGATCTTCAACCGGTTAGGCAGCGACCACCACAGGACACTGATAGAGCGGTCAGCTGGGAGGAACATTCTCGGATGGATGAAAAGGAGACCGGGACTTGAGGTAAAGAGCCGGCACCTTGGCCTGTTCATGGCATCCGAGGTAGATAAGGATACAGCAGCAGGGGAAGCGGTAAGCGAAGACTGTGATACCGGGGCCATCCTTGAGATCGCCAGCAATACCAGCCCGTTACCAGTCCCGGAACCGCTGCCTGGGGTTACCGGAGAACGGCCGGTCATCGGGGTCGCCCGCGATGAGGCCTTCTGCTTTTATTACCAGGACAATCTTGACCTTCTTGTCGCTTCCGGTGCAGAACTGGTCTTTTTCAGCCCCATACATGACCATCTCCCAGAAACAGATGCTATCTACCTCGGGGGAGGATATCCGGAACTCCATGCCGGTGCACTCGAGGCATCACCCGCAACGATAGCGATTGCAGCGATTGCTGACCAGGGTATGCCGATCTACGCTGAATGCGGGGGGCTGCTTTTTCTCACCCGGGGAATTCTCACAGACCGTGAGTACCGGATGGCAGGGGTCCTTCCCGCATGCGCGGAGATGACCGGCTCTGTCCAGGCACTCGGGTACTCCTCTGGCAGGGGTAGCAGTAAAAATTCGTATATCACCCCGGGGATGAAAATTAAAGGTCATGAATTCCATTATTCCCAGATAGAATGCATGCCGGATGCACGGTTTATCATTGAACTTTCGCGTGGCAAAGGTATTTCCGGCTGCAGGGACGGGCTGTCTGAACATGAAACAACCGGAAGTTACACGCACAGTTACTTCACGAGGGAGTTTTCGGTTTCGTTTGTCAACGCCGCCCGGAAGTATAAGAGGCAGTAACGACAGCACGGGACAACGAAGGAATATAAGACTTCAGGGCACATAATCACCGTAGGAGAGAGGTTTTTCTCATGCGGAGTGATGAGGTTAAATCAGGGTACCAGCGGGCTCCAAACCGTTCGCTTCTCAGGTCGCTCGGTGTCACCGACCGGGAAATGGGGCTTCCATTCATCGGGATTGCCAATGCTTACAACACGATTGTCCCAGGACACGTCCACCTCCGGACCCTGACCGACAAGGTCAAAGAGGGGATCATTGCAGCCGGCGGGGTTCCGTTCGAGTTCGGCGTAATCGGCATCTGTGACGGGATCGCGATGGGCCATGAGGGGATGCGGTATTCGCTCCCTTCGAGAGAGAACATCGCGGATTCCATAGAGCTGATGACAGAAGCCCACAGGTTTGACGGGCTCGTCTGCGTGGGCACCTGTGATAAAATCGTTCCCGGGATGCTGATGGCAGCGGCACGCTGCAATATCCCCTCGGTTGTAGTAACAGGAGGGCCGATGCTCTCTGGTTACCTTGCCGGGAAGGAGTTGTCCCTGATCGATATTTTTGAAGGTGTAGGGAAAGTGGCAGCCGGAACGATGAGCGAAGCTGCCCTGCAGGAACTCGAATGTTGTGCAATGCCCGGCTGCGGGAGCTGCCAGGGACTGTACACGGCAAATACGATGGCGTGTATGACCGAGGCCATGGGGATGTCACTCCCGGGTTGCGCCGCTATCCCTGCGGTTGACGCCGCAAAACTCAGAATCGCCCGTGAAAGCGGCGAACGGGTCCTCAACCTCGTGAGGGGGAATATCCGGCCCCGGGATATTATCACCATCGACAGCCTTTCAAATGCAATCAGGGTCGATATGGCCCTTGGGGGCTCGACAAATACCGTCCTGCACCTGATGGCAATCGCCGTCGAAGCAGGGGTGCCCCTCAACCTCGACCGGTTCAACGAAATTGGTGAAAAAACCCCGCACATCTGCCACATGCAGCCAAGCGGACCTCATTCAATGCAGACGCTCTACCGGGCGGGAGGTATCCCGGCAGTATTTAAAGAACTTACAGCATTGCTTGCCGATACCCCGACAGTCTCGGGAATGAGCGTCAAGCTGATTGCGAAAGCCGCGGTTGTCCGCGATTCAAACGTCATAAAGGGTATAAATTCACCGGTAAGCCCGGCGGGGGGCCTGAAAATTCTCAAAGGGTCGCTGGCCCCTGACGGGGCTGTGGTAAAATGTGCGGCTGTCCCGAAGGGGATGTGGGTCCACCAGGGTCCTGCTAGGGTATTTGATGGAGAAAAGGCTGCAATGAAGGCGATACTTGCCAGGGAGGTGAAAGAGGGGGACGTTGTCATCATCAGGTACGAGGGGCCGCGTGGTGCCCCGGGAATGCCCGAGATGCTCTCCCCCACCTCTGCATTGATGGGGCTTGGATATACCCGTGTCGCTCTCATTACCGACGGTCGTTTCTCGGGAGGCACCCGTGGACCGTGTATAGGGCATATCGCGCCGGAGGCGGCAATCGGAGGACCGATCGCACTCATCAGAAACGGGGACACGATTGCCATGGACCTCTTTAAGAAGACACTTGACCACCTGGTGCCGGATGTGGAATTGGGTGCCCGGAGAACCACGTGGAAACCCCCGGTACAACAACTGACCGGGGTTCTCTCCCGTTATGCAGCGAGTGTCGGTCAGGCTAACCAGGGTGCTGTGCAGAAACCCTGATATATACCTGTAAGTTGATGACCACAATACCAGTTTTTTTAATGTTCCCCTGACAGAAAACTTATTGGAATAAAAAATCCGGTGCCCTCAATGTCAGATTCCCCCACGATTTATTGCAGCGTCGTCTGCTCACACTGCGAAGGTGCATGTTGTATATATTGTAACAAGACCGGGTACGTGCTCGTAAAAGAGCCGGCATGCAGGTGCAAACATTGTGATGGGGACGGTTGTATTTATTGCGGCTTCACGGGATGGGCCGGCTTGAAAGGAAAATATGACTGATTCCAGGTCAAGCGGATACCGGTGAATAAGAAATGGATTTTGTTCCGGCACTTGGTTATATTGCCGGGTTCTGCACAACGGTTGCTTTCCTCCCCCAGGTGTACAGAGCATGGCGGACGAAATCGTGTAAGGACCTCTCACCGGGTATGCTCATGTTATTTGCCATAGGAATCCTGTTATGGCTAATCTACGGGATCCTGATACAGGAACTTCCCATAATAATCGCAAACGGTGCGACCTTTGTCCTTGTGATACTGATCGTTATCCTCAAGTTCAGGTTCGATTAACGGCGTTTCCTGCAAGCGGCGCAACAGGACAAAAAAGTGCCATGCTAACTTGCGGACCCGGTGTAGTTGCCAATCAAATTCTTCAGATATTCCATTTTTTCCTGGACATTTTTGACCCCGTGAAAATACTCCAATGCCAGTCTTATTGATTTTTTTGCTCTGTAGAAATCCACTAACCAAATTTTACTGAATTTGGGTAGATATGAAAAACTCCGGCAAAACAATCTGAAAGTCCACCTTTTTCATGCTCATCTATAAGCCGAAGACTCATAGCACACTTTGTAGAAATGCCCTTATATCTCTCTTGCAGATTGGTAATTCCAAAATTTCGTCACGCTCCCGGGGCTCTGCCCCGCCACTTTGGCAACCCCGGTAGGGATAAGGAATGATCTCCTAATCTCTGAAATTTCCTTGAATGTCCCAATTGAACCCTGCCAATGAATATCTTATCGGGGGTGGGGCAGGGAGGGGGTGAAACCCCCTCCTATCTACGTATCTGCTCTTTTTTTAAATATGCAGGGTTTATACAGAGCCGTTATTCCGAAATTTTCCTACGTTCCTGGGGCTTTACCCCACCACTGATGCGCCCCGGCTGGGATAGAGACCAGGTCTTAGAATATCTGGAATGTGTAAAAAATCGATTGAAACCCTGTCCAACAAAGGATATCTTAATGGGGGTGGGGCAGAGGGGGGATGAACCCAGCTTCTTCTTTGGGTTACCATTGGTATATAGCAGAGTTTTAAAGAGAAAAAGCCTGTACCGGGATTTATACAGTTGAGAAAGGAGAAAGAGATTATGGATTATTGCTGGTACATCAGGCACCCGGCGATAATATCATGCAGGCCCTGCTTCTGGCGGGTGAAGGCGATAATAATAAAACCGATAAAGAACGTGATGATGGAGAGCACTTTCGCGAAAAAGCGGAGAGTTGCGCGTGAAAATGTGATACTGTTACCATGCAGGTCGGTTACCGCGATGCGTACTGCAATTTTGCCGAGGGTAGCCTGGTTCTTCGAGCTCTCAAGAATTGCATAATAAAGCCAGGGCACAAGGATCAGGAGTACCGCGATCGCATAGATAACCTGGGTCGGCACCATGGAGTAGACAACATCGCCATACCGATCGGTCATCGGGTACCCGCGCAGGAACTGGTAAATCATCCGTACCCCTTCATTGAGCCCGGTGAGTCCCATAATGAAGATATCAAGGACCAGGATGAAGACAATATCAATGATCCATGCAAGGAACCGTTGTCCAAATCCCGCGTAATTCTCGGTGCTAATTCCATAAGACTTCTTTTTAAGAAGAAGTTTTGGTGCCGGAGCCGGTGCTGTACCTTTCACTTCTGCCCCGCACCACTGGCAGTATTTACCGGAATCGTCGGTCTTTTTACCGCACTTCGAACAAAACATTACCCTTTCTCCTGCTTTACGTAAATCATTGTCAATCTTATTCTTCAATGTATCGAATGGTTTTTATGTTTCGGTGTATCATTCCACCCTTCAAACCCGTTAAACAACCGGCAGGGACAACAGCACACACACCATGCCCGGTATCAAAAAACCTATTACTCGACAATAGCACCTCTAAGGATAGCGAGATCATGAAAATTATTTCCACCATTGTCATTATTGCGGCCTTTATCACCCTGATTTTTTGTTCTGGCTGCATCAGCCAGCAAACGGTGCAGTCACCGGGAACGCAGGGTGTAACCATACCCGAAACCCCCGTTACTTCGGTCACCTCACTCCCTGCAACCCTGCCGGTACTGACAACGAAGTCAATCCCGGAACCCGCGGAGCAGACGGTAATAGACACCCTCCCGCAGAACGTCACAGCCCTGTCCCCCGCTAATGCTGTTGATGTCGGGATCGAAAAAGACCGTGTTTACAATACGATAACCGTGACGTTTATAGGAGGCCCCGGACAGGTCATCGTAAAGAACATTCTTGTCAGAGTAACTACCTCCGATGGGAGAGTTGAGCAGAAAAATATCCAGATCGGGAACCAGGTCTCTACCGGGGCATCGGTTGATATGAAAGGGACCCGGGGGTCTGACAGGGTTGAGGTCTTTGTGACGCTTGGTGGTGTTATATACAAATTAAAAGATGAGAACATGACCTATGCATACTATTAACGGGTTGCAAACTCAATAGCGGGCGCTTCCGCAGCAGCCTGGAAATAATCACACCCTTTTCGGAGGGCCTTGCAGGGATCAGGCGGCACCATCTGTTATCTGGGCGCCTGATTCCCCCTCATGGACTTGGCGGCATAGCGGTTCGTCAATACGGAAAGGATCATCCCGACCGCAATGATCAGGCCTAAAACGAGCCATTGTTCCGTCCCTGCCGACCCGGTCGCCAGCTTCGCAATGATATTCATGGGGTTTTCCGGCAATGCGAGGGAGAATAACATCAGGACAACAATTGCAGTCGAATAGACAAACTGGGCCGCGGTCCGTTCCCGGTAATACAATGCGGTTATCGAAGCAACAAGGATCAGTACCATTGCGACTATTGTCACGTAAGCAAGGATCTGGGGCGCATTCACTATCGTGATCCCATTCAGCATGAGGAGAAACAGCCAGATTCCCGCCTGCAAGGGCACGAGGATGAGTGCTGCCGCAACTTTACCCCAGAAAATTTCGTTTGCCCTGATCGGCGTTGACAAGAGGGTTTCAAGGGTGTTGTTCTGGTATTCCTCAGTAATCAGGTCGATGACCAGCGCTGACGAAATGATCGCGGGCATAATGACGAGCAGCGGGATCAGAAGCCCGTAGACAAATTCATAAAAGTCACTCCCACCGGTACTTTTCGGTATATCAAGCGGTATGGGCTCCTCGTCGATCCGCTCTGCCCTGACCTGCCTGAGCTCTCCCTCATACTTCACGAACTGTTCCTTCAGCTTTACATCGACCACGGCTGCCTGCAGGTCATTCTTGAGGGTATACAGGGTGATCTTGACAGGGTCCGTTGCATCGGGTCTTGTATCCGGTACATACACCACTGCCACAAGCTTCCGCTCCTTGAGGGACTGGAGAGCGGGGGCGAGTTCCATGTCATACACCCTCAGGCTGGAGTCTGATGCCAGCAGGCCCCGAAGATCTGAATCTGATCCGTTATATGCGATATTATAGTGGACTGTTGAATATTTGGAAAGTGCAGACGGGTCATACATCGATGTCAGCCCGACCATGAGGAATGATGAGAACAATGCAATAAAGAGCTGGAGCAGGATAGCAAGCAGGATCGTCCGCTCATGCCCAAGCCCTTTTAAGTCTTTTTTCATTATCAGGCCGATATTTTTTGCTTTCAGGATAACCACCCGAGGATTATATACGCATTATAGAGGCAGTGGAGGGTCACCGCTGCAAGGAGCCCGATTCCATACCCGATATCTCCCCCTTTTTTAATCGAAGCCGCGATAATGAGGACACCGGAAAAATGGAGGAGGAACGGCATCCATAATACCCCGAGACTGGTGAAAATAATGCTTCCGAAGACTGATTCCGTGATCTGCGAGAGCGTAACAAACAGGAGGAGTTTTTCACCAAAGAGAAAGCCGAGCGCTGTAGCAATGGATGCCCCCACTATCACCGGCCATGTGAAAAACTGCGGTGCTTTCCTGATCATGGAATAGATACCAAGCGATTTCGCAACCTCTTCGATAAACGCCGCTCCAATGAGGAGAAGTATCAGGGAGAGCGGCATCGGGAGGTTGAAGAAGAGTACCAGCAGCATCAGCTGGACCATGAATACGAACGGGATGAGGAAGGCGTTAAACAGGAAAAGTGAGAGGTATGGCCGTTTAAATGAAAGCGTGGAGGCAATGAAGTCACTGGTCTTCGCAAACAGGTCAGACTGTGAAAAAAGCCGTTCTTCCCTGAAATTTACCACCCCGACGTAAAAGAGCACGACCGCTGAAAGCCAGAACAGTGAGGTTGAATAGAGGTAATCAGTCGCCGAAATGGCAGTCCCCTGCAGGGTGAGGACGATAAGGGTAAGCGGGGATATCAGGCTTACAACGTGAATATTTGCAAAAATGCTCGGGAAGAAGAGGTACGAAGTGGCAATGGTCGAGAAAAATATCGAAATAAACGAAAGCTCCTTGAAACTTCTCGAGATCATGCCGATAAGGAGTGCCGCGGCGAGGAAGAAGAGGATGACCGGGATAAGAGGGAGGACTATGTATGGGGATGCCTTTATCCAGAGCGTAAGTAATGCCGAGATAACGACCATTCCCACAAAATAAGGGAGTGCCTTGCCGAGGATGATCGCAGACGGCCTGGCCGGTGTTGAGAGCAGGAGCTCCCCACGGCGACCCACGCGTTCATTCATGATACTCATCATGAAAAACTGGGACATGAAGTAGAGAGGAAAGATGAACAGGAAGACAAGAATAATCGAATCAAAGGGCAACGGAGGGGAGAGCTGGTCAGGGGTCTTATATGCACCGAGTGGGTTTCCCGAACCTGAAAACATGTCAGTATACCGGGAAATCTGGCTGTTCTTTGACGTGGACTGCTGGAGATTGCTCCTGAGTTCCTCACTTGATATGCCGATTGAAGCGTCAGGTACTGCGACCGGTTCTACCGGGCCGGTGGGCGACGGGGGCTGGTTAGACCTTGGACGCACCGATACCTGCTGGCCGGACTGCGTGGCTGTAAAATCCAGTTCCGACCTGATATACTGGATATCGATCCAGAGCGGGTAGGCTGCAAACAGGTCAGACTGCTGGTTATACACATTAGACCGGTACTTTGTATAGTCCCGCTCCATGGTCTTTGCGGCTGCCTTTCCCCGGTCGGTATCATGAACATACACGACACGGTTGAAAATCATCAGGTCGTAATAGTCCTGGTTGCGTTGTATTGTCGCCGTATCAGCGAGGTCAACAGAAAAACGTGCATCCCCGGAGAACAAAGAAGCGAGTTCCTGATCGTTGGTGCCGACCTTGTAGATCCCGTCCTGCAGGTGGAGGCCGCTTTTTGCAGTAAACCCGGTCACTGCGATAAGAAGGACAATCAGGATGATGGCAACCGGAAGTACATTTTTCCCCATGGTCCCGACAGACCGTTTTACTTCCCATTTTGCAATCGTGAGGATATCCCGGGAATACCCCATCTCCACCTCTCAATTATCAGAATGGTATGTTCATCAGCTATAATACAGTAAAGGTAGAGGACTGTTAAGCCAGGGAACAGTTCAGATGATCGTCGCCCATGAACTCACAAAGATATACACGAATGTGCCGGCACTAGACCATATCTCCTTTGATTTTAAGGAAGGGGAAATTATCGGCGTAATCGGGCATAACGGGGCAGGCAAAACCACGCTGCTTAAAATTTTGTCGGGCCTTATCACCCCGACGTCAGGGGACCTTACGATGAACGGCATTGACGTGGTCAGGGACCCAGATGGTATCAAGGCATCCCTGGGTTACCTGTCTGAGGAATCACGGTTATATGAAACAATGACCGTTGAGGACTACCTCCGTTTCTTCGGGGAGATCTATGGTCTCGACCAGGAGACAATTACCAGCCGCAGGACCCGGCTGCTTGCGGCTCTTTCACTTGAGCCGGACGGAAAAAAGATAGGGGAATTTTCAAAAGGGATGAAACGGAAGGTCGCCATTGCGAGGTCCCTCATGCATAATCCCTCTGTCCTGGTTTACGACGAACCTACTTCAGGGCTGGACCCGATGACCTCACGCTATATTATAGGATTCTTAAGAGAGCTCCGTTACGAGAAGAAAACAATTGTCCTTTCGGCCCATAACCTGTTCCAGGTCGAGACAATCTGCGATAAAGTGATGATCCTGCGGAGGGGGAAGATGGTCGCCATGGGGACCATGAACGAGCTCAGGGAGATGTTCGGATCGATCAGTTACACGATTACGTTTACTATCGATGATATCAACGCGATCAGGGGGTGCAGGGAATATACCTTTGAGGGGGGGCTCTACAAGATCCCTGCCGATTCAATTGATGAACTGAATACCTGCACTGGTATCATTGCATCCAAAGGAGGCAGGGTCGAGAGGATCGAGTCACATTATCCGAGCCTTGAAGAGATGCTGGTAAAGGTCGGTAAGTAGCGGTGAAACAGGGTAATCTTGATTTGATATGGCAAAAAAATTCCAATTATAAACTTTGTTAAAACCCTGCATATTAAAAAAAGGAAATAGGTTGACCGGAGGGGGTTTCATCCCCTCCCTGCCCCACCCCCGATAAGATATTCTTTGGTCAGGGTTCAACTGTAAAATCCCTGAAAATTTCAGTGATTTAGAGATTATTCCATATCCCAACCAGGGTCGTCACAGCGGTCGGGCGGAGCCCCGGGAGCGGGGTAAATTTTGGAATAACCCTGAATCATTAAGATCTTCGCAAGAGGATTTATACTGTCAGGGAAAAACCCTAAAAATTAGAACTCTTAATCGGAGTCTTACCGGCTGAGGATGCGGGCACCTGGCACATCCCCCACTATAACCGTTGTCTTTTCTGTAAACCCACAAAATATCCCGCAGGACAGTACACCGGGAATGGTCGTCAGGATGAGTTCCAGTTGTTCAGGTTGATGTATACATCCGAACCTGCAGTCGATTACCATGTTACCATTGTCCGTAATGACAGGCCCATCTTTTTTCTGTCCCTCCCGCAGGACCGGCTCTCCACCGAGACCTTTCAATACAGACTGCACCGGGGTGACTGCAAAAGGCAGTACTTCCAGCGGTACCGCCGCATCCAGCATCGTTACGAGTTTTCCGGGGTCAGAAACGATAATAAACCGTCCGGCTGCCGCTGCAACACATTTTTCACGTAGCTGGGCCGCCCCCCGCCCCTTAATCACCCGGAAACCCGGGTCCACCTGGTCTGCCCCGTCTATCGCAAGGTCAAGAACAGGGTAGTCATCAAGGGTTGTCAGGGGGATCCCAAGCTCCCGGGCCCTCATCGCTGCCTGGAACGATGTGGGGACGCCGGTAATATCGAGGCCGTCCCTGACCTTCCGGGAGATCTGTTGCATGGCGAAGAGAACGGTTGAGCCGGTCCCAAGTCCGATTACCATGCCGTCTTCAACCATCTCCGCCGCACGAATCCCTGCTGCCTCTTTTGCCACGTCCGGTGCGAGTGCATCCATGATAATCCGGTTATCTCTCATTATATCCATATGTTTTGACAGGGGCTGATCCGTTATCACGGGTTTATGAAGAAGTCATTCACTGCCGCATGAGGACGCTGTGAGATCTTGGGTATATAAACAGACCAGGAGTAAAACCTTGCATGTACCATAATTTTAATCAATTCACGAGCCGACGTTCATGAAGATGCCCGGAACGGTACCCTTCCACTCCCAAAAAAAACACCACCAGATCCAGATTGCGGTTTTTCTTCTTCTCGTGGTAGCGGTGTCGATCTCCGGGGTAGCAGCAGATATTCCTGGTACAACGGCCTGCAAAGAGGTCGACCAGTTTGGGAATCCGGTCTGCCCTGATCACCAGCTTGTCCCCGGGCAGGGGAATAGTACGGATAGTACCGGATACTTCACGGGTGTAACCAGTACCATTGGGCGGGTCGGGGACCTTCGCCCGATAGTACTGGGGAACGCCGCAGAGCTGGTGAAAATAGCGGGTTCAGGAATACAAGGGAGCATCAACCAGACCCGGCACGCAGGGGAATATGCAAATCCAGGTAATGGTGAACCCGGGGCAGTACCAGACACAGCTTCCCGGGAGGAGAAAGAGGATGCCGGGGTTAAAGGTCGCATAGTAGAACTTGCAGATATTGCAGGGCATGGATTAAAGAGCAGCATTAACCAGACGCTCCATTCAGATGAGTATCCAAGTCTTACAGACCCGGGGCATGATACCACGGGGCATTCCGTTTCAGAGGGGGAAGAGGAGGAACCTGCGCCAAATATCCTCCGTGCTACCTATGCCAACATTATCCGGAATATACTCCAGTTTATCGACATAACACCAAGGGCCATTAAGGGAAGTCTCAGGAATTATTCAACAGAGAATAAGTCGATCTGGACAAACCGCTCTGCTGATGACCTGATCGGTTCCCCGCTTTACGCACCGGACCCTGATGAACGGTTCATCCTGACACTGGATCTTCCGGTTACACGCCTGATTAAGAATCTGACCCCGGACCCCTCGTTACTGCTGAGGACCAATCCTGCTCCACCGGTAGTACTACCGGTAAGGCCCGCACCAACCCCGGTACCGGCCCTGGTATTCAACCTCTCTGTCGATTCAGACCCTGGTGGAGCACTCATCGTGCTAAACGGGAACCGTACCGGCACAACCCCCTATGTCATGACCGGTCTCGAAAAGAATACCTACACCATGACGCTCACCCGTCCTGGGTATCTTGTCTATAGTGAGGTTGTAACCCTTGATAGGGATAAAACACTCGAAATTCCACTCACACCTGCCATGGACGCCCTGTTCGTGACACCAGGTAAATCGGAAGCACAGAATAAGTATGGCGGGATATACGTGACTTCCTTCCCGGACAATCTCGATCTTGCCATTGACGGGGTTGAGGTCAAGGGCGGGACCCCATTCCTTTATTACGGGTTCCCGGAGGGGCTCCACACGATCACGATTACCCGGGCCGATAAACAGAGTGGCCCGGCCACCTATACACGGAGTGTCTGGGTGTACCATGATGCAATAACAATATACAATCTCGATACCGAAGTAACCCTCCTGGCGAAAAGAGTCACGATCAATCCCGGACTGTATTCCGGGGCTGAATTCACAATTAACGGCAGGTTTCCGGAAGGGAGGCTCCCTGCAACAATTACTGCAGGCTGCCCGGGTTCATTCATCAGTGTTAAAAAAGGTGAAGCATATTCATCCTTCCTGATCCCATGCACGAACCAGGAAACGGTAACAATGAACCTTGCCAGGAAGGATCAGCCTCATCCACCGCTGCAGATTGCCTCAGTTCCTGAAGAAGCAGAGATCTTTATCGACGGCTTCAGGACAGGGTATACCACACCCCATACATTTACAGAAGTGTCGGAAGGTCTCCACCGGATCATGCTGTCTAAGCCGGGATTATACCCGAAGGAAGAAACCATAACGGTTGAGATCAGGGATATTAACACGACTCCCCAGAAATTCTTCTTCTCCATGGAGAATTATGGTGAAGGGACAATCGTGGTCGATAGTCTCCCGCCGGGTGCCTCTATTTATTTAAATGGCTGGACACCGGGAGAGACCACGCCCCATACCTTTGACCATATGAAAATAGGGTTTTATGAGGTGACAGTCGAGATGGGGTCGAAACCGTGGATTGATCAAATCGAACTGGTCCCATCCAAGGTCAGTAAGATCGTTGCTGATTTTAATATCTGATTGGAATACGATTAGGATGAAATCCCCTGCAATCCATCCTGCAGTTTTTAGGGGGTTAAAAAAATTTTCTCACGGCCCCAGACCATAGCCCCGCCGAAATTGCGACTGGTCTGTGGAATGGAAATATCTCAATTGTTAAAAGGACCCTGCACGAAAGAATAACACGTTTTTAATTGAGACGGCAAACGTGGTGGAACCTCGCTGTAATCTTTTTGGGTAAGGTGTCATTTAATCCCCTAAATCCAATAAGGTTTTAAGACGGAAAAAATGACGAAAATCATCTACCCAAAATGTGATGGAAAAAAGTTATACAAAATGAGTACTGGCAGGAGGCGATATGCTCAATACAAATACAATTTCTGGCTCTGTTGAAACACACATGAACGGGAAGTTCACACCCCAACCATGAAAATGCCTGTTTCAAATCTCTTTAGATTGCGGCTCGTTCGGACATTTTCATGGGAAACCCT
>CAIKOD010000036.1 GCA_903828975.1 uncultured Methanomicrobiales archaeon | reverse complement strand
CTGTCCGGTGGTTACTCCGTCCAGGAATACCGTTGCTCCGGTTGGAACCGAACTGATCGAGATTGCACCGGTTGTCGGTGTTTGTTGAACGGGGTTTAGTGTCATTGTTGCCTGTGTGGTCTGTCCTGCAGTCACCGTTACCTGCTGGCTTGCATCCTCAAACCCTGACATTTTTACTACGACCGTATGCGAGCCCGGAGTGATCCCCGTCAATGTCGTACTGGTCACCTGTCCGGTAGTTACTCCGTCCAGGAATACCGTTGCTCCGGTTGGAACCGAACTGATCGAGATTGCACCGGTTGTCGGTGTTTGTTGAACGGGGTTTAGTGTCAGTGTTGCCTGGGAGGTCTGTCCTGCAGTAACCGTTACCTGCTGGCCTGCATCCTCAAACCCTGACATTTTTACTACGACCGTATGGGAGCCCGGAGTGATTCCCGTCAATGTCGTACTGGTCACCTGTCCGGTGGTTACTCCGTCCAGGAATACCGTTGCTCCGGTTGGAACCGAACTGATCGAGATTGCACCGGTTGTCGGTACCGTGCCGCCCACCTGAATTGTACCTGGAACTACGGCACCGACAGGGGACTCATGGAAGTTTGAATCACTCAGCTTGTTACTGGTAACTGTCAACTGGGTCGATCCTGCTTTGAGACCCTTTACCGTTATCGTGGCAAGAGGGATATTTGATACTCCAGGGGGATTCGCATTGCCGAGATCAAGTGCTATAAGTTCCACAGTCCCGGCAGGAAGGCTCCCTGTACTATTCATGGTTACCCAGGACGGGAAGGTCACTTTTACAATATTTGCAACCGATGGATCCGTGGATGCTACCGTCATCTGGAAGAACAAAAGCCCTGTTGGAGCACTATCCAGGGTAACCGGTACATCTATCTGGTCACCCACAGAGGCTATCGGTCCTCCGCCGATGGTGATCGTCGTTGCTGACGCAATTCCTGCCAGTCCGGCAAGGAGTATGCAGATAATTCCTACAATTTTACATGTGTTTTCAAATTTCATAGTTATTCAGCCCTGATTCGTGAAAATGGAGGGTATTTTTTCCTCCATTAACCATATATTATCCTGAAGAGACCGATGGTATCAGCAGGATCGAGATGTCCATTGTGGTTGAAGTCGAAGAACTCCCAGTATTCAGTTGAAGAAATATAGGGATAATTCTGGAAGAAACATATTACATCTAGGTAGTTCCGTTGATGATCACCGTTGACATCCTCGTAGAGATTGTCCATGTCAATATCTGTCGGATAATTGGGATTGGTTATAGGTATGGGATACAGTTTCTTGACCACAATTGTTACGTTTGCGTACCTTGGAGTAAGGTCGAAGAAATTGAAGTCATAGTCCTGCAGGGTGTAATTCTTCAGAATTAATAATGATTCTCCGGACTGGTTTCCGTAAATCTGGAAACACCCGAGGCTCACATTGTAGTTGCTCTTTGTAGTCGAGAAGTCAACGCCGGCAACCGTCACATTATATGGGTCTGTCTGGAGACTCACCGGATCAAACCGCCACTGGAGCTGAGGGGCTGGCATCCAGGCCGGCCAGTGCGCATCTTTGAACGTTGTATTGAGGGTATCGTTGAAGCCAAGTGTGACGTTGTAGGTGCTCATCCCGTTTTGAGTGTACCACAGCAGAAGCGACAAGTTCCGTGTGCTGTTTTCTGCAAGGAGGACCCGGTCAATTCCAACCGTGCTGTTGCAATTGGCAATCTTGGGTGCAGCGGGCGTGGTGACAACAACCGGACTCCCTGGGGGGGGAGTGGAGTTCGTGCCTAATGCGTTCCAGACCTCTAGGTTAACATAGAAGGTACCAGGGGTTGTATATGTATGGATCAGGGGGATCGGGGGTCCTGTAACCGTAACGATCGGGGAACCGTCGCCGAAATCCCACCTCCAATGGTCGGGGGAACCGGTTGACGTATCGGTGAAGGTCACATCAAGGTCGAAGCTACCACTGTGGGGAGTATAGTTGAAACTCGCGATCGGGAACGCCGGAGTCGGTAGATTGTTGATATGCACCACGAACCCATCAACCCAGCCTGCAAAGTGGTTCCCGGTAGGTCCACCCGGTACCTTGAATGAGTTCACAGTCGGGAAGTCAGTGGAGGTCGTGTAACCTGACACAAATAGGTTCAGGGTGTCATTAACCGCAATACCAGTACCTGTCTCATCGAGTTCTCCCCCAAGGTAGCTTGAGAAATTAAGGCTTGTCAGGTTCGAGTTCACCATCGTGATGAATGCGTCCTGGAACGCATGTTTCGTACCGAATGTTGGTATCGGGTTGTGTGATATCGGGAAATTAGTTGAACTGGTGTACCCCGTTATGTATACATTGCGATTTGTATCCAGTGCAATGCTGTTTCCACCGTCGCCATTTATACCGCCAAGATAGGTTGACCAGTTCAGGGAACCTGTAGTAGGATCTAATCGCGTAATGAATGCATCACCAAAGGAAGAAGTGCCCCAGTTTGGATATTCAAACAGTGCATCGGGAGTTGTCGGGAAGCTATTTGAATACGTGACACCGGTTATATAGGCATAATTACCGCCGTTTATGTTCGCGACTGCAATTCCCCGACCCTCATCGTTGCCTTCTCCACCAAGGTACGTGGAGTAAATAAGGACATTCGGGTCAGTGAACTGGGAAACAAATACATCTTTTCCACCTTTGTAATAGGATGGAGCTCCCCCCACCATAAAGTTATCAGACTGCGTCCATCCTGTCACATAATATGTGGATGGGGGTATATTTGAATAATCCAAGGCAATGCCGAGTCCCTGATCGGATTCGTTGCCACCCCAATAAGAGGAATAACTTGGCGGACTTGTGAAGCCATTATACTGATAGGAGATAATAAATGCGTCACATGCGGTTGATGTCACACATCCTTGGTTCAACAGGGGTTGAATTGCATCGAAACTTAATGGGAAATTATTTGTGACGGTTGGCCAGGTAAATCCGGTATTATTTGAGTTTGTGAACCCCGTTAAATATACCCAGTTGCCATCAGGCTGCACGGCTACCGACGTCCCTACATCAGTCATATTTCCTCCGAAACAGGTTGAAATGGGGAGGGTTGTCCCAGAAGGGGATAGTACCATCAGGAATGCATCTGCCTGCCCAATACATCCCGGAAGCGGGCAGGGAAACGGGGATATCTCGGGATTTTTAGCCGTTGATAAAAGTCCTTGTAACGGAAAGTTAAGAGAGGTCGTATAACCGGTGATGAAAGCCTTTCCTGTCTCATCAATAGCAATTCCATTACCGACATCGGTAGCGTCTCCACCGAGGTATGTTGAATAAATGAGAAATTTACCATCTTTACTGACTTTTGTAACGAACACATCAGAACAACCGTTGAGGTGAGAGGTAGTATAATTTCTAGGGAAGTTGGTTGAATCAGTGTACCCGGTCACATAAGCCTGACCAAGGCTATCAACAGCAATCCCATTCGCCGCATCATTGACAGCGCCACCAAGGTAACTTGAGTAGACAAGTGCGGGGTCAATCACCAGGGGATACGCCTTATCATATAGCCCAAGGTTAAATCCGACCCTGCCATTGCCAAGGATATTATACTGGGCAGGTATATTGACCATATTCCCGTTTATTACCTGGTAACATACTGGTGCGGTCTCAGTCAGGACACCCGCTGGCGTCTGTACCTGGAGCGTGCCATCTGGTCCGTATGCGAGACCATCAACTCCATCATAGACGATGACGATGACGGATGCGTCCACACCCGGGGCCACAACAAACTCACGCTTGAGGACGCCGTTGTTGCCACGGTATGTCAGGTCAACGCCGGGGAGGATATTTTTGTATTCCACGCCACCATAGGTCACGAGTCCACTCTGCCAGTATGCCGGATCATTCCCGATAAAGAAACTGGCAGTGCCGGGAAGCTGGTCCACGCCCACGACCGTCGCAGCTGGGTTTGCCCCTGCAACCGTCGTTGAGAACGAGACAGGTGTCCCGTCCTTGTCAGTAACGAGGACCACATTATCCTTCGTGAGGAAAATGGTATGGCCTTCTGCCTTTACCTGGAAAAGGACTGCCGGGTCTGCCTGGCCCTGGTTCGGGATGAAACTGAGCGGCAGTTTTGAAAGTTCTGCACGGACTGCAGCCGCCCCGTCTGCACTTTGTTCACTCGCTGATGCCGCCCCTGAAAGGACGAGCATACTAACGAGGATAAAAAGAATCACTTTTACTGAATCTAATCTCATGAGATCATCTCCGCCGGCAACAGGCGTCGTTCTGTGCCGGACACATTCAAATGCTCCACATCCCTGTACCCGAAACAATCCTTAACAGCCCACACCATCATGGGGCCGAAGATGAAGTTGTCCTGTACGCGATAGGATGGTACCACCATTATACACTCTACCCCGGATCATCAGGAAAGGGGTAATTTCCCTGGGGACCCTAAGAATGATAAAAAGGTCATCATTTTATACTTATATATACCTTTCCCTTAAAACCTCTGTTTATTCATCCAATTATTGATTCACCCCCCAATTCCGTGAATAAGATCACGGTGCTGAAGGGTTACCCGGGGTTTTTTTCCGGGCGCGCAAATCCATGGAAAATGAACCCGGAATCTATTTTGCGGAAAATACGGGGAAAACTGAAGATAATCGTACATAACAAGGCCTTGGATCCCGGAAATAAGTACCCCCAAAATACACAAATTCCCAACCTGATACGAGGAATTTTTTGCTAATAAGGGCTTTGTAGAAATGCTCAAGCAAGAAAATAGACCGAAAGAGCTAAGGAACATTAGCTCCTTGAGAAGAATATGTCCAAAACCCCTCTCAAAGAGCCATATTTTTATGGAAATCAGAAGCGTATCAGTTTTCTTACAGCCACGATGAATGCCATCAGAGAATCAAAAATTCCGTTATACTCTTCCAAATTTTCACGAAAGGACTATAATCAGCACCAATTACTGGCGTTGCTAGTTTTCAAAGAATATCTGGGCGCAAGG
>CAIKOD010000035.1 GCA_903828975.1 uncultured Methanomicrobiales archaeon | reverse complement strand
TAACACAGGGTGGCAAGAACTGCAAGCGAAGAGACCAGCATCTCGGTGACGATCATACCTGTATTCAATCCATTTCTTCCGGTAACACTTATGGTTGGCGATGCATTTCTTGATCTTTGCCTCATGACCTTGCTCCGGTTTTCTGCAGTGTGCCGGTATGGGAAAAAGGAATCCACAAATTAATATCAGGTGAGGGTTGTATATTCCGTTAACAACAGGAAGGGTCGTTCCCGCCGGATCTCTCCCTGATATGAAAGATTCCCATGAAGATCGATGAACTGCTTGAAAAAATCCTGAAAGGATCGCAATACCTCGGCACATTTGACATGCTGGAACTGATGCAGTACGCCTCAGCACGCAGCATCAATGGCATAGCAATAGCAAAAGGCGACGGGCGGAACCTTTACCTCGCGCTCATTGCAGGTGAAGCAGAGGGAGCGATTTACATCGATGAGAAAGGGGTGCTCTTCGGGGACAAGGCAGTCCTGATGATCCAGGCAAAGGAAAAATTTGTCCTTACAGAGAACAGGCCGGATATTGTCGAACAACTTGTCATGGGGAGCAGGATCTTTGACAAGAACCGGTTGAAAAAGAGCATTTCTTACAACATTCCCGAGATCGGGGGACCCGGTGGGGGTATCGGTATCCTTTCCATTACCGTGAATAAGGAGGGAGTCCCGCAGAACGGGGTACGGGTCTCGATACGGAAAGACGGGCGGGTCCTGGGAAGTGATATCACCACCAATGATGGGACCGTAAGGTTCAGGATCGCATTTGGGGTCTATGACTGTATCATCCAGGATAAAGCCCAGGTGGTCACGAAATACCGGATCGAGTTCGATGCGTCCCATTCATCAGTCCCTCTCTCAATGTAAAAGCTCAACAAATCCGGGTTCCCCGTTTCCCCTTTTTATTAAATTTCAAGACGAAATCCTTTAGTAACCGGACTGCAGAGCTATGCACCATGGAGAAAAAGAAGATCGGGCGTGAGGATTTTGAAGCCCTTCTCAAAGGGGAAAAGGACATCACACCCTACATCGAACTGGATCCCCTCGCAGGTTCGTATTCAGTCTTTGGTGTCAAGACCGCAAGCAACCCGAATTATCTGGTAAAAGCAATCTATGAAATGTATGAAGCCAACCTGGGCAGGAAACTTGCCGTGCAGGCAGTCCGCAAACTCTTCCGGTCCGTCGGTATGGGATCGGTCGGGCTCAATAACCTGCTAAAAAAACTGGGAATGGACCTCAAACCGGCGGAATTTCTCATGCTCGTATTCAAGCTCCAGCACCAGCAGGGCTGGGGTGCACCGTTTGAGCTCGTGGAGCAGAGTGAGAAAAGGATCGTACTGCGCACGAAACAGACCTTTGAATCAGAGGTCATGAAAGACTGGAACATGCCCGTCTGTGGTGTTCACCGGGGCTGGATTGAAGGCATTCTGAGCGCCGTTACCGGTAAAAACTGGTTCTGTCTTGAGATGAAGTGTCACGCAAAAGGGGATGATACCTGTGAGTTTGTTGCTGATCAGGTTGAATCCAGCTGGAAGTTCAAGGCACAGGCGATTGTAAAAGGCGACTCTGCTATAACGGAATATATCGAGCACAAACCTCTTGAAGGCAGGATCAAGCTGATTGATGACCCTGTTGTTATGATGCCACGTTTCATCTTCACATCGATGATGAACTCCTTAAAAAAGACGATGGGTGAGTTGCCGGCGGGAGGGGTTAATTACCGTGCATATATGGATATGGGGAAAGAAAATGTCGGGCACTACAAAAAAATGGGTATCGACAAACCCAATATCCTCTCCGACATGGCGTTTGCCTTCTACTCCCAGATGGGATGGTTCAGTCTCATTAAAACGGAATGGAACGAGGCGGCAAAGACCAAGACGATGACGCTCTCGCACACGG
>CAIKOD010000034.1 GCA_903828975.1 uncultured Methanomicrobiales archaeon | reverse complement strand
GCTGCCTGCCTCAAAGCTGCCAATACTCTTGCACTCGCTGACCCGGAAGACTCAGATACCAATGCAATTTTCTATGCAGTAAAAATCTTTGACGATCTCACGGCAAAAGGGGAGGATGTACAGGTCGCGGTCATTTCCGGAAACCACATGCATATGATTGAGGGCGACCGCAAGATTGCCGCTACCCTGGAACAGGTTGTCAAAGAGACGCAGGCAACGAACTGTATTCTCGTATCGGACGGGGCAGAGGACGAGTATGTCATCCCGATCATCCAGGCAAAAATTCCGGTCACCAGTATCCGCCGCGTTATTGTCAACCAGATGCCCAACCTCGAAGGGACCTATTATATTTTAAGGAAACTTCTCGATGACCCCAAGATTTCACGGATAGTGCTGGTCCCGCTGGGCCTTGCAATGCTGCTCTATGCCTCTGCATATCTTCTGGGATACCCGGGCACTGCAACCATCATCGTCGTTGGTGTCATCGGCAGTTATCTTCTCTATAAAGGGTTCGGGATCGATGAGATCGTGCATGGGACGATCGATGCATTTCGGGTATCACTCACCCGTGGCAGGTTCTCATTTGTGACCTACACGACGACAATCTTACTCGCAGGTATCGGGATTGTCATGGGGTTTAAAACCCTCTTGGAATTTTATGCATCTGACGGGAGCCTTGGAATCCTGCTCTATCTCATGACGTTTATTTATGGTTCAGTCGAATGGCTGATCATTGCCGGTATCATTGTCTCTGTGGGGATTATTATTGATGTTTTCATGAACGAACGGGAGCAGCTGGGAAAGGTGATCATCTTTCCCTTCTTTGTGACGGCTCTGGGGCTCATTCTCTATGGTGCCAGTGTCTATCTTATCACCGTGAGTGGTGTGCCGGACTTCCCGCTCACCATGACGGAGGCAGGCATGTATATCCTGTACTCCACCACCATCGGGCTCGCATCGGCAATACTTGGGGTCATCGTCCAGCATTTTGTCAATAAAAAGCTTGCAGAGCAGCGGCGCCAGGAGATCATCGAAGTGCTTTAAAATGAAGATGATCAGAAAAGGTTCGTCAGATAATCAAAAAATATTTCTGTAAATTTTTAGTATTCATTTTAAAAACCAAATCCCAATAAGTCCAATTTCTTAAGGATTTTTAAAAAAGAACGAGGAAATTCCGTACCCGTGATGCATTTATACCTTTACAGAAACGGAGTTTTCGTAAACAAGTGCATCAGGTTCTATGTCGAAATACCCCATTCCGTCAGGGAATGAAGTGGTCATGGAAAAAGTTCTCGTGATCTGAGGGGATTGAACAGAGAGAGAAGGGATTACGATGTTGAATGCGTGGGAGGGGTACCAGTAAATTCCCCTGCCATAGGAATATGCCGCACCATCGACAAAAAATTCTGCACTGGAAAGATTGATCCGCCGCATCTGGGCACCATCATAATTCAGGATATGATACAGTTTGTTTTTCAGATCCTGTTTTCCCAGTAAAAAGAAGATGATCCGGGTCCCTTCATCAACGCTGTAATTCACATTGATCACTGCAGTATCATTTTTGAGCTGTACGGTTACGTCCTGAACTTTAATATACCCGTAACGCTGTTCCTCGGCTGCACTCACAGGTATCGTAATACAAAGAAGGATAATTATAAGGATAGCGATAGCCTGTGCTCTCATGC
>CAIKOD010000033.1 GCA_903828975.1 uncultured Methanomicrobiales archaeon | reverse complement strand
GGGTCACTTCCTGCAGTGTTGAGGTCCGTTACCGCGTGGAAAAATTCCTGGTACACTTTCAGTTTATGGCGGTCCCCGATGAGCTTTCGTTCACGGCCGTTGGTATAGAGGTATACGGCGCAGATGAAAATTGCTACCGCAACAACTCCGGTTACTATAATAATCCAGTCTTCGGTCACTAAAAACCCCCTCGTTGTCAAATGTTCTTTTATCGCTATTTAGACTTCCGTTTTTTTCCGGGGGTACGGTACCCTATACGGGTAGTTTGTCCTGCATTGTCAATGGTTTTACATGGAAGAGCGATGATGCGATGATCTCCACCTCGTCGGTCAGTTCCGGTGGGGTATACACCCCGAGTCGCCATTGTTCCAGCCGGTTATCATTGAGGGTATTCAGGAGCGGTGATACTTCTGCCAGCTCCATGACGCGGTGCCGGTTTTTAACCTGGACATGGAGCGACATCCCTGACGGAAGTTCCGGTATATCCACGAGCACCTTTGACGGGTCTACACCTGCGATCCCTGCAATTTCTTCCGCGATCTCCCTCTGTGCCGGGATCCCCCTGTATTCGGTCAGTGCCTTGATATTAACCTGTTCGCGGCCCACGTAGAGCGCCCTTTTATAGAGGTGGCGGCAGAATATCCTTTCCGCAAATTCCCTTGTGACGCTGCAGTCTGATGTGCGGAGAGCGTGAATGCAGGAGACATCATCCATGTACATCATCCCGGTTACCTCGGACGGGGACTTGTTTTCCAGGTGGCGTAGGACTGCATGGTTAAACATGGTCTCCGCGATCCGGCTGACATGATGGAAATACACAGCAGGCCTCATCAGTGTCCTCGCAATCAGGAGCGATTCGGCCGCATTGATACCGCTTTCATGGATAACGATACCTTCCTCTGAAAGTAGCGTGCTCCTGATAAGCCGTTGGGCATCGACCGTCCCGTACGGGACACCCGTGTAGTGGGCGTCCCGTAACAGGTAGTCCATCCGGTCAACATCAAGTTCCCCGTGGATGATGCCCGATAACTGGTGATCCCCGGCAAGGACCTCTCCGAGCTCGTTCCTGTCAACCCCGATTTTTTCAAGCAGGGGTGCGAGGGTGTCGGATTTCAGCAGGTTTCCAATCCGGTGGTGGCTCCGGCCGGTCAGCTCTTCCATTACCGGCTCAATCGAATGTGAAAAGGGACCATGCCCGATATCGTGGAGGAGCGCCGCGGTTACAATAAGCAGGCGGTCATATTCCGGCACCCCGAGCTGGCGGCACATCACCCCTGCAAGGTGCATCGTGCCAAGTGAGTGCTCGAAACGGGTATGGTTAGCCCCCGGGTATACAAGATAGGAGAACCCCAGTTGCTTGATATGACGCAGCCTCTGGAGCAGTGGGGAGTCAAGCAACGTGATGGCTGGCGTATCTACCTCCACATACCCGTGGACCGGGTCCTTAATCGACTTCATCCCTCGTGACCGCTAAAGAATCTTGATATAGAGGAGATAAACCTATTGAGTAATGATTACCTTACTTTCCGGCGGGACGGGCACACCAAAACTCCTCCGCGGTATCCGGTGTCACACCGGTGACCAGAAGATCAATGTCGTGGTGAACACCGCTGAAGATGTCTGGATATCGGGGGCACACCTGTCACCGGATATAGATACGGTGATGTACCTTTTTGCAGGGATTCTCAATACAGACACCTGGTGGGGGATTACCGGTGACACCTTCCTCACTCACAAGGCCCTCCTCGATCTCGGGACCGATGAGTATATCGCGATCGGTGACCGTGACCGTGCGGTCCAGATTGCCCGGGCGGATCTCCTCACCCGGGGGAAATCCCTTACCGAGGCGACCACCATCCTCTGCAGGAAAATGGGTATTAAGGCAGGGGTGCTCCCCATGACCGATTCACCGGTTGCCACCATGGTCAGGTCATCGGGTGAATATGTTCATTTCCAGGAGTACTGGGTGCGGTGTAAGGGTTCCATACCGATCGATGCGGTCAAAAGGGTCCCGGAATCACCCCCTCCCGCAACAGAGGACGTAATCAGGGCGATTGTCGAGGCAGATGCCGTGATAATCGGACCGAGTAACCCGGTAACGAGTATCCTTCCGATCCTTGAATGCCAGGGCGTTCGGGAGGCTTTGCGTGAACAGTACGTCGTGGCGGTTAGCCCGTTTATCGGGCAGGCCCCCTTCAGCGGTCCTGCAGGGGAGCTCATGAAAGCGAAGGGGTTCTCCCCGTCCTCGCTGGGCACATGGGAATTGTACCGGGACTTCACCGACCTGTTCGTCCAGGACGATCGGGATACCGTGACAGTCCCGGGTGCGACCCGTCTTGATACCATGATGACCAGCGAAAAAAAGAGCAAAGATCTCGCCGAATGGATTTTCCAGCTTATTGAGGTACACAATAGATAACTCAGTGAGCCCCGGCCGAGGGCGCGTTACAATGGATACAGCTGCTTCCAACCCAATGGTTCCCGGTGATCTGCCTGACACCAGTAGAGGGTTTAAGTTGTTATAACTGAAAACTGGTTCAGATACGGGGATAGGCATGGTCACACCAGGAATACGGGCGCCGGATGTTGCAATGGCGGAAGAAGTCCTTGTCGGACTTAACACAATTTTTCCAATAATCAAGCGTATGTATGGAGTTAAAAAAATAGGGATGTTTGGTGCGTTCGCGCGGAGAGATGCGATCCCTGTCGATACGGTGGAACTCATGGTCGAGTTTTCCCCCGGGTTTGAGACCTACCGGCATTACCTCGGCCTTAAATGGCACCTTGAGGAGTATTTTTCGACACGGATCTACCTCATCACAACGCGGGTGCTTGCGGAATCCCCTGCGGCAGCATCGTTCGACCCCGAAATGGGGGAGGTGGACCAGGAGGCGCTCGTACAGGTCCTTGGCGAACTTGACTTTCTGCAGGCACGCTGCAAAGGGATGGCCTACGAGTCGTTTACGAGGGAGTCATTACTGCGCCGGGCTTGTGAAAGAAGCATGGAGATCATGAGCCTCGCAGTCCGGAGGATTTCAGTGCCTCAAAAAGAGATGTACCCGGCCGCACCATGGAAGGAGGTGGAGGGGATCAGCCAGAGTATTGCAGAGGCACGTTTCGGTGCCGACCCGTTCCTGCTCTGGCATTTTATCGTGACTGAAGTCCCGGGTTTTACCCAGGTAGTCCGTTCAGCCATCCAGGCAGCCTCCCGGCGGCACCACCATGATGAGGGACTGACCCCTTCCGGTACCGGAAGTTCCGAGGAGTAAGGCTTTTTTCGGTTATTCCAGGAATTTTTACCCCGCACGGGATAGGGGTCCACGGGTGGATCCTGTATTCCCAGACCTTCCGGATTTTTCGCCCCCGTAAGAAAACCTTTTCCCGGGCTGATACCCTGAACATCTGCCTTGCCGTATGAAAAATTTATTCCGCACGAAAGAGATATACAAAGAATAACGAAATCAGGGCATAACATTTCCCGGGGGTGCCTTCATGAGAATACACCTGCACTCCGGTACCCTTGATTCCGGGTGTGATTCTCCATGAGCAGTCCCTACAATCTCTCTGATGAACTAACTGGGCTGATCGCTCACATCGAAGATCTGCTGGGGATCGGGATTACTCTGCGCCGCCAGGACAACATCCCTGACCAGGGACTCCTGGTTGATGATTACACCTATGGGTCAGGGAAAAACCTGATCCTTTTCTCGAGCAACGAACTCGGCATACTGAAGGATTTTGTCATCACCAAAAACTGCATTGAGTTATTATTCAAGGGTGTTGCGTCCGGGAAGGGGGAACTGCAGGTACTGTCATTTGACGAAATATCCGCAACAGAAGGAATGAAGCAGGTCTATTTCGATGTATTAAAGGACGAAAATACAAGGGGCCTTGATATTGCGCAACGGAAAAAACTGCTGTTCCACCTCTTTTTGCTCTTCAGGAACACGCTTTCTGAATTACCGTGGTCAATTCTGTCTAATATCTACATCTCGAAGAAATTCCCGGTGATGAGGAATTCCCAGATGTACCTCCTGATGAGGGAGAGTATGTACGAGATGCACGCCCTGGAAAAAGCAAACGAGAGCCTTCCACAGCGTTATTACGTGATGCATAACGCGATCTACTATGCCAGGGACATGCTCCTTGCCTATACCCTGTCTGAGTACCGCTTAAATCCCATGATCAACATCCCGGAACTCCAGCAGTTCCGGGCGCTCGATATGAAAGATATGATGGACAGTCGCTGGAGCCGTTCTCACTGGTACCACACGAAAGTCGTCGGCGATGCAATGTCAAATATCCTCAAACTCAGCCTCAACTCAGATTTCAACAAAGAGCCCGGGTCAGATCTATATTACGATCTCTACGAGTGCGGTCTCGACATTACCAACCGCTGGCTTGTCATGATGGCGATGCAGGACTGGTACCGGTGGGAAAAACCTGATCACTGGAGGTCTGCCATTGAAAAACAGGCATCGACCGAGGAGTCGATCCTGGGTAAAATTTTTAACGGTTAATCCGGGGATATCTTCCCGGGATCCTGCCCGGTGGTTCGGAAAATACCCCATCCGTCGTCCATATTCTTACCTGAACCGGGGCTCATCCCGCAAAAACAATTACCTCAAACGTTTCATATGTACTGGATTTGATATGCGTATACCAATACATGCCGTACATCCGGGTATCGGTGAGGCAGAGATTATCGGCTGGGTCCACGAAGTTCGCGACCTTGGCGGCCTCACTTTTTTACTTATCCGGGACAGGACCGGCATCATCCAGGTCACAATACCCAAAAAGAAAGCGTCAGAATCGGTCCTTGCTGCGGTAAAAGCGGTGTCCCGCGAGTCCGTCGTCCGGGTTTCCGGACCGGTGAAGCCAATCGATAAGGCACCGGGAGGCAGGGAACTCGTACCGGAATCGTTCGAGATCATCAACCTGAGCGCGAGCCCGATGCCACTCGATGTTGTCGAAAAGGTCCCCGCAGAACTGGATACAAGGCTTGATGCCCGGTTCCTCGATGCCCGCCGGCCGCGTGTCAGCGCGGTGTTCCATATCAGGAGCACCATTACACGGGCAGTCTACGAGTTCTTCTTCTCACGCGGGTTTGTGAACATCACGACACCAAAAATTGTCGCTGCCGCAACAGAGGGAGGGACGGAGCTCTTCCCGATTGCTTATTTCGAGCGCGAGGCATTCCTCAACCAGAGCCCCCAGCTCTATAAGCAGATGATGATGGCCGCAGGATTCGAGAAGGTATTTGAGATCGGCCCTATATTCCGTGCTGAAGAACATAACACGACAAAGCACCTCAACGAGGCAACTTCCATTGACATGGAGATGTCGTTTGTCGACCACCTCGAGGTAATGAAAGTCCTCGAAGACCTGGTCATCACGACCTACAGGACGGTAGCCGACCAGTGTGGCGAACAGTTGTCAGCCCTTGAAATCCAGGACTTCAACATTCCGGAAGCTGGGTTCCCGAAACTCCCGTATCCCGAAGCGATTGAGATTGCGAGGAAGGCCACCGGAGAGGACATTAAATACGGTGACGACATCGGGACTGTCTCCGAGAAGGCAATCGGGGAGGAGATGGGAGTTCATTATTTCATTACCGACTGGCCGACGGCGATAAAACCCTATTATGCCATGCCGTACGAAGACGACCCGTCAGTCTGCAAAGCTTTTGACCTCATGCACCCGAGGATGGAGCTCTCGAGCGGAGCACAGCGTGTCCACCAGCATGACCAGCTCGTCCACCAGATACGTGCAAAGGGGTTGTCTTCAGAAAGTTTCGAGTTTTACTTAAACCCCTTCAGGTACGGGATGCCCCCGCATGCAGGATGGGGGCTTGGAGCGGAGCGGCTTGTCATGACCATGCTCGGCCTTTCCAATATCCGTGAGGCCGTCCTGTTCCCGCGGGACCGTCACCGGCTGGTGCCATGAAAAACGCTATGCCTTTTGATGTACTGCTCCCCACGACCGTGGTGGGCAGCTACCCGGTAGTCCGGGGCCATGGGATCAGGTCACTCTTTGACCCCCTTTCTTTTGCTGTGAAGACTGCCGTTGAAGAGCAGATCACGGCTGGAATCGATATAATCTCTGACGGCCAGGTAAGGGGGGACATGGTCCACCTATTTACGAACAGCCTCCCTGGGATCAAGGGACAGGAAGTGATTGGAAAGGTACTCCCCGCAGAAACGACCATTACCGCGGCCGACACGAAGTTTGCACTCGGAAAATCAGCAAAGGTTAAGGGTATCGTCACCGGTCCGACCACGCTTGCCCATGCACTCCATCTCTCTTCAAAAATCTACAGGAACAAGGAAGAACTTGCCCTCGACCTCTCAGTCGCGATCGCGAAAGAGGTACAGGGACTTGCAGAAACCGGAGTCTGCATGGTGCAGGTAGACGAGCCGATCTTTTCAACCGGTGCTGCAGACCTGTCAACGGGTCGTGAAGCTCTCCAACGGATCGCCTCTGGAGTCAGTATACCAGTATGTCTCCATGTCTGTGGTGGCCTTGGGAATGTCATTGATGACGTCCTTTCCATGCCGGTAGATATTATCGATCTCGAATTTGCAAAAAATCCCGGTAACCTTGACCTGCTCTCAGAAAAAGATTTAAAGGGAAAAATGCTCGGGTATGGCTGTATAGACTCCTCGAGCCCGGAGGTTGAGAGTACAGCGACTATTATATCGCGGATCCAGAAAGGCCTTGAAGTATTCGCACCGGAACAGCTGCTAATCGACCCTGACTGTGGACTTCGGATGCAGACCCGGGATGCGGCCTTCGCAAAATTAACGAACATGGTCTCTGCAACAACAATCGTCCGGAATGAGATTGCTATAAAATAACAAATAATGCAAGGTTACAAAGAAATTAATGTGTTTTTAGGTTACTAAAACCCTCTCAAATCTATCTTGCAAAATTCAGGCTTTTACCACTCTGTAGAAACACGCATGAACAGGAAGTTCACACCCAAACCATAAAAATGCCCTTTCAAAAATATCTTCATAATGGGGTTTGTTCAGGTATTTACATGGGAAATCCTCTCAAATCTAGCTTGCAGATTGGTAATTCCAAAATTTCGTCACGCTCCCGGGGCTCATGGCCCGCCGCTTTGGCGACCCCAGTTGGGATAAGGAATGATCTTCAAATCTCTGAAATTTCCTTGAATGTCCCAATTGAACCCTGCCAATGAATATTTTGTTGAGGGTGGGGCAGCGAAGGCGTGAAACCCCCTCCTGTCTACATATCCCCCCTTTTTTTTAAAAATATGCAGGGTTTCTACAGAGCTGTTATTCCAATAGTTAGTCACGTTCACTGGGCTCATGGCCCGCATCCTGCCAATGAATATTTTATTGAATGTGGGGCATTGAGGGCGTGAAACCCCCTCCAGTCAACGAATCCCCTCTT
>CAIKOD010000032.1 GCA_903828975.1 uncultured Methanomicrobiales archaeon | reverse complement strand
ATTTTACGTGGGCAAAAACGCCAAGATCAGTTTTACCATGATCCATACCTGGGGAGAAGATATCGAGGTGTACCCCCGGAGTGCCGCAAAAATTGAGGAAAACGGCGTGTTCTTGTCGAATTATGTCTGCATGAAACCCGTCCATAAAGTCCAGATGTACCCTACTGCCCATCTTGTCGGGGAGAATTCAGTTGCCAGGTTCAGCAGCGTCGTCATTGCAACGCCGGGGTCACACCTCGACTTAGGCTCCCGCGCAATCCTTGGTGCGAAGGGAGCAAGCGCCGAGCTGGTCACCCGTGCGATTACCAAGGGAGGCACGATAATCTCCCGCGGGCACATCCTGGGGAAAACCGAGGGGACCAGGGGCCACCTCGAATGCAAAGGGCTGATCCTGAAAGACGGAATAATCTATGCAATCCCTGAAATAGAGGGGAACGTGGTCGGGACCGAGCTCTCCCACGAGGCCGCGGTGGGAAAAATTGCCAGGGATGAGATCGAGTACCTGATGTCCAGGGGACTGGATGAGGAGTCGGCGACTGCAACGATCATCCGGGGTTTCCTCGATGTCAAGATCGCCGGCCTTCCGGATGCACTCCAGAAACAGATAGATGCGGCCATCGATGTGGCTGAAAAGGCCGGATTCTAAGTCCTGATGAGATGATGGAGGCAAGGTCAGAACGATGCCGGTGGACTTGCGGACAGAAGAACGACTGCGGATGGTCAGGGACCAGGTCGAGGCCCGCGGTGTAGATGACAGGAGGGTGCTCGATGCGATGCGGGAAATACCCCGGCATCTTTTCATCCCTGATGAGTACCGGGATGCTGCATACCATGACCGTCCCCTCCCGATCGGCGGTGGACAGACGATTTCCCAGCCCTATATTGTCGGGCTGATGACCTCTCTTCTCGAATTAAAACAAAGTGACAAGGTGCTTGAGATCGGGGCCGGGAGCGGTTACCAGGCAGCGCTTCTGTCAAAGCTAGCCAGGACTGTTGTTACCATCGAGCGGTTACCGGAAATCGCGGCGAAAGCAAAAGATGTCATGCAGCGCCTTGGGATTACCAACGTAAAGGTTGTGGTGGAAGATGGTACCCTGGGTTACGCCCCGGATGCCCCGTATGACGGGATAATTATTACTGCTGCGTCACCGGATATACCGCCCCCGCTCATCGGACAACTGGCAGATAAGGGGAGGCTGGTAGCACCTGTCGGAACACGTGACCTTCAGCAGCTTGTCCGGATTAGGAAGCAGGGTGACCGGATCAGCCGTGAAATGTTTGGTGGCGTGGTGTTTGTACCCCTGTTAGGTCGCCATGGCTGGCAGGAATGAATGCATGAAAACGTTCTACGATATAACCCATGAATTATCTGAAGATACCCCGGTATACCCCGGGGATATAGAACCCCGGTTTTTCCCGGAGGATTGCGGGCAATACCTGCTGACCGGGCTTCAGCTGAGTGCCCATTCGGGGACGCATATTGATGCCCCGTCCCACTACCTGAAAAATGATGAGAGTGTTGACAGGATACCGCTTGCTGCGCTGATCGGGCCATGCAGGGTAATTGACCTCTCAGGTGTACCGGGGGAGGTCTCGGAGGACGATTTGAAAGACAGGATAGATGGTGCCACAAGAATTTTGTTAAAAACCGGGTGCAATTTTTGTGGGAAGTTCGATCCTGACTATATCAGCCTGAGTGTATCGGCGGCAACAATGATGTCGGAGAGGGGAATCATCGCTGTTGGTATCGATTCCCCATCCATCGAAAAATTTCATGGTACAGGGGATGTACACCGTGAGCTACTTGGAAAGGGTATCGTCGTGATTGAGTACCTCGATCTTTCACAGGTTTCCGAAGGTGATTACCAGATGATTGCCCTGCCGCTCCGTCTCCGTGGACTTGATGGCTCCCCTGCAAGAGTGGTACTTTACGATTCCGGATTTGACGGCCATTGAAAAATCCGGCCGGGCTGGTTAGAAGTTGGTGCAACGATGAGTATGATTGAAGAATCGGTTCTTCTCCTGGAAGAGCGTGTACAGGGTTCAGGCTGTGAAGAGGGCGCAGTAAACCTTCGAGTTGACCCTGATTGTGTGAAATGCCCTTATGAACATGGTGTATGCATGGTTGCAACATTCGGTGGAAAATCAGCGGAATTTGTCACCAGCGACCCGACGCGGGCAACGACGAAACTATCGTTTATGTTTGGTGCAGCGTTTGAAAATCCAAGGATAAGGGCCGCCGCCTGCTCGATAATTAATGCCCTGACCGGTTTTCTCTGCATTAACCGGGTCAGCCACTCCTGCTCTCCCAGGTGCCACCTGCCATGCCTGGACGGGTTGAAAGAGAAGATAAACGGAAGGAGGGTCTTTCTTTTCGGTCCCTCCCCCAGGCTGGAAATGGAATTAAAGGCCTTCATGGTAGAAAGGATTGAAGATGCGGAGGTCATCATCGTTACCGGGGAAGGCCTGGTATCAGACGATGGTGCCCGGTCAATACCCTGGCCATATCCACGCAAGGAAATGGTTTTTATCAGCCCCTCAACATCAGGTGTGGCACTCCTCCAAAAAATCCCGCACTGGTGCCCGTATGGGAGATAAATACTTTTTTACCCCGGGAAGAGGGGGATCTGGTGAAAAATAATTGTGAAATCTGGACATTAATATCGGTACGGGTTACAGGATGAGATTATAGGTTTTAATCAATTGTAAACCAAAATATTCATGCAACGTACACATACATAATAATAAAAAACTCATCTCTTCACTTACAAGTATTGAAAAAATGACTTTCCTTCACGTTTCCAATCAGGATGCGGGATGCTCCAACATATGAGAAAATGATACGATAATGGAACCGAAAACCAGAATGCATTACGTAGTAATCATCGGACCGTCACAGAGATTTCTCTCGGGTATCAGCTACGTTACACTGCTCCTTTCGAATTCCCTGGCAGATTATTTTAGCGTTACTGCCCTGCTCTTTCGTAATATGCTCCCGAAAAAACTTTTTCCGGGATATAAGAGGGTTGGAGCAACCCTGGCAGATTGTGGTTACAGGTCAGATATTACCGTGGTTGAGTTGCTTGACTGGTATAATCCCCTAACATGGATACATGCCAGAAAATACATTCGCCAGGGAGATGTGATTATTTTCCAGTGGTGGACCTCCAGCGTCGCTCATATGTATCTTGTAATTGCTCTTATGAATCTCAATAAAAAACCGATAATAATTGAATTTCACGAGACAGTTGATCCCCTGGAGCATGGTTTTTTTGTTCTTCGCCTCTATTCAAAAATAATGGGAACCCTTATAAGACGTCTCGCAACGTTTTACATTGTGCATTCAGAGATCGATCGCCAGTTAATCAGTTCACATTATGATATCGATCCTGAGAAGATCAGGGTAATCCCGATTGGTATTTTTGATCAATATAAGAAAATCGATAAGCGTCAGGCAAAAGAGCAGCTCGGGATCAGTGAATCAAATGTTATTCTCTTCTTTGGATTGATACGCCCCTATAAGGGAGTTAAATACCTGGTCAAGGCTTATGAAAGCCTTTCACACGATCTTATCCAAAACTCACGCCTTTTAATTGTCGGGGAGGCATGGGAAGATCAGGAATTAGGCAAAATCATTGCGAAATCCCCTGTTAAATCCCAAATCTCCCTTATTGACAGATATGTCGGGGACTCCGAAATTCCATTTTATTTTTCTGCTTCCGATGCACTGGTAATGCCATATATAAGGGCTTCCCAGAGCGGAGTTGCCCATATTGGTATGGAATTTGGTATTCCCATCATTGCAACACGGGTTGGCGGGCTTGAGGAAAGTCTAGGAAAATATGGGGGCACAAGTTTCATCAATCCTATGGACCCTGATGAACTCGCAAGGGTAATTGAACAAACATTATCGAACAAAAAACTATTCGAGGCTCCGGGGGAACTGAGATGGGATGTGATTGCGGGACAATGGAAGGATCTAATAAACGGTCTCCAAAGCGATAAATATGGATAATTTGGCTCTTTTGAGTCATTCCCGGTAGTGGATATCCATAATTACCAAATGATTTTTAAACCCGCCGATAACATTAAAGATCTAAAAATTATCAGCATAGACAGATGAATACCATCAACGGGCAAAAAAAATTGATTATTCAGTAATAGGAAAAAGGATTAACTATTCAGTTTCCTTCAACAGCAACAGAAAACTTCTGTTCTCTCTTGAACCCGTTCTCCTTAATTTTTGTGAAAAACACCGCCACAAAATCTTATCATATCCCCAATCTTATAATTATTCAGGTTTTCAATTTCAAGGGATGATCTCAATGATAATGCAGGGTCTATCGAAATACCGGAATTACATTCTTATTGCTCTTTTGGCAGTATTAACCGCATTTGTCCTCTGGCTACGACTGCTTCCTCTGCTCCAGGCAGGAAATGTTGATATTCTATTTCTGGCAGGGAGCGACGATCCCCTGTATAATCTCAGGCAAATAGAACAGATGACGAGGAATTTCCCCGGATATGGGTGGTTTGATGCAATGACCCTCTATCCTACCGGGCAGACCGTTCACTGGGGGCCGCTGTTTACAATCCTCAGTTCAGCGTTTGTAATGCTGGCCGGTGCATCAACCCGCCCAGAAATCATCAAATTTTCGCTCATGGTCCCACCAATCATGGCTGCCCTCATGGTGCCCCTGGTATTCCTTCTTGTCCGGAAAATTTCTGACTGGAAATGTGCTATTTTTGCATCAGGCCTGGTCGCAGTAATGGGTGGCCAGTATTTCTTCAGGTCGCTCTACGGATATCTGGATCACCATATTGCGGAAGTGCTGTTTGGGGCTCTCTTCATTTTTGCCTATGTATATTGTATGTGGTGGGCGAAGGAGCACCCTGTTGACATATCCAAAAGAGAAACTCTTGTAAGGCCTGTCATTTTGGCTCTCCTTGCAGGTGTGGCGTATATTCTGGGGCTTTTTATTATGCCGACCATGATCCTTTTCGCGCTCATCATTGGTGTGTTTACAGTAATACAATTTATATGGGATTTTTATCGCAAAAAGTCCTCAGATTATCTCCTGGTTACAAATGCTGTAACATTTGGGTTTGCCACTGTGGCATTTTTTCTCGTAGGGGTTCAGACCGCAGGGTTTCAACTTAATTATTATACCCTCGCCCACCCGTTATCGTATCTCCTCCTGATTGTTGGTACTGTTCTCCTTTACCTTCTTGCAAGATCCCTGACTGGAAAAAAAGTGTATTATTATCCCGCTGCAGTAATAGGGATCGGTATCATTATTATTGCCATTAGTATAGTAGTTGCGCCATTCCTATACAACACGTTTACCGGGGCAATAACTGAATTTTTCGGTCAGAGCACCTATTACCTCACCATACAGGAGGCAAGGTCATGGACTCTTACCGAAGCTTGGGAGACCTTCAATTATTCCTTAATCCTGATGGCAGGTGGCTTACTAGTCCTTATATACCGTTCATGGCGGGAGGAACGCCCCGATCAACATCTTATACTGATCTGGTCCGTGTTTATGCTTATCGCGGCCTGGCAGCATATCAGGTACGAATATTATCTTGCAGTCAATATTGCCGTTCTCGGTGGAATCTGTATTGGTTATGTCTTCAGCCGCGGGTGGAAAGGCCTCTGCACCATTGCCAGGCCGATGAAAAGCGATGAGCCGGGCAAATCCTTACCGCCAAAAGAAGGCCCCCAAAAGGGGAAAAAGGCTCCACAAAAAGGGAAAAACTCCCAAATCCGTCATGGCTCCAATTACTTTAATATCGGCGCTATCGTCCTCGTGGTGCTCCTATCATTATTATTTGTCTCGTCATCATTAGGGAGTGAGTATGCAGTTGCGTCATCGGGTGCTCTAAGAATGAATCCCGACTGGAAGGAATCCCTTGAGTGGATGGGGGCACACACTCCTGATACAGGAGTTGACTATTATAAGCTCTACAATCGCGATACGTTCTCGTATCCCGCTCAGGCATACGGGGTGATGTCATGGTGGGACTACGGACATATGATCACCTATATCGCAAAGAGGATCCCCAATGCGAATCCATTCCAGGCGGGTGTTGCAGGAGCTAACGGTTCAGCTGCCTTTTTCATGTCCCAGTCTGAAACGGGAGCAAATACCATCCTGAAAAATGACGGGACGCGGTATGTTATTACCGACATCGAGATGGACACCGGGAAGTTCTGGGCGATGGCGACCTGGTATAATACAAGTGCCGGGGCCGGCCCCTACCAGCGGCCCTACCTGGTCCCAAGCCCGGATAATCCGAGTCAGTACGGTGCAGTCACCCTGTATGATATACCCTATTACCAGACGATGGTATCGAAGCTTCATAATTTCGATGGTTCGATGACGGAACCGACCACGGCATATTACGTTGAATATACCGAACCAGGAACTTCCGGAAGGCCATACGCGGTAATTACACGGGCAGAAAACATGGACATTGCGAAGGCAAAAGCGAATGTTGACCTGTTTAACAGCAAGGTCCCTGTAGGTCAGCATGCGGCAATTCTCAACGATGCGATGTTCAGGCCTTTATCTTCAATTCCTGCACTTTCACATTACCGACTGGTCCATGAGTCCCCCCGGAATGTGCTGAGTAGCAGTCCACCGGATATTAAATATGTAAAGGTCTTCGAATTTGTGCCCGGTGCAAAAATCAAGGGCGAAGGCATCATTGAAATTCCGCTGGTATCCAACATGGGAAGGGCGTTTGTATACCGGCAGGCAAGCACCAATGGTGGATTTATTGTGCCATATTCAACAACCGGAAGCCCGTATGATGTCAAGGCAACTGGTAAATATCATATCGTCGGGACTGACCGGCAGTTTGATGTGAGTGAGGACGCGGTCATGACGGGGACACAGATCAACTAAGATGAAAAGGAAATGTTCGGCCTTAACCGGAGAAATATTTACCTGCCACGAGATGGAACGGCACAGCGAGTGTAATGCCCGTCTTGTGATGGCGACCTCCGGTGTTCCCGACTGGGTCGAGGTAATTGAACCGGACCCTGCAACGGTGTCGGATCTCGAGCGGGTCCATAAACCCCATTATATCCGCATGATCCGTGAACTCTGTGCTCTTGGCGGGAAGCGGTACATCGATATGAGCACGTACCTGACTGCCGATACATTTCAGGTCGCCTCGTTTGCTGCCGGAGCAGTTATTGGTGCAGTACAACGCACCCTGATGTGGGAACACTCCTTTGCACTAGTCCGTCCCCCGGGTCACCATGCCGAGCCTGAATCGGCAATGGGCTTTTGTATTTTTAATAATGCTGCAGTTGCAGCCGCTTATGCTCTTGAAACCGGTAAAAAAGTTGCTATCCTTGACTGGGACCTCCACCATGGGAACGGGACCCAGAAGATGTTTTACCCGAGTGAACGGGTACTGTTTTGTTCCATTCACCAGGTAAACAGTTTCCCGAGGACCGGCTGGGTCGATGAGATAGGTATCGGGGATGGAAAGGGTTACACCCTCAATGCACCAATACGGGAAGGCTCAACACTGTCTGATTATCTCTATGTATTCAACGGGACTTTTCTCCCGGCAATTGAAAAATTTTCACCGGATGTTGTAATAATTTCTGCAGGGTTTGATGCCCTTTCTGATGATCCAATAGGTGGAATGAAATTGAACCCGGAGGATTTCGGGGTCCTTACCTATATCACCGCCAATTCTGCAAAAGTGCCCCTCGCCCTTGTCCTTGAAGGGGGGTATGGCCCGTCCCTTGGTCCGGCCGTATGTTCGGTATTCAATGCATTAGGTGGCGAATGCCCTGAATATAAACCGGGAGAAGCAAGGGATAGTACGAAAAGGGTTGTCTCCCAACTGAACAATTTAATCTCTTAAATTTCCGCTACTGTAAATTGCAGTTTCATCTGCTTGTTTTTAAATAATGGCTTTGTTGAACCCCTCTCAAATTTATCTTGTAAATCAGGGTATTCCAAAATTTAATCACACTCTCTGGGCTCCGCACCGCCGCTTTGGCGACCCCGGTTAGTATAAGGAGTGATCTTCAACTCTCTGAAATTTCCTTGGATGTCCCAACTGAACTCTGCCAATGAATATCTTATCGGGGGTGGGGTAGGGAGGAGGTGAAACCCCCTCCTGGTCTTACGTATCTCCTCTTTTTTTTAAATAATATGCAGGTGTTCAACAAAGCCTAAATAATCTCAAAAGCCCCCGGATTGCGTGTATCTACTCCCGGGATCCCGGTTGGGATATAAATACCTGGAATATCCGCTATTAAAAATACAGCAATCATACCCTTCCGATAAATGGCCCCGTGTGAGAATTCAGACCGGGAGTAAAAAAAATTCCCGGTCTTTCCCCACAGGTCACCATGCAAAATTTGATATTTTGGATGTATTACATTGTATCAGGTGATCATACAATGATGGGTGAAGTGATAGCGGCAGGGATGCGGGTCCGGTATACCGGGACCGGGACCACAGGGACGGTAATACGGTTTGAGCGGCAGGAGGGGAAAGAATATGCGGAACTCGATTCAACACACCTCCTTTACCTGACTGATAAACTTGTCCCGGTTGAGACTCAGATCGAGAAGAAATTCCATAGAGGGGAAGATATTAAGAAGACAATTGAAGATGAGAGAGAGTTTATTTCAGGATCAGCGTTCCAGGAATCGCTTAAAAATATTGACCAGAGTTGTGAAGGTGGCGGGTAACCCCCTGGAAAATTTTTCCGGTCTGGGACGGTACTATATTTTGAGTTTCCACATTTTGGCATGAAAATCATGATCAGGGGAGGCAGAGATCACCCAATCCCCGGATCAGGATCTTTTAGCACAATAGCAGCCTCCTGAAAGATCCTTAAGATCTCTTCCAATGTAACAATTGAAGGAATTCTCACTTTAACCATT
>CAIKOD010000031.1 GCA_903828975.1 uncultured Methanomicrobiales archaeon | reverse complement strand
GCTGTTGTTCACTTTGTCCCAACCGATTCCGATCCGTTGTGACAAAGTGGGGCCATTGATATGCCCCCACAACATGCTTTCCGATACCACTTGCCGGTTCTCCATGCCCGAGGCGCGTGGCGCCACCTGCGACGGGCTGACAGAATATGATATAGGTGAGATGTGGGAAAACCAGACCCAGCGACGAGGCACCCGGTTACCGAGCGGAGCGAGGTCGAGGTGCCGAGGAGCGACATCGTGTTTAGGTCCTGCAATATTCCACCCGGCACCGGGGCAGCAAGAACAACCAGCGACGAAGACACCCGGTAACGGCTGGCAGGCCGTCGCGGTGTCGAGGAGAGGCAGAGATCCCGAGACAACATACCCGAAGGGAAGGCCCTCGGAGACGGCCGGAGGCCGGCAGTGGGCCTTCCCGTAGGGCGATCGTTACTTTTATTATATGATACTAAACGCTGCGAAATAACACCATTCACTTTCACACCGTGCATGGCGATGCCTTATAGCTCCACACGCTAATAGTGTATATGGTGAACGGAGTGCCTCACACACTGCAAACCAAAATCGAGCACGTCGGAACCGTGAAACTGTCCGGCGGCATGTTGAGAATAGATGTAAAAATAATTCAGGCGGCGATAGCCCGCTCGGATGTTTCGCGCCTGGTCGATGAACAGGCCCGGGTCACTGTCTGGGATATGACTCCCGTCTGGTCCGGATCCGGAGAACCGACCGAAGCAGGCCAGGCATGGATCAACGGATCCGGCCGTGCCGTAATGTACCAGATTCAGGGGCGGAGATACATTTCTCCACTCTCCCACCTGCGGGCAACCGTCACAGGATCGCGGAAGTTCGCGAACATCTCGACGATCAGCTGGGAACCATTCGCCCAGGGATCAGCAGAGCAGGCAACCCCCCAGGGGGTGCCGGCATGATACCTGCAGAAGAGGCTGCTCTCATCGCCGGCCTCCGGGGAGAATCTGCCCGGCTGCATAAGCAGGCAACCTCAATCGAGTTCGACGCACAGGAACTTGAATACCAGGCACGCGAGATCGAAAACCAGTTCGAATTCCAGGGTCCATGTATCGGGTGTCCCCGGTACCGGTCCTGCTCACTATCGCGGAGTTGTGCTGCAATGGACCAATGCAAGATGGCCCGGGAGCTGGCGGGGGTGGATGATGTCGTTCGTTGTCTATGAGGTCGACCTGGTGAAAGGGGAGGGGAAACACCCTCACACTTTCCAGACCCGGGAAGAAGCAAGGGCCCACGCGGTGAAAGTTGTCGAAGGCTGGCGTGAAGGTGACGACCGGATCATCTTTGAAGGAGACATGGTCCTGGTGCAGACTCAATCAGGGCTGTTGGACTTTGGAGCATTAATCACTGAGGTGGCATAAATGAACAATCTTCCCGTTGGATTCCTCCGGGCTGAGGCCGAATGGCTCCAGCCACCAGACCAGGAACTCCCAATCGGTGTCCGGATCTCTGCCTGGGTATCAGTCTTTGCGGATGTTGGGAAGTCAGCAAATGAGTGTGTCCAGGAACAGATCCGCGACGGCACGATCGCGATCGAGGATCTCGACTCGATCGAAGTGGACGAGATCGACGGCCAGTGGCCATCCGATGGGAGTGAGTGGTGATGGAATACAAAATTTTTGTCAATAGAGGGGCGGGACCACATCTCATCGCGGAATGCGTTGATCATGGTGCTGCGGTTGATTTCGCAGCAGTGTATGCACACAATCACAATATGGGCTGGATGTGGTCGAAAGTGGCCTCGAATGAGATTGTTATCCGACCTGGGTTTACGAACGGGAAACCACGTCTCCGGGGAGGTCGCGTATGACCACTTCTACCCCCCTCCCATTCTGGACCGAGGAGGACATCATCAGCAGGTACACACGGGCCGATGCCCTGAATGACGGTGAATTAATAGCGGCACCCGAAGCACTCACCCGG
>CAIKOD010000030.1 GCA_903828975.1 uncultured Methanomicrobiales archaeon | reverse complement strand
TGATCGCTGAACGGATGCAGAAGATTCGTGATGCGGGATCAGCTGAGTTTGATGTGCAGCATTTCCGGAAAGATGGTTCAATTCTTCCCCTCCATTTAAACGCAAAACCCGTGGACTGGAGTGGCAGGAAGGTGTTACTGAGCATCGCAACTGACATTAGCGACCGCAAGATAGCGGAAGAAATCTTAAAAGAGAGCGAAGATCGTTTCCGGGCCATTTCGGAATATTCACACAATGCGATATGCATCATCGACGAACACGCAAAGATACTGTGGGTTAACGATAAAATGCTGGCGCTGGGGGGATATTCACGAGAGCAGGTGTACGCCGTGGAATCTTTTGTTGGGTTTATCGCACCCGAATCCATCGAATTCGTAGTGTCCAATTTCTCAAAGGTTCTTGCTGGCGAACCGTACGAGCATCACTATAATTTTTATATTATCCGGGCTGACGGGGACAAGCGCCTCTGTGAAAAGTACATGATGGATGTCGTAGACACCCATGGAAAGCGTAACCTCATCATCAGCATGCTGGATATCACTGAACAGAAACGGGCAGAATCCATCCGTGATCAACAGCTATTATTCACCACCGCATTAAACGAAATATCCGAAGTTATTATTTCCAACGATAATTCTGAAGATATTTTAGAGAGAACAAACAGTATTATTGGAAAAACCCTGCAACTGGACCGGGCATTAATTTACGATGTATCATTTGAGAAGAATCACATTACCGGTTTGTGTGAATGGTTACGGCTGGATCATCCGGATATTACACCTACAAAAGGAGAATACCCGCTGGATATGTTAAGAAGCCCATTTTCGGAAATAAAGAAAACCCAAAATTATCTTGAAAGTCATTTCAATGCAGTGAATAAGCATTTTACCGGGGATGGATCGGGAAAAATCCTGCACGAACAAATGAAAATTAAAAGTTTAATCTGGTATCCCTTTGCCTTTGATGGACATGGATACCATGTATTTACGTTGAATCAAATTTTGGAACAAAGACCGTGGACGCAGGAAGACATTGAGTTCCTTGGATCTGCAGCAAAGCAGATCAACCTGGCACTGGATAAAATAAAACTGCTCGAAGAACGCAAACTTGCCGAAGACACCCTCCTGCGAGTCAACCAGAAGCTCAACGTGATCTCCCAGCTGACTCGAAAAGACTTAACTAACCAGACCTTTGTCCTGAGCAGTTTCCTCGAGCTGGTAAAACATCAATTAGAGGGGCAGGACCACATCATCGAAACGTTACAAAAGGGTAATGATGCGATACAGTCAATCCACAAGATCGTTGAATATTCGAAAGATTACCAGGACATGGGAGCAAAACCCCAAACCTGGCAGAACGTGAAGATGGCGTTGCTGTTCGGGCTCTCCCATATATCAATCGGAAAGATCCAGCACAGCCTTGAAACAGGAGACCTCGAAATCTTTGCCGATCCCCTGCTGGAAATGGTGTGCCAGCGCCTCTGCGAGAACTCGGCGAAACACGGGGGACATGCCACCCGGATCCGGGTCTGGCACACGATCACACCGGATGGGGCCACCATCGTCTTTGAAGATGACGGTGTAGGTATCCCGCAGGAGAAGAAAGAGCAGATCTTTTTGCGCAGCGAGGGTACCAGTGCATCAAGGGGGAGTCTCATCTTTGTGAAGGAGATCCTCGATATTACAGGGATCACCATCCGTGAAACCAGCGAGCCGGGGAAAGGGGCACGGTTCGAGATGGTGGTGCCGAAAGGGATGTGGCGGATGGCAGGGGGGAACGATGAGTGATGAAAGTTGGAAAGAAGGAAGCCCCAATCAGAAGTTTATGGGGCTGATTTCGTATATGGCAGGAAGTATACAATGAAACAGGATATCACGTGGTGGAAGGTCATCGCCGTATGCATCCTCATCGCCGGGGTGACCCTTACTATCTGGTCTGCGCAGCAGCAGGACCAGTCCATGCGCAATGACCTGCTCTTAAAAACCAACCTTGCAAATTCGGGGATCGCTGTTGAACAGGTTACCACATTGAATGGTTCACCTGCCGACCTTGGATCCCCGGAATACCAGTCACTTAAACTACAACTCGGAAAAATTCGGGCGTCTGATCCTGATATCAGATTTGCCTATTTGATGAGCCGGAGAGAGGACGGATCAATTATCTTAAATGCAGACTCGGAACCCCCGGAATCAGCGGACTACTCTCCACCCGGCCAGGTATATTCCGAAGCACCGGCGGCTGTCAGGTCGGCATTTGCCACAGGGGAGATGGCAAATGAGGGGCCGTATACAGACCGCTGGGGAACGTGGGTGAGTGGGTTTATCCCCGTAACGGATCCTTCAACCGGACGGGTGGTCGCGGTTTTCGGCATGGATACCGATGCCAGGGACTGGAACTCGATAATTTTCAGAAACAGCCTGCCATTGCTCATTGCAACACTTCTCATCGTTCTCCTGGTAATGGCATCCGCTTTTTTCCAGCGGCGCAATGAGGAGGAGAAACGCCGCCTTGAAACATCAGAGGAGAAATTTTCCAAGGCGTTTCATGCTAATCCTGCGCTCGTGGCATTATCCACCATTGATGAAGGCAGGATTCTTGATGTAAACGAGAGTTTCCTTTCAAAGCTTGGCTATTCCCGTGAAGAGGTGACCGGGACGACCACCTCTGCCATGGACCTGTATGTTGACCCCGAACAGCGAAATACCATCCTTAAGCAGGTCAGAGAGACTGGGCAGGTGCACAATATGGAGGTGAGGTTATACCGGAAAAACCGCGACCTGCTGTATGGATCGTTAACCTCGATTACCATTGACGTTGCCGGCACACCCCGTTTATTCACGGCCATACTAGACCTTACTGAGCGTAAGCGGGCAGAAGAAGCGGTCCGGACATCCCGGGACCTGCTCATCAAAACTGAGGCTGACCTCCGGATACACCAGATCGAACTCGAGACGCAGGCTGAAGAACTGAGAAAGGCCCATCTCGAACTGGAAGAGTCGCGGGACAAGTTCCTTGACCTCTACGAATTCGCCCCGCTTGGTTATTTCACGCTCAGTGACAAGGCGCTGATAACCGGGGTGAACCTCACCGGTGCGACGCTCCTCGGTACTGATCGGAAAAACCTGGTCAATACACGGTTTAGGAAATTTATTGTAGAAACAGATTCCGAACAGTGGATTAAGTATTTCAAGGACGTGCTGGGCCAGGAGAGTAAACAGACCTGCATCCTCACACTCAAACAGGAGGACGGTTCTATCTTCCCGGCACGACTGGAAAGCATCAGGCTCACCGGCACTAACAATAGTACGACAACAGTCCGGGTGGCAATCAGTGATATTAGTGACATAAGGTTTGCGGAAGAGGTGCTACGCGAGAGCGAAGAAAAATATCGCCACTTAATCGAGAACAGCCACGACATCATCTACACGCTTACCGCAGAGGGAGTGTTTATTTTCGTTTCACCTGCATGGACAACGTTATTGGGGCACCCGGTAACACAGGTGACAGGACAATCATTCCAAAAATTTGTCCATCCGGATGATATTCCCGGATGCATGGCATGGCTGCAAAACGTGATCGGGACGGGACAACGACAAGAGGGTGTCGAGTACCGTGTGCAGCATACCAACGGGTCATGGTACTGGCACACCTCAAGTGCGGCCCCTTTTAAAGATGAGACCGGTAAGATCGTTGGTTTTTATGGGATCGCCCGTGATATCACCGAACGCAAGCAGGCAGAGGAAGCGCTACGCCAGTTGTCGGACCGGCTGTCGCTTGCTGCAAGGGCTGGCGGTGTTGGAATCTGGGATTACGATGTCGTCAATAACACACTGACCTGGGACGACCAGATGTTTGCCCTCTACGGGATCACCCGGGAGCAGTTCGGCGGTGCATACGAGGCATGGCAGACTGGACTACACCCGGATGACAAGCAGCGGGGTGATGAAGAAATCCAGATGGCGTTACGTGAAGAGAAGGAATTCGACACAGAGTTCCGGGTTCTCTGGCCAGATGGCAGCATCCGCAACATACGGGCCTTTGCTATCGTTCAACGTGACGCCGGGGGTAAACCCCTGCGCATGATCGGTACCAACTGGGACATCACCGAACGCCGCCGGGCCGAGGAAGAGGTTATACAAACCCGGCGTAATTTTGAGGTCTTTTTTAACACCATTGATGAGTTCCTTTATGTACTTGATGAACAGGGCCGCATCCTCCACGTCAACGAAACGGTCATCCGGCGACTCGGGTACACAAAGGAAGAGCTTTCCGGTCAATCCGTATTAATGGTGCATCCACCGGAACGCAGGGATGAAGCAGGGCTTACCGTGCAAGGGATGCTGGCAGGCACAATGGATTTCTGCCCGGTACCGGTGATGACCAGGGACGGTCACCTGATCCCGGTGGAGACCCGGGTCGTTCAGGGTGAATGGGATGGCAGTCCCGTTCTGTTCGGGGTCAGCAAGGATATATCAGACCTTAAAGTCTCTGAGGAGAAATTTTCCGCTGCGTTCCATTCCAATGCGGCGGCGATGGCTGTCTCGACAAAACACGATGGAAAATTTGTTGATGTTAATGCAGCGTTTTTACAGATGCTGGGGTTCTCCCGGGATGAAGTCATCGGAAAAAGCGTAGGTAACTTACATCTTTTTTCGCAACCTGAGAACCGGATACATGCCATTCGCATACTGGAAGAGGGTGGAGTGGTGAGGAACCTTGAGGTACAGGTCCAGGCAAAGGATGGCTCCGCCCTGTACGGCTTATTCTCTGCAGATAGTATCACAATAGGTGAAATCCCCTGCCTGCTGACAACAATGGTGGACATCACCGAACGTAAAAATCTCGAAGAGGAGATGAAGTTCCATGAGCAGGAACTTACGCAATTCTCTAAGTCCCTCGCTACAGCGAACCGGAAACTCAACCTCCTTTCCAGCATCACGCGTCACGACATCAACAACCAGCTGACGGTGCAAATGGGGTACCTCGAAATACTCGAAGATACACAACTCAATCCCTCACAGGATGAGTATTTCATGAAGATTTCAACCGCTGCAAAGCGCATCTCGGCCATGATCCGGTTCACCAAGGAATACGAGGAGATCGGTGTCCACGCTCCTTCCTGGCAGGAAGTCCATGCACTTGTGGAAACGGCGGCAAAACAGGCTCCGCTTGGAGCGATCATGGTGAAGAACGACCTCCCTGCAGGAATGGAAGTGTTCGCTGACCCGTTGATTGTTAAGGTCTGTTACAACCTGATGGATAATGCAGCCCGGTATGGCGGGAAGATCACGACCATACGGTTCTTTGCTCTGGAATCCGGTGATAACAATATCATTGTATGCGAAGACGATGGCGATGGTATACCAGTTGAAGAGAAGGAGAAGATCTTCGAGCGTGGGTTTGGAAAGAACACCGGACTCGGTTTATTCCTGTCCCGGGAGATCCTCGATATTACAGGGATCACGATTACTGAAACGGGAGAGCCCGGCAAGGGAGCACGGTTTGAGATTACGGTGTCGAAAGGGGCCTGGCGGATGACAGGGAATGATACATAATGGCAGATACATTCCGGGTGCTGTATGCCGATGATGAACCAGATCTTCTCAACATCGGCAAGCTGTTCCTTGAGCGGTCCGGGGATTTTTCTGTTGCAACTGTTTGTTCGGCATCCGCCGCCTTAGAACTCCTCAAAAAAGAACAATTCGACGCCATCATATCAGATTACCAGATGCCAGGGATGGATGGCATCCAGTTCCTTATCGAGGTGCGGAAGAAATACGGGTCGACCCCATTCATCCTGTTCACCGGTAAAGGCAGGGAAGAGGTAGTTATCAAAGCATTAAACGAAGGGGCAGACTTCTATCTCCAGAAGGGTGGCGACCCCG
>CAIKOD010000029.1 GCA_903828975.1 uncultured Methanomicrobiales archaeon | reverse complement strand
ACCATGTTATTCGACCAGATCTGGCTCGGGTCCTACATGTCCGGTGGTGTCGGGTTCACACAGTATGCAACCGCTGCATACACCGACAACATCCTCGACGACTACACCTACTACGGTATGGACTATGTCAAGTCCAAGTACGGTGGAGCCGGCAAGGTACCATGCAAGCAGGACGCAGTCAACGATGTTGCAACTGAAGTCACGCTCTATGGTATGGAACAGTACGAGCAGTACCCGACTGCACTCGAGACCCACTTCGGTGGCTCACAGCGTGCATCCGTCCTCGCAGCAGCATCAGGCCTGTCCGCTGCAATCGGTACCGGAAACTCCAATGCCGGTCTGAACGCCTGGTACATGTCCATGCTCCTGCACAAAGAAGGATGGTCACGTCTCGGCTTCTTCGGCTACGACCTCCAGGACCAGTGCGGTTCCGCAAACTCGATGGCCATCCGTGGCGACGAGGGTGCAATCGGAGAACTCCGTGGACCAAACTTCCCCAACTACGCGATGAACGTCGGTCACCAGGGAGAGTACGCTGCAATTGCAGGCGCTGCTCACTTTGGACGTGGCGACGCATGGACCCTCAGTCCCCTGATCAAGATCACATTCGCCGACCCCTCGCTCACGTTCGACTTCTCCGAACCACGCAGGGAGTTCGCAAAGGGTGCAATCCGCGAGTTCATGCCCGCCGGAGAGCGCTCACTGATCATACCAGCAAGGTAAGATCAATTCATCCATTTTTTTTCTTATTTTTGTTTTTTTCAAAATGCTCTCAAATTTATCTTTCAGATTCGGTTATTCCAAAATTTAATCACGCTCCCGGGGCTCCGCCACGCCGCTTTGGCGACCCCGGTTGAGATAGGGAATGATCTCCAAATCACTGAAATTTTTAGGGATTTTACAGTTGAACCCTGCCCAAGAGTATCTACATGGGGGTGGGAACGTGAGGGGGTGAAACCCCCTCCTGTCAGAGAAATTCTGTTAATTTTTTTAAGCGTAGGATTTCAACAAAGCCCTTAATTTGTTTTTCGTGTCCTGTATGCAGAACAAGCTGTTATTGGAACACCCATTCAATCGATCAGTCCACCCAGGTCACCTGATCATAAGCACACAGGCAGGTACAGCCCTACAAACAGTTGAGGGACACTGCTTTCCAGGGATTTTATACCGGGCAAGGGCCAATATCTTTCGATACCCTCTCCCTCCTGCCAATCACGGAACGAAATCTCATCAGTCTGATAATACCAGATCGGATATCAGGACCTTCCCGATGAGGCTAAAAAAATATTACCGGCCCGGATCCACCGGACCATATAGAAAAACAGGATTGTTATCTTAATTATGCGCTGATCCTTCCTGCGAGCTGCCCCTGTGGGTTCCAGAGCGAAGCAGTGTCACCCTGCTGGTTCCAGAAATCAACGCCGTATGGATAGTAGAGCTCGTTGGCCGAGACCATCCCTTCCTTTCCAAAGTAGACGGTCAGGGTTGAATACGGGTTAAGCACGTAGGTGAAGGTTGTTCCGCCACCAAGAGGGAAGTCAATAAAGTTAAGGGAACTTCCCTGGCTGTTCGTTATCTTCCAGCCGGTCATAACCACCGGAGTTGACCCCGTATTTGTGATCCGCACGTATTTACCGGGCAGGTTCAGTTCTGTCAGAGATACCCCGGTATTCTGGCCAGGTACTACCCCTCCTGTTGTTGGTGAAAGGGTGGGGTATACCGTAGGTATTGTGGAGGGTATATAATCGGGGGTAGCCGATATGGTGATCCTCCCTACCAGTTGTCCCTGTGGGTTGTAGAGCGAAGCGGTGTCACCCTGTGGATTCCAGAAATCAACACCATATGGGTAAAAGAGCTCGTTGGCCGAAACTATCCCTTCCCTTCCAAAGTAGACGGTCAAGGTTGAATACGGGTTGAGCACGTAGGTGAATGTCGATCCACCACCCAATGGATAGTCAATAAAGTTAAGGGCATTTCCCTGGCTGTTCGTTATCTTCCACCCGGTCATGACCACCGGGGTTGTTCCCGTATTTGTTATCCGCACGTACTTCCCCTGCAGGTTCAGTTCTGTCAGAGATACCCCGGTATTCTGGCCAGGTACCACCCCTCCTGACGTTGGTGAAAGGGTGGGGAACGCTGTCGGCATTGTTGAAGGTATGTAATAAGGCGTGGCCTGCTTTGAAATCAGCTGCCCCCACTCAATAAGCTGGTCCTGTGAAGCAGGAATTAACCACACGGCATCGTTGGGTGATATAGATGAAGGAGTGGGTGCTGGGAACGGTCCTGAACTTTCCGGTACAGCTGGTATGGTCCATATATGTTGCGTTGTCGTCTTAAGCCATGCCATAATATCCTCCAGAGAACCGGGAATTAACCAGGAAGTACCATCACCCGCAACGGGAGCCGAAGGTGTCCAGAAAGCATCATCGCTCGCGGATACCGGTACGATGGAGAATCCTAAAATGAGGAGGATCCCGAATATAAGACCAATATTGGCCATTTTATTCATTTTCATTGTAATACCTCTTGTTATTTCGTAGAAGGCCGGAATATTCACATTCCTAAACCGATGTTACCTCATTGTACCATGACTACTAATACCCTCGGGAACAACACAAAATTTAGAACAACAGATGCAAAACGAATATCTCCCATCATTGAGCGAGATCTCCGCAGGGCACTTTACACCGGGGAACACACCAGTTATTGGGTTTTTCAGCTGCTTCGATCAATGACATTCATCTTGCGATAAAAAAATGGGCACAGGAAATCCCTCATGCCGCGTTAAAATTAAAAGAAAAAAAGATTATTTTTTAATTGCAGCCTTCACCTTGGCCATGACATCGGGAGGGATTGTTGCCATCTTGTGAGCACTCATGGCGTGTTCTGCAATCTTTTTCATCAACTCAGCTTCGGTAGGAGCGGTGGTTTCAAACTTGCAGTCCATACCGATATCTTTGCATGCGAAGGATGGCATTTTGTCTTACACCGATTGGAAATTATTTTATCCTTATATATAACTATGTGAGCTCTCCGATATTCGGAGATCATGTTGCATTAAAGCATTTCCCATGAAAACAGACATGATGCTAAAAGACCACAAGCGTACAAAATGAAAATGCCAGTGGGGATTTTCATATTAAATGCCTGAACGGACCCCAATAAATTGATATTTTGAACGAGGCATTTTCATATTCCGGGTGTTAACTTCCCGTTCATGTGTGTTTCAACAAAGCCCAAAAAAAATATTTTGTCGAATATACGGTTTTATTGGGATTCGCATACTATTTCGTCACTCTCTATCCTGCATACCTGGCATAATGCCGGGTAATACCTGGCAAAACGTCCTTCACGCACTTCTGTTATTATCCCTTCCGTGATCAGCCGGTGCATCCAGCGTGTGACAGATGGCCCGGCCAGCCCCAGACAATCCGCGATCTCTCCACGTGTAATACCGGGATGTTCCCTTACCATGGAGATAATGTTGTTTGTTGTCGGGTACTTCTGGAACAGGATCTGCTGCTGGTCTGCATGATCATAACGCCCATGGTTTTCGAAGAAATGATACCCGCCACCCTGCTCGATGCAGGCAATTTTATGCATCCGATCGAGATATGCGAGGTGATACCGCAATGTGTGCAGGTTGATACCCGTTAGTGATGCAAGCATTGGGACATCAATACCAGGGTTCATAAGGATTGTCGAATAAATCAATTGTCTCTTCTCGTGCTCAAGGATATTTTTCCCGGACAGGCGCCGGTAGCACCGGAGCATTACTCTCCGCACAGGTGCATTCCAATCAAATGGGTCCCGCTGGAGTTCTCGTTCTACCTGGCATACTGGAGATCGTTCCTGGCCATGGCGGGCAGCCTGTGGCATCGGACCATTGCCCCTCTCCTGCATCATGCCATTATTGACAGTTCCCGCGGATCCCGCTCCATAACGGTACGCATGACCCCCCCCACCCCTGAACGTGGATTGATCAGCAATACCAGGGCTGCTGCTTTCGCTATACGGTGCTAGCGGTAGAGCAACGAGGGTTAGCATTACAAGTACCAATACAAAGGTTCCGGGTTTCATCCTGATAAGAACGTAGTAATGAGGAATTATATAAGACCACAGAATACGGCAGATGTTCACCTTTTCGGATATCCGAGCCCGGAACACAATATGTAGCTGCAAGTCTGAGAAATGGTTTATCACACCGGGATGACGTATGATGCAGGACCGGCGAATGATGGATCAAATGCCATCACAATGCCGGCATTCAATGGAGAATAAAACCATGTTGAAAAAAATCCTGATTTGTGCGATTATCGCACTCGTCCTCGTCCCTGTTTCAGTAATGGCAGCAGGGTTCGGAGGAAAAGGTACCGCTGCAGCATCCGGCCAGGGTCATTGCCTGCAGGATGGACAGAACTGTTTGAACCAGACCTGCCAGAAGGGAACGGGCACCCAGGCACAGTACCGTTATGGTACGCAACAGGCCGGAATGACCGGGACCCAAGGTGTTCAGTGTTCCGGCAATGGCCAATGTGATACAGCAAAGAAAGAGGCCCGCTTCATGCTCCGTCTTCATGATGGATCATGTGGGGGCTGTAAAACTACTACGTAAACAACACGGTACTATGTAAACTGGACAAACTCAAGTAATTTTTTTATATTCACGATTTAATGAGGTAACCTATGAGAAAAATAACCATCAATGCCATTGTAGATATCGGCTGCCTAATTACCTTCATCCCGTCGCTGATATCAGGGCTCGTTCTCTATCTTGTCCTCCCATCCGGAGGAGGCCGGGGGAACAGCTGGTCATTGTTCCTTAACATACCACGAAACCAGTGGCTGAATATGCATAATTACACGTCCCTGATATTTGCAGCACTAATAATTATACACCTGGTCCTGCACTGGATGTATTTCCGGAACATCAGGAAATGTTTTATCACGAAACAAAAAGCGGGTTGTGACATCCCGAACCAATAATCTTTTTTTGTAGGACCAGAGTTATCCACAAACAGAGCGTCATTTTTCTGGCACAATTGATCATGTTTTAAATGATTATGCGCATATGAGTAATTATAGTACGGGAAACTGTACTCTTGGTGATATAATGCCAGAACAAATTACAAACAACACTGATAACAATAAACCAGCAGCACCCGTTCAACGAGGTTGTATTGATGAAAACACCTGTGCATGCGGTGAAAAGCACGAACCGGATACTGAAGGTGTCAGCCACCGGGAAGCCTGCGTATCTCCTTTAAAATTCGGAGGTTCCTGCTGTTGTCAACCCGATGAAGCAGCTGAACCTGCACACCACCGCTGTGGGCATGGACCCCGCTGTCGGTAAGACACCGGATAACTGGAAAAATAGGAACCATCACGAAGGAGTGAACGTGATAGCAGATTATCACGTGTTCCGAAACGTATGGAAGAATATACACAGGTATTGATGGTGACAAGGGTTTTCCCCGGTAACTGTACCGGAACACCGCACCAGTTTTGCCTTGACTGAAACCTGCTGATCCAGCAGGCTTCTCCTGTTCACATACTATAATTCAAATTATGACTGAACTACACCCTGCAAGAGAAGCGAGTTGCGATGAGAATTGCAGCTCATGCTCATCAGAACAAGCAACGCATGCCCAAAAAGGGCTTCCCCCGAAAGCGAATATCGATGTGAAACATGTAATCCTTGTATTGAGCGGCAAGGGAGGCGTTGGTAAATCAACGGTCGCTGTCAACCTCGCCTTTGCACTTTCCAACCACGGAAGGAATACAGGGTTGCTCGACCTTGATTTCCACGGCCCGAGCATTCCGAAAATGCTCGGCATCGAAGACCAGAGGCCCGCTGTGCTTGATAAAGCCCTGGAACCGGTCCATGTAACGGGCACCCTCGCGGTCATGTCAATGGCATTCCTGTTGCCGGACACGAGCAGCCCGGTGGTATGGAGAGGGCCGATGAAGATGGCTGCAATCCAGCAGTTCCTTACTGAAGTGAACTGGGGCCCGCTTGATTACCTGGTCGTCGACCTTCCACCCGGGACCGGAGATGAGGCACTGAGTATCGCGCAACTGGCGCCGAACCTGCGTGGCGCCGTCATCGTCACGACACCACAGGATGTCGCCGTGCTCGATGCCGTCAAGGCAATAAAATTCATCGAAAAACTGGAGATGCCAGTGATAGGAGTCATCGAGAATATGAGCGGGATGGTCTGTCCGCACTGTGGGGGTGCGATAGATTTGTTCGGCATGGGTGGCGGGGAGAAAGCAGCACATGATTTCGGCGTGCCTTACCTCGGAGCTATCCCCCTCGATCCGGAGATGGTGAAAGCAGGTGATGAAGGACGACCGTATATACTCCGCCATGCCAATACGCCCACATGGAAAGCGGTTGATGCGGTGATGGAGAACCTGGTAAAAGTGGTTGAGTCATGAGGGCAATCCTTTTTTAATGAACCTTTTATTGAATGTCACGATGGTGTTCCAGGTATGGGAAGATATTCCGGTATTCCCGAACTGCTCGAACAGTTCATGGATGAGCAAGAGACCGATGAGCGGTGGATCACCGTTCACGAACTCCGCGACCGTTTCAACCTCACTCGGTACCAGAGTAATACCGTTTCCGGGTTCCTGCGCCGGCTAAAATTCGGGACATTCGGGCGGTTCCAGTTTATTGTCGTATCAATTGAGCGGGTACATGGTGTGAATCCATCAGATCCAAAAAACTGCCGTTACCTGGTCAGACGCAAGAACTGGCTGCCTCAAAAAACGAGCATACAAGAAAATATGGAATGATCCTGCGGGTTTCCGGGTACTATCCATATCCCTCAGGATGCGTGATTCTGTGACTGGTTTCCAAGCAATCAGATCTGCCGGGAAATAAGCTGAAACGCGATTTTAAGATTTTTGCACCTTCTAAGTGCTTTGTTAACAGTTCATCCCTTAATTATGTAATTGCCGGATTACCTCTTCTCTCACCGTGTTCAGTGGGATTTTCAATATTCGTGCAATCCGTTTCAGGTCTTCGTATTCCGGCTTTTTAGCGATGATATTATCATTCACGGTAGAGGTCTTCACACTGATATCAAATTCCTGCCCCCCCACCATTACTTTAATCGTTTGTCGGGAACGATTTGCAACTAATCTTGGGATATCAAGGATTCTGACTCCAAGTGTGCCGGTTTCTTCCATAAGAATTTCCATAAGCCCCGGGTAGTCCAGTTGATTCGTAATGATATGCAGGATCTGTACTGGCCGGTTCTTTTTTCCGGATGCCATTGTGACGTACACGTCCACTGCACCAGCTTCGCGGAGTCGTTCAAGAGTATAACCTACTGTCTCACCTGGTACGTCATCGAGATTTGTCTCGAGTATGATGATCCGGTCCTGGATAGCATCAAAATTTGTACCTTCTACCACTCTCAGGACCGAGGGTCTTCCCGTTATGCTCCGTGAACCAGTCCCATAGCCTACCTTCAGCGGAGTCATGGGCGGATATGCCTCAACAATTCTCTCTGCAAGATTGGCAAAAATTGCGATCCCGGTAGGTGTAGACAACTCCATATCCGCAGGAAATGCAGAATACGGGACCTGGTGGCGACAGAGGATCTCTAATGTCGCAGGGGCCGGGCAGGCAATTTCTCCGTTGGCAATCCGGGTAAAACCTGATCCAAGTACAGGAGGAGTACCGTAGATTTGACCTTCCAGAAATCCATGGTGATCGAGGAGGGATATCGATCCAAGAATGTCAAAGAGCATATCCACAGAAGCCATCTCATGATGATGAAAACCCGAGCCGTGGAGTTTCGCATCGGCTGCAAACAGGTCAGAAATAATGGATTGTGTTTTTTGTTGTGCGGTCTCTGATAGTCCAATTTTTTTTGCAATCGAGTCTGCTGAACTCCGCATATCGTCGTGATTCCTGTGATTTTTTTCCTTGATATCGAGGATAAGTTTCTTTGCAGAAATTCCACCTGCATCGACATCCCGGACCTGGCACGAAAAATGTTCACAGCAGGACAGGTCATTGATTGCATCAACCAGGGGGACGAGAAGTTCGCTGGACCCCGTAAGGTCCACGAGCGCTGCAAGTAGCATATCCCCGGATATTCCGGCAATTTTAGGGTCAATTACCAGGACTTTCATGCCAATTGTTTCCTATGTTGCCACGGGCTGGTTCAAACGGGTATAGATCTTTTTTGCGAGCCTTGCAACTTCAAACGCCCTGTCACGGGCACCCGGTATTGCCTTGGTAAGGTATGCTCCGGTTTCTGCCCGTTTTGATGCGATTTTTGCATCTTCGCCAAGCAGGGTCGCAACTGCTGCGGGTACTGTTACATTGATGATCGTATGGCCGATATATTGCAGTTCCTGGGTGAGTACAGCTCCTGCGAAAAGAGCTGTCCCCATGTCCGGATTTTCCCGGGCTTTTTCGTTGAGAGCGAATTCCGGGACAGCTTTTGCCGCCAGGTTTTCAATGAGGTACGGTTTACCATCGATGGTGATATCGTAGGACACATGAGAGTCAAAGGCCCAGTATCTTTTGGTGAATTCGTCAGTCCGTCTCCCCTGTGGTTTTATTGTGGTAAATTTCAGTGAGATTTTATGACCGGTAAACCCGGATAACACCGCTGAACCCCGGGACTCGACTGCCGCCTTTCTTTCTTCATCGAGTGCTCGTGCCGCCTCTTCTACGGATTTCCCGGCCTTCATCATCTCGTACACCGTTACTGCCCGGCGGTAGATTGCCCGATCACGGACATCCTCGCTTGCAAGGATGCAGGCGTGGGAGACTGAACCCCTTGAAACCGTCTCGGCTTTCCGTGCGATGGTATTGAGTGAGCAGAGCGCCATTTCTGGGTCGATAAAGGAATTCATCTTATAATCGGTTATGGCTTCAGCAACAGGATATGGATCTCCCCTGTGTTTGATGAGCAGGCGAATTGCAGGCATGCAGTCCCCGCACACATGACCGAGGGGCGGGTTGACCGGACCTCCGGAGAACCCTGCTCCTATCATCGCGGCTTCTTCAAACCCGGCAAATATCTCTTCGAATGCCATGGAAGCAATGACGGAAGGGCCACCGATGTCTTTCAGTATGAGTCCGAAGTCCCCGATCACCCGTGCGGTGTCATACTCCTCGTGGGTCCCTCTCACGTGGATCTTCGGGGGTAGTTTTGCTGCATCCCTCGCACCTTTTCCTGCGATATACGCGGTATCAACATCCCCGAAGGTGCCGAATTCCTCCCCGAGTGCTGCATCGGGATGAATCATCTCGAGCGCCACGGCGGCTCCGATAAGTGCCGGCCAGAGGGGGTACGCGGTAATACCGGCGCCATGCATGCTTTTCATTATCGCTTCGGTGCCCACTCTTGCGGTATTGCTGGCAAGTTCGGGGATGTTAATGTCTTCCCCGAGAGCGCTGTGGCCATAAATCGCCCCGCCTGCAATGAATGGAGGAAGGACCGCCCCATCCACCCGCGTTAGTTTCTTATCCATGAGCTCATTATAGACGGCCAGGTACGCTGGGAATGCAGGTATTTTATGGGTGAACTTTCCCGTCGTGAGTGCAATTGCGCTCGTCCTTGGCGCTCCCGCGTGCATCCTCGCAATCGCCCCGAGCTTCCGGTTCCCGAGGGGGACGCCGGACCGTGCACATGAACCGGTGAAATAGGCGAGTGTTGCGACGATCAGTGCAGCATTCTCGGGAGCCGCACCGGCCAGCATTGCCTGGTGGATCGCCTTTTCCATGACCATGTCAAGAGGCAGGCTTCCCGCAGCAGCATCCACAAGGGTCATCCGGCTCAAAAGTTCCATATCCGATGAGCCGGCACTACAGAATACATCCTCTGCAAGTGAATTTGCTGCACAATAAACGGGAATTACCAATGAACCGTGTCCTTTGGTCGCCGCTTCAAGCTTGTCATTGGTCATATAATCTGGTTTAAAGGTGGCTGCTGCCTGAGTAGCCAGTAAGATTCTCTCCCTTTCGTCAGTCATAATGAACCACACCGGTTTCTAATTGGTAATAGGTGGTGGTTCAGATAATAGTTGGGATGTGAATATTCCCACACACATCGGCACCCGCTACGATGAGGTAAGGGGCGAATCCGGTTCTTTTCCTGGAGCAGATACAGGTATCACAGAGGAGGACAATGCCAAGTTCCTGGTGATTCACCTTTGAGAATGATATGCCTGATCCGCCGAAGCGTGCACGCTTAATTGACGAAGCGCTTTCCGGACCGCTGCTACCAGCGTTTCAATCTCATCGAACCTCGGGTCCGCCATTCCGTTCTTTTCGATCCCTTCTTCTGTTGCGATGATATGGATGTGCGGGGCGATGCACAGGCTTTTGAGTTTTTTTGCGGCACAATGGTCCCTGCACCCGTCAAGCACCACCACCTTTCCGCCATTGATCAGCTTTTCCAAATCATGGGTGGACTGCTTTGCATGCAGGTGTCCTTCGAATAGATCCGGCTCTCCCTGTACAAGGATCGCTGCTACCTGTGCGGTAAGTTTCCCGGTATTGGAGATCCCCGAACAGGTGATGAGGACCAATGGGTCGTCGTCATCAGGAATTAGTCTCACCTTGCAGCGTGGTTAAATTTAGGGCCAATTCCCGCATCCTTTTCATCCGCTCAAATCCGATCCACGGGAATGTCCCGGTCCCATCGATCAGTCCATCCTGGTTTTCTCTTCTTCCACCGTTTTCCTACATCCCCTTCATCATATTCCTTTTCTGGATGACCCGTGCAACAATAATAAACACGACAGAGACCACGAAGAGCACAGTACAGTCAAAGAGAGGGGAAAATACTGATCTCCCGGACATGGCCGCATTGAACAGATCAACAAGGTACGTAAGGGGTGAACAGTACGCGAGGGTGAGGGCCCAACCCTCCATCTGCTGAAGCGGGACGAATATCCCGGAGATGAAGATGAGCGGGAAACGTATAAGGTTGGATAAAATCATCACGTTCGGCGGGCTGTCGGATGCCGGCGACGCGAGCAGGGCACCGAGTGCGGCACAGGAAAGCGTACCCAGGATAAAAGCGAGGACAAAAAGACCCCAGTTCGTGACCACGACAGGAACGAAAAATATGCTTGCGATCCATACCAGCAGGGAGATCCCAATTCCGAAAACTGCCCCAGCCACGACATCCCCCAGTATGATACTATCCTGTGTAACCGGATATGAGAGGAGCCGTTCATACGTCTTTTCCCGTTTTTCCCATGGTGTGATCAACGGGCCTACCGATGATGCGGTGAAAAACAACATCATCGCGAGAAAGGCAGGGAAAAAGGTCGTCAGGTCGAGATGGCGGCCGACGAAGAACGCGAAGAACATGAAGAGCGGGAAGAGAAGCCCGAACATCAGGACGGGCGGCTTGGTATAGTAAAGTCTCATGTTTTTCCCGGTGATGACAACGATGCCACGCAGAAACAGTGGGACCTCCATTATATACACTCCGTTATCTGGACAAAAGCCTCTTCGAGGCTCGGGCCGGAGGTAGATAGAGAAGTAATCCCAATGGACTCGCGTTCAGCTCGTCCTACAAGATATTTTAAAACCAGGTCGGGATTGTCGGTATACAGCCGCCACTTGTCACCACACGGTTCTGCCCGTAAAATCCCTTCCATTGCAAACAGGTCACGAGTTACGGTCCGGTCAAAGGAGACTTCGACCGATTGCGTGGTATCAAACATTTTCTTGAGCCGTTCGGGACTATCCTGCGCAACGATCTTCCCCTTGTTGATAATACTGACCTTCTGGCACAGCGTATTTGCCTCTTCGATATTGTGGGTTGTGAGAAAGATCGTGCTGCCCTGTTCATTCATGTCATGAATCGTCTCGATCACGAGCCGGCGGCTCTGTACGTCAAGTCCGCTCGTCGGTTCATCGAGAAACAGTACATGGGGCCGGTGGATGATGGCGCACGCGATACTTACCCGCTGCTTCATTCCTTTTGAGAATGTCCGGACAAGGTTGCGTCTTTTATCAGAAAGGCCCAGCCGCAACAGGATCTCATTAATACGTTTTTCCCTGAGTGCCCGGGGCATACCGTACATTTTTCCGCTCAACTGCAGGTTCTGCTCGGCAGAAAGGTCACCGTAGACCGTGCTGTTCTCCGGAATGACTCCCATCTGCATCTTGGCGTCGAGCGGATGGCGGTGGATGTCAATACCGTTGATCTGGACAGTCCCTGCATCTGGTGTGAGGACCCCCGTAAGCAGCCGGATCGTGGTGGTCTTCCCGGCCCCGTTGGGCCCGAGGAACCCGAATATTTCTCCTTCTTTCACAGACAGGTGTACATCATCAACAGCTGAGACCGATCCGAACGTCTTCTTCAGATGTTCAGCCCGGATTGCGTCCATGGAGATCCCCTGAAAAAATTATTCCGGCAGATTGCACAATTCTGAAGTTCTTAGTCATTTACATCATTCTTCGTGAGTTGTAGTTGAATACAATTTCTTTATGCGAAATAAGCTATTGGTTTTAAATTTTTTGGCCCGGTAGAAATGCTCTGATAATTTCTAACGATTTCGGGTTGTTCCGAAATTTACCCACGCCCCGGGGGCTCCACCCTACCGCTTCGGCGACCCCGGTTGGAATAGAGACTATCCCTCAATACTCTGAATTTAATCAGCCTTCGGGAAACCCTGCCCGAAAGTTTATCTTATTGGGGGTGGGGCAGGGAGGGGGTGAAACCCCCTCACGTATTCGTATTTCCCTCTTCTTTTTTATGACCCTTCGGGGTTTCAGCAAAGCCGATTTTTTTCCTTTTATCCCTCCGGTCTTTCAATCTGACAGTTCAAGCCGGACCAGTCACCCGCTGCATGATGGAATGATTGTACCAATACCATGATAAAGAAAAGAAAAGCCTGATGTGTACACCTTTTAATCGTAAACCGGGCCCAAAAGAAAACCATTATGCTGTCCGGAACAAAAAAACTGATTGTAATGAAAAATGCATTCCATATCATGCTCATCCCGACATTAGGTTGTCCATCAAAGTGCAGTTATTGCTGGAGTTCCGAGGAGGGATCCCCGGTGATGAGCATTGAAACTGTACAGGAAGTGGTCAACTGGCTGAAAAACCTCCACGAGGAACGGGTCACCTTCACGTTCCACGGCGGGGAACCACTCCTTGCAGGGGCAGATTTTTACAGGAATGCATTACCACTGCTTTCGAATGGTCTAAAGCACTTAAACCCGGAATTTGCGATGCAGACCAACCTCTGGAAAATGACCCCGGAAATCGCCCGGGTCCTGGTAGAATACCACGTCCCGATCGGGTCAAGCATCGATGGCCCTGAAGAGATCAATGATTCCCAGAGGGGGGACGGATACTTCCGGAAGACTATGAACGGGTACGCCATTGCGAGGGAACATGGCCTTACGGTCAGGTTCATCTGCACATTCACCTGCGAATCGGTGAAATCCCGGGAGGAAATCGTTGATTTCTTCCACCGGAACGGGTTTGTCCTCAAACTGCACCCGGCTCTGCCCTCGCTGCGATCAGAAAACCCAACACAATGGGCCCTTGATCCGGAAGCGTACGGGGACCTGCTCGTGTACCTGCTGGACAAGTCCCTGGAGCACTTTGGGGACATGGAGATCATGAATATCAATGACCTCTGCCGGTGCGTATTTACCCGTCACGGTTCCGTCTGCACCTATGTGGACTGCATGGGGAGCACATTTGCCGTAGGGCCGGACGGTAGCATTTATCCCTGTTACCGTTTTGTCGGAATGCCGGAATATGTCATGGGAAATGTACGTGATCACCCCACTTCCGAAGATCTTGCCCGGTCCGGGCCGGGAAAGCTCATGGCCAGTTACAAGGAATATGTGGACAGGGAATGCGGCGGATGTACCCATATCAGGTACTGCAGGGGTGGGTGCCCGTATAATGCAATTGCACCGACAGAAGGCGAAATAAAGGGTGTTGACCCCCACTGTATCGCATATAAACGGATATTTAGTGAGATCAGTGAAAGACTCGACAGGGAGATGTTTGAATCACCCCCCATGGAGATGGCAGGTTTCGGTTCAGTTCACGGGAAAAGAAAAAAACCTGGGGTAATGGCACTGATGCATAAGTCCGTCTCGGACTATTAACTGCTTTTTTTTCTGAAACACCAGGGTAATCACCCGTTACCAGTCTTACTCCCGGACACCGGGAATATCCATATCGTTTCCAGTTACAGGCTGTTTTCCCAACGTGTACAGAAATCCCGGAGCGGTGAGTCCGGATGGCCAATTGCAGCTATGAGCGCTCAATACAGTATATATACCTAAACATCTGCACAACTTTTTTTTAGTTAATGAAATATAACATTCGTTGATATACCCATTATGGCATTATTTTCTTAATCCGGCCAAAATAACGCCATAAAACCTTCAAATCGTTTCGAAACCTTTAATTAAGTTATAACCAACCTCTTAATTGAACCACAAAGGGTTTGTACTCGATGTGAGTCGTAATGCAGCATGAACACTCTCGTGCACTATTACAGCACGCAGGAGGAGGCTAAATGGACAACATTGTATTTAGCATTGGAATTACTGCACTGGCAGGAGCACTTGCCGCTGTAGCCGGTGCTGCGGAAAATGTTGAATCTGATATCGGATCACAGGGAGACCCGAACTCACAGGTTCAGCTAGCACCGCAGATGGGTTACATCCATAGAATTTATAACAAGGCAATTGCTGGTGAACCACCCGCCTGGGGTCTTTGGATCGCGTTGGGGGCTGGAATTGCATGGGCATTTATGGCCATGCAGATCAACCCGATTCTCGCGATCGTCCTCGGGGCCGGACTGGCCACCTT
>CAIKOD010000028.1 GCA_903828975.1 uncultured Methanomicrobiales archaeon | reverse complement strand
GAAAAATTTGGAGACTTTGAGAAATGAGACTAAAAAATGGGAACAAAATCGTAATGAAAATCAAAAGTCTGTGGATTGGCAATTCATGACATCAGATGCACGAATAAAATTGAAAAGGCTTTACCCTCAAATTTAGATGGCCTCGTGCGCTAGTCGCTGTTTCCACGCAGGAAAGACATAGTGACGGGTGAACCTCATTCAGGAGCACGTTACATCCGGGGTAACCACATTTTACCCACACACGTTTGTTTGAACATAAGACCGGGGAGCTGCGAAGACCTGCATAAACACCGGCAATTAAAAAAAGGACTGGATGTATCTTTTTTCCGATCATCCAAGTGGTGCAACGGTCCTGCCATAAATATCATTTAAGACAGGGGCAAATGCGGTGTAAATGGCCGCAAATCCGCTGATGATCCCCACATATCCTCCGATCACCGTAAGAGTGCTGTTGCCGGTTGCTGCCCCTGCTGCAAGCAGGAAGAACAGTAAGGCAAGTGTTCCAAGGACAAACTGAAGCGCTTTCGACATCTTTAATGAACCTATAAACAGGATTGTCGTGAAAATACCCCACAATGCAAGGTATGCAGCGATTGCACCCGCACCCCCGGTAGTCTTTGCAAGACCGAGCACAGGAAGTAGGAGGAGGGCCCCGAACGAGAACCAGAACAGCCCATATGATGCATATGCCACCATCCCGTAGGTATTCCCTTTCTTCCACTCCATAAGACCGGCAACAAATTGTGCGATCCCACCATAAAAGATGACCATGCCGAGGATCATCGATCCAACCTCAATCAACCCGGCGTTTACAAGACCGAGGAGGACCCCGGTCATCCCGTAGCCAAGGAGACCAAGTGCCCCGGCCCCCGCAGTGATATCCTTTATTTTAATAACTGACTCTCTCTCGTGTTCGCTCATAAGAATACTCCTCATTGAGTAAAGTCAATGGTGGGGTGAGATTGTATATATGGAAGATCATTTCCTTCTACCCGAGCACATTTATATCGCTGTAAAGAGTGGTAACACAAGACAGGTCCTTCATCAATAGAAACAGGGTGTGGGATTAATCCAGTAAATTCAATGATACTTTTATTCCCGGTGTGGTCTCAACTACTAGTTCATGCAGACGAAGACCGGGGTTAGTCTGAAACGCTATAAGGAGATCGCGGAGGTCCTGTATGAATGGGGATTTGTCTCCACGTTCCTCGAGGACCTCTCACCGGGTCTCAGAAACATGGATATCAGTACAAGGCTCCACCCGCAAATCCGTGGTATGACCGTATATGAACGCATGCGGCACGTGCTTGAGGACCTGGGCCCGACATTTGTAAAATTCGGCCAGATCCTTTCTACCAGGCGTGAGATGATATCGCCCGAGATGTACGAGGAACTGATAAAACTTCAGGACAAGGTGCCCCCTGTCCCATTCGAAGATCTCCGTACCACCGTTGAGGAATATTGCGGTCCGATCGAGGACGTATTCCTGGAGTTTGATACGAAGCCATTTGCTGCAGCTTCCGTATCACAGGTCCATAAGGCGGTGCTCAGGGACGGGACCATTGTCGCCGTGAAAATCCAGCGCCCCGGTATCAGGGAAGCAATCGAGACCGATCTCCCGCTCTTCGAGAACCTAGCCGAGCGGATCGAGAAACTTTCACCTGATGCCCGGGTATTCAACCCGAAGATCATGGTGCAGGAGTTTGCGGTCCAGATCAGGAAAGAACTTGATTTCACCCACGAAGGAAAGAATTCAGAGATTATTGCGGCCAGTATGGCCGATATCCCGGAGATAAAAATCCCGAAGATCTTCTGGCAATACTCCGGGGAAAAGGTCCTCACCATGGAATTCGTAGAAGGGTGCCGGATCGATGATGTTGAAATCATCAAGGCGTATAATGTGGAGCCGGTGCATATTGCGGATGTTGGTTTTCATGCATATATCAGGCAGATATTTAGGGACGGGTTCTTCCATGCCGACCCTCACCCTGGTAACCTCCTCGTCTCCCCCGAAGGCCGGCTGATATTCCTTGACTTCGGGATGGTCGTCCTTATCCGGCCGGAACGACGCAAGATCTTCATCAAGGTACTGATGTCTATCGTCGGGTGCGACGTCGATACTCTCATCGAATGTTTCGAAAAGCTCGGGCTCGAATTTCGGCCTGAAGATATCGAGCCGTTAAAAGACGAACTCTACGCCGCCCTCCGTGAGTACCAGACTTCTGAACTCGGTCAGCTGAATGTCGGGAGTGCCATGGATTCCCTGCCAAAAATCATGCAGAAATATAACGTGGCGGTACCGGGTTCGCTGATGATGGTGCTGAAAGTCATCTGGATGATCTTTGCCGTTGCGGTAAAACTGGACCCGGGGTTCAATTTTAACCAGAGAGTAAAACCTTATTTCGACGAGATTATTGAGGGTAGTTATCTCTCGCCCGATACCCTGAAAAAACTCCCGCTCTCGTTCATGGAAATGGCAGAGGGCGTCATGAACATCCCGAAGGCAATTAACCATACGCTCAACACCCTTGGAAAAGGGGATTTCAAACTAGAGGTCGAAGTCGACGACATGAAGACCCTCTCCACCAGTATCCAGCAGGCGTCGGGGAGGGTAATGGTATCGGTGATTATCGCTGCAATCGTTATAGGTTCTTCGATCGTGGTTCACGCCCTCGCATCAGGTACAGTGATCATGGGGAACCTCTTCTATGCCGTCTTCATGGTATATTTCATCGCGATCATTATCGGGATCGCAGCCTTGTACGCAACACTGGCAAAAAAATAGTATGGTGTCAGGGCTCCCGGATCACACACTTTTTACCAGTTTCCATCCAAAAAAAAGTGCTACTACCCCAAGAAGGATACATAGGAACCCGATAATTTTCTCAAAGAAGAGCATAATTGCAGACAGGTTAAACAGGAAGGCAATCCCCAGGATGACCAGGATAATACCAACTATAAATGCGATAAGAGCAATCCAATCCATTGTTATCATTCGGAATGTGATAATACAGGATTTATAATTAACGAAAAGGTATTTTTTTAAGGTTCCCGGGGGGACGCACCCGTAACCGGGGACCGCCCGGACTTTCGTCTCCCAGAAGCCAGTCAGCTGTTTTTTCGCATAGGGGTCTTGCGGCCCGTTTGTGATCTTCATGAACTATACAGGAAAGTCTACCCCGGAATGGTCAACGAGGACCAAAAACCGCATATACGAGTACCATTTTAATTCCAGGATACTTCTTATAATTTTAATCGGGAAACGTGAAGGATCATCCACCAGTACAGGGCCCGTTACACTGTTTAGTACTAGTCTATATGGTTTGAGGGATGAATTTTTCATATGCCATCAATGGACCACGACCTGCTCGTCCTCATCACGAACCTGCACGGCACGGACAGGTTGTCGCCCGATAGCTTCAGCAGGATGAAGTTATTCCTTATTAACCCGCTTTTCCGGGCGGTTGCTAGCGATGCCACGGTGTGGATAACAGTTGGAAATACGGTAGTCCGGGAAGGGCACTATTCCCTGGCACTCAAATGTTACGCAAATGCCATAGAAATCGATCCCGATAACCTTGATGCCTGGAACAATATTTCTGTCACATTTGAAAGGATTGGGAGGACGGATGAAGCGGAGCGGTGCAGGGAGAAGATTGTGGAAATCACCACACGCCGCCATGGGAGGAAGTGACAACCTCCCCCTGGGCTATTCTTCCCCAGACGGAATTACCCTGATATCCATATCTGCAATCTGCCGGTACACTTTTGATTTTTCCGCGAGGGTCCACCGGTCAAAGACCAGAGACTGGAATGGCTGCCAGATTACCACCCAGCAGAAAATCACGAGGATGTTGAGTGCAATAACTGCAGGGGCAACATGCGGAAACTCGGTTAATAGTGCAATCCCGATAAAGGAGGGAATTGCGACACCGATTGTGAGCCAGACCTCCCGTAACCCGACCCTGGTAGTCAGGATGCCGCTTCTTTTTATCTCAGCTGATCGGTTTTTAAAATGCGACCTCGTTGCAGAAACAATCGCTGCCTGCCGTTCAGGAGTGAGATCGGATGAAGGGAACTGAAGTTCGATATGGTCACAGATTGGTGAAATTTTTTTGTCGGGAACGTCAAGGACAGAGAGGACTATCGCATTTTCTGCACGATCGGTAAGTTCACGGTCATATTCCGGGGAAGGGTCATCAGAATCATAAAAATGGGCAATCGTTCTGAACGTTACTGAGGCCAGAGTACCAGGGCTATTTTGTTCGGACATCCAGGTTCACCATGTTACCTTCTGGTACTCATTGAATCTGTGGGAAAATAATTCTGCTGTATGATTCCCCTTTATGATATGGTATCCTTTTAGCCCGGCATTCATTAAGAGAGGTTTTTGCATGAATATGCAGGGGTCAAAAACAGACGGCATGAAAAAATGATGACTTGCCCTGGCATCCCGGGGGATCCCTGCAGGGCTCTTGGATGTGCTCCGGCTGACACTGATCAGTCTTCCGATTCAGGCGTTGGAGGAGTTTTATAGATTAGCCATACTACCCCCGCGGTACAGGCAATTATGATTACTGCCAGGAGGACTGCACTCCAGATATCCTCATTGAATTTCATGCTCATTGAAAGTGATGTCCCAAGAAGGTTGTTAATCATCCCGATCAGAAGCGAAATAGCAAAAAATATAAAAAATCCTGCAAATATACCGAGGATCACCCCTGCAACAATCCTGAGTGGTGCCGGTTTTGGAACATTTTCAGTCATGGATTCCATATTTAACACATTGATATATAGGGATTCGCATTTCGAGCGAGCACACATGATACCAACGGGATCTTAACAACAGGGTTGCAACGCAGGAGGATAACATTCATCAGTAATTATCACCAATATTTGGAAAATAAGTCATCCGTTTTTTGTTCTATCGTTCCGGTTCCATACGGTTCAATTGTTCCTGCGAATATCATCAGGGGTCTGTTGTCCGGGACCGGGATCATGGGACATGGATGAGATGTCCGGGCTCTGAACCCCACGCACCAGAAAAAAATGCCGGAAAATATCACACCACCGGGAACCAGTGATACCAATGAAAACCATAAAAGTATTCTGCCTCGATTCCTGTGAACACTCCAATCACCTGAAACAGGAACTGTGGGATAACAATATCTCATTTGAAGAGGTGTATCTCGGGAGCACCCAGGCCATCCATGACCTCCGCAACCGTGGACTCTCTCATGCGAGAGCCCCGGTTTTACAGGTAAAAGAAAGATTTTACATGGGTAATGACCTGTTCCCAGGCGGTATCATAGACAAATCCTTTATTGAGCAGTGCCTCACTGACTCCTGACCTCCCGGCAGACGGGTAAAAAATACCTGGCGACTGATAAAACGGGAAACCCGCGAAATACCCCATTCATCTTTGAATTGCAGCTAAATCATTGGTCTACAATGGAATGGTTGCGCAACATTATTCCCGGTATCTGCATAACAATTACTCAGTTATGACCTGATACCGAAGAACTTCCGTTACAAACCGGCAGGGATAACCCGGACTAATCCAAAAACAGACCTTTCGGCCCTGGTTCTTATAAAGGTATCCAGGGGGGCACGTTCGTGAAATACGAGATCCAGTTATCGCTTGATAGTTTCAGTACCATTAGCCCGCTCCGCTGTAAAGCAGTCCCCGGACTGAACGCCCATAAAAAGAACTGCCTTCCCTGCGTTTATTCAATCCGGAGGGAACATCGCATTTTTTGCACCCGTTTCAGAAGACCCGTAAGCAACGGGCAAAAATATTCGTTGAAAGAGTGGAAATCAGCACGGGATATTGTACTGGCACGTGACGGTAACCAGTGTGTGATCTGTGAAAGAAACGAAGGGTTACACATCCACCATATCGACAGGGACCTGACGAATGACGACACGTCAAACCTCGTAACCCTCTGTAATTTCTGCCATGCCCGTGCCCATGCTGACCTCCACCGGGAGGGCGGTGCGGGCCAGGTACTGAGGGTCATCAACCATTACCGGTTGCAGCGGAAACAGGTTTCCACTGGAGACTAGGACCCGATGACCGCAGGCAATTCAATTGTTTACGAAGGCCTTACCATACCCTATGATATTACTTACAGCCCACGGCGGAACAGTATTTCGATTGTAGTCCACCGCACGAAACGGGTTGAGATAAAGGCCCCGTCCGGTACCCCGGCATCATATATTCATGGCCTTGCCGGAAAGAAAGTGGCCTGGATCGTGAAACGGCTAAAGGTCCTCGATTCGATGGCAGAACTACAGGTAGAACGGAATTACAACGATGGAGAGATGTTTTTTTTCCTCGGTACCCCGATTACGCTGTCAGTTACGGGTGACACCGCCACCGGGGGTATCCGGTGTGCTGATGGTCATCTTTTTGTGGATACACCACGGTCACTTCCCGGGCCTGATCAGGCACAGTACACCAGAAGGCTGGTGCAGGACTGGTACCGTGAACAGGCTGCCCGGATAATCGGTGAAAAAGTTGGCGGATATGCCATTTCCCTCGGAGTGGAACTGCCACCTTTCAGATTGAGGAATATCAGGCGACGCTGGGGGAGTTGCAGCCACAAGAATCACTTGAATTTTAATCTGAGGCTCATCATGGCGCCGATCGATCTAGTTGAATACGTGGTGGTGCACGAACTCTGCCATATCAGGCATAAAAACCATTCCAGGGAATTCTGGGGAACGGTACGGGAATTGATGCCTGATTACCCCGAACGAAGGGGACGTCTTAAACGGGAGGGGCAACGGTACATTCTATAGAACTAACTAATGAAATTCCGGGTCGTGTGTAGTTCCGCTCTCTTATCGGGTCCCTGCCAGGTATGCCACGCACTACGAATACCGGGATATGCCAAGTGTTACCGTTCCATGTACTGTCCTCCCGCCGGTGCGCCCCTTGAGAAGACCGGCCGAAGTCAGCAGGGAGAAGGAGTCTGTTATAATTCCCTGACTAATAGCGTGATCTCCCCGGGCAGGTCCATAAAATAACAGGTTCCCTCGACGGAAAAATCCCTGAACGGCACTACATATGCCTCAAAAAAACCACAGGATAAAAATAACTCCAGGGATGCAGGCGAGGTGCACTCGGCAAGGGCGTATGAAAATCCCCTGGTGCGGGCGTGGTCCACCGCAGCCATCACCATGGCTTTCGCGACCCCCTTCCCCTGGAACCGGGGAGTGGTACCCACCTGGAACAGGTGAAGGGACTCCCCGGGCCCGAAGCGGAAATCTTCCCGGTAGCACTGCTCCAGCCTGCCGAGGATACAGGTAATCTCATTAAAAAGTGAAAACATATCGGCCATCAGGGGATCACGGGACGACCAGTCAGTGGCAAGGTCGCTGCAAAACACGAAACCTGCGAGGTCCCCGGATATGGTATCCCTCGCGATGAAACTCAGGGAGTCCCTGGCGCACAGGGTAACATAAACACGTGCAGGAGGGAAAAAGAGGTCCGGACTAATCCTGGAATAGCGGGTCATCGGCTCATGGTTGAGAAAAACATCCGCATAACACCTGGTTGCTTCCATAGTATCACTTCCGACAAGGGGTGCAATAACAAACGGAAAAACAGGCCCGGTAACAGGACTCACCGCTACATTACATGCCTGTTTACGATATTTATCTTTCCTTATCCCCCGGTTTCAGATGGAAATGGTGCCGACCCGGTATTCCCGTGAACCCCTGGTCGTGTATAACTGAATCATACCCTATAAGTACCACGCCGTGCAACAGGATGGATCATGGGCAGGGGTACTCACGCCAGTGAGTATGACAGGCCTGTTACAACCCGGGTGGAAAATGACAGGGATTTACCAGAAGATTGTAATTGCAACCGATGGATCAGAAAAAAACCTGAGTGCGGTAATTGAGGGGTTGATGATCGCCCGTGTTTCCGGGGCAAAACTCCATATTGTTTATGTAATTGATACAAAACCCCTGACCACGGGTGTCATCGAGGAGTCGTATGCCGGCATGTATGACAGCCTCCGCGGAGAGGGGGAACAGGCACTTGAACAGGCAAAAGAGCTGGCAGGTGACCTTGATGCAGATACGTTCCTCCTTGCCGGGAAACCAGCTTCAGAGATCACCCGCTTTGTTAAGGAACAGGGTGCAGACCTGCTGGTAGTCGGTACCCAGGGTAAAAGCGGCCTTGGAAAACTTATCCTCGGGAGCGTCGCTGAGACTATAATCAGGACAGCCCCCTGTTCCGTACTGGTGGTAAGGAAGTCCTGAAAACCCGGGGAACAATAAAGATGAAGGAAAATTCCGTGTTGTCTTTGTATTACCCGGATTACTATGTTTAGAACTCCCGGCACTGGCCATAAAACGGGATATGGTAAGGACGACATAACCATTACTTCAGCATTGTCCAGGACCAACACCCCGATGAGATACAGAAACGAGATACATGAACGGGAACACCAAGGTATAAGACCATGCGCCACGTACCGGAAGCAGGGTCACGTTAGCGCGGCTATTCTTACAACCAAGGGAATTTAATCCTGCTCTGCCTTGTTCTCGGGGCAGGGGCCTCTGCAGCAGGGACGAAAACTGCCTACATGGGAGATATGGTCACATTATCAGGATCTTCACCCGGGAGCGATATTGTCTACATCTTCATGACGGGCCCGAACCTTCCCCCGAACGGGGTGGCACTGAACAATATCAACCGCAGGGCAGATATGGGAGGCTTTACAACTGCCGATGTCGATCCTGACGGCCACTGGGTCTACAAATGGTACACAAACCAGCTTGGTGGGAAAATCGATACCGGTACCTACACGATATGGGTAACCGACAGGCCGGTTGACAGGTCCCACCTGAGCGGGAGCGATTATCATTCTATTCCCGTCTTCCTGCAACAACCTGGGATCGTCGCATGGTCATCAACCGCGAGCGGGGCACTTATGGTCAGGACCATACCTGAAGAAGCGGTTCTTTTCCTGAACGGGGAAAATAGAGGGGTTACACCGGTCACTATAACTGACCTTCCCGTTGGAAACCATCTGATAGTTGTATCCTTACCGGGATACGAGAACCTTACAACACAGGTGGTCGTGAAGGAGGGCGCACGTACCGAGGTTATTATACCACTGTCATCTGTGAATGGGTCCGTCTTCGTCAATCCCACACCCGCAGGTGTGGAAACACCCTCGCCGTCACAGGTGGCCTCCCCGCCCCCAACCCGTGCTTCCGGAGTAATACCGGCGACAATTGTCCTTTCAATGATTGCACTGATGCTGCTCGGCCGGCGGACGAAATAGAAGAGTATCCTTGAGATATCCTGTCATGGGGAAGATATCATCTCCTTATTTCTCTCAGGAGCCTCCAATTGGTTTTTCACTGGGTTTTCTGCCATTTCCGTCTACCTGAAGAGCAGGAATTACAGGAAATCATTTCACCGGGATAGCAGCTGACAAACCATGAGAGGTAAAGTACCACAAACGGCGCCTGTAGACAGGTCTTTAAAAAAGGATAGGTCTTAAGAAAACCCTTATCAGATGTACCGGTTGCGCCGCAGCCAGTCCACCTGGGGAGGCATGTACCGGTATATTATATCGCATTTCTCGTCCTGGAAACTCCATGGGGTCACGATAAGGGTATCCCCTTCACGGATCCAGACTCTTTTCTTGATTTTTCCCTTGATCCGGCCCATACGGGTGATCCCGTCATAGCAACGGACCCTGATATGGTTTGCACCCATCATCAGTTCAGCCTGCGCGAACTGCTCTTTGGCCCATTTTTTAGGTAAACGGACACGGGCTGTCGGGGTTCCGTCCGGATTTACTGCATTCAGATCTACTTCTTCGCCATTTTTATTCTGGTTATTCCTAATTGACCCAACTCCTGATTCAGAGTATAAATGATGTCTGACGCAATTAATGTATCCCAACATTTATAACTGTGGAACCCTGCCAAAACCAGTTTCATTTTCATCCTGGCGAATTATATAACAATCTCAATGGTCCCGGATAAGGAAAAAACCGGACATAAGCTATGGTAGAGGTCAATGTTCATTACGAAATGCGACAGATAGGTCATGATACCAGATTGAAGTTGTCAAAAAAATCCAGCCACTATCCGGACCTGTTCGCTGCGCCTTTTACTTATGTCCGCTGCCTGTTATCAGGGGACATGAATTCCCGGGAGCTCAGGAGTTTTCCGGGACGGGATGATCATCGATGTAATGGGACCAATCAGCCCCCAATGGTCTTAGGCAATCTGGTAAACGGGAAAGTCGCGAATTTTCCTTTTGATTAACCAATAGGCAGGTGAGAACAAGAATGGACCTGGGAATTTTTGAAGCGATGGATGATGCTGATAAGAAGAACTACTTGGAATTTCTCCTCTGGCACTACCGCGTCGTGGACGCATTCTGGTTTATCTATGTCAGTGAAACGTACGGCCAGCCTGCAGCGGAGTCTGTCAATGAACAGGTATGGGGCCGGGTCGCTGGTATGGCCGCAAAGGATATTATTCGGCGTTTCAATATTACCGAAACTGGCCTTCCCGGGTTCGTAAAAGCACTCCGTCACTTTCCCTGGGCAGTTATTGTTGGTTATACCATAGATGAGCATGAAGATGAGGTCATCATATCAGTCCCGTCCTGCCCGACACAGGAAGCGCGCTTAAACCGCGGGCTGGGTGAATATGTATGCCGGGAGATGCACCGGGCTGAGTTCACCAGTTTTGCGAAGGAAATTGACGACCGGATCTGTATTGAATGCGTTTTTGCTCCCCCGGATCCGCACCCCCCTGGCATGTTCTGCAAATGGCGGTTCTATCTCGGGACCTGAACCGGCTGGAGCGTGCAGACCCTTTCGATTCGGATGCTGTTTCCACCGTGATCCCGGGGCTCCCACACCTTGATGAGACTTAGGATGGATTGATTCCTGATTTTGTCAGAAATAAGGTTTTGGTTTTCCATGCGGCCCGGGGGGTTTCTGCCTGAAGGTCAGGAACATTATTCACACGGATAAGGATTCTCACTCATGTATCCTTTAAATCCTTACAGTCCAATGAAATGGAAAAGGATTTTGATTTGAAAGAGATTATGAAAAATCTGCCCTTTAAAGATCATCCAGTTCATATGTGTTTCAACAAAGCCGAAAAAGAATTATTGTTGTTTATTATTTCTCTCGTTTCCAAATGAGAGGTTAAGAGTAGTTAAGCCCCAATCGCCGCAAGATTGCCCGGACTCCTCATGTAGAGCCAGTAACTCCTGGTCGGGTACAACAGTGTTGATTCGCTTGTGTCCTCATTGAAGATTGTCAGTTCATAATGTTGTGTAATTGAATCAAATCCCATTGAGTTCACCCAGTCCGGCTGGACTGAAAGATAGGTGTTCCGGGCTGATGTCGGGGTCAACCCCGTGAAACCTATTGTGTTCCATCCTGCCGGGAGGCTCCTAGTTGGCGGGGAATTCAGATTCGTGTCAAAATTGAGAGTGACCGCGGTATCTGAAACTGAATAGACCCAAATGCCATACAAAGGTTGTACCGGTGTAGTTGCGAGGACCGTTACCCAGCGCTGCGGGTTCAGTGAGCCGTCCCACATGAATGCTGAATGTCCCCCCATATCCACATTACCAAATATCGCACCGGTATTGGACCCTGCTGCCAGAAGCTTAGGTGTTGAAACGAAATTCCAGCCCGGTGAGAGGTGAATCTGGTCATATTGTCCCGGTGGGGGCAATGTAGGTGTACCCGATGCAGAAATGAAATACGGGTCCATGACAGCTTCCGGGTAGATTGAAAGCATTTTTTTCTGTTTTGTGGGGTCTGATGCTGAGTAGATCAACCCCGGGGTCTCCTTCCCGTTGTCAAGGTACAGCCCGTCGGGAATGAGGAAATTCTTGTTGACAAGTGTCTGATCATTGCCACTTCTTGCCTCTTTCTTGATGACATTGAACCAGGTAATGCCCTTGATATTCGGGTAGATTGATGAGAGGACACTCGCGTTATAGACCTCGCTTACGTGGGAAACTTTAAGAGATTCTTCCTGACCGGAATCACCCTGCCCGTCACTGCTCGTCTCGGTGAATATGAACGGATGGTTCCTCTCCTTTGAGTAAAAGTCGTAAAACCCTTTGATATCTGATAGTTTTTTAGGCCCGTCCGGCCAGGAATACCACGTCATCCCTACCCAGTCAACAGAATCGGCAGGCAGCTGTTCCAGGTTGTCATTATTCCCGGGCCAGTAGACCTTCCTGTCATCTTTTGTCTGCGCAATATTTCCTGCCCAGACGACCTGGATGTTATCCCCGCCCTTCTGGTGGATAAGCGTGTAAGCATCACGGAACCACTGGCGGAATGCCTTTTTCGCCGGGCTGTCAACATGGTCATTTATTTCAGGATTTACTTCAACATGCGTGTTGAACTCGGGAGCCAGCCAGATCAGGATTGTCGCACCTTTTCCCGAAGAGTCTTTGTTCCGGTCAGATACTTCTTTTAATTTTGTGACCAGATCGGTGAGGATTTGACTTCCCGTTTTCCCGTTGGGATAGGTATCAGACAATGAAAAGACATGCCCGTTATAGGGGGCGAGTGCAATCATGGGGACCCCGCCATCCAGAATGACTTTTTCAGCCCATACGTCGGGTCCCGGGGACGCGGTATATGCTTTTTTCCCGTAATCGTTGTCAGGGTAGAAGTTCATCAGGTAGTACCGGGAAAATATGACCTGTCTGGCCCCGGAACCGCTTTGTACGGCATTCACCGATGCACGGAAAGACAAGATCCCTGTATCTATCGAATCAAGGCCGCCTGATATCGTTTCACCATAGGACCCAGGCTGGTCCAGGAATTGTGTCTCATAGAGATGGCCATCTGAATTGCTGTTCTTAAAGTTATTTGGGCCTAATGTCCCTACATTTCCACCGAGATACACGCCTGCATAACATCCTTTCTCTGAAAGAAGACCTTCGCTGACGGTGGGGATGTGAATAGCAGCGAGAGGCTGGACAAGCAGACATATGCCGATGAGCATTATGGTAACAAATATGAGGGTAGCACGCACCATGATTGTTCTCCTGCCAGATACCCTGCACAAAGATCTGTACAGGCATCTGAAAAATATCTGGTCAATCGTAATATTTTTCGATTTTTCAGGGATTACTCAATTCTATACTATTACTCAATTCTATACTTTAATTGGGTATCGTAAAAAAACTGCTGCTTTTCATACTACCCTCTCATATGTGAGCCGTCACAAAATGGCTTATTCCCTGAATTACCACACCTGCACAGGGTAACGCGGTTGCGGATTTCATACACAAACCCATCGGCGGAGATGACGGGAATACCTCCGCGGACCAAGAGCGGGCCAAAAATGCCTTTTATAGGGCCTTCCACAAGCCCGATGGATTTTTCAAACGCGGGCTCAAGCGGCTCCCTTGTTTTTTTATCCCAGATAACCAGTCGACCCGAATTGCAGTCAGCTGCCATTTGTATGGCGGTTTTCCTCGCTTTGGGATTGCCAGACTCTTCGACAAGTTCCCAGATCCCTTTTCCACGGACACAGAAACGGGCATGTGAGCAAAAACCCGGTGCATCGCCTAACCTGATACCGGGACCTTCAGTCCATCCTGCCCGCTTAAGATATGGAACACGGCTGGCGGTTTCAGTCCCTTCAAAATGATTGTTCAGGTGGGTACCATCGCAGAAGGGTTTATTGTGGGAGCCTCCGCAACGGCACAGGGCATAGGTCTCCTGTACCGGGTACCGTTCACCCTCTTTCCATTCGACCGCATCCCCGCTGGAATTGCAGACAAGTGTCAGCCTTACAAGCGGGACGTTTCCTGATACGATATAAGGGCCGTTTTTTGTGATCCGGATCTCAGGCTCATCTTTTTTATTGGTATCCGACAAATTTCTCACCCTGGAACCAGCTTGGATAAGTGGGTAGTTTAGTATCTTCCTGCATTAAACCAGCCGTTTCTCACCTATGGACAGATCTCTCTTCTCACACGTTATTTTACCTGCCAGACCATATATTTGCCGTAAAATTGTTTCAGCAGCAGCTTGACCCGGGTCCCTTGTCCGTCCTGGCTGAACCGTTTTAAATTCCTTCGAACTGCTTCACTGCTCCAGGCAGGCATGTCGCAACCCCCCGTATCCCTGACACCGTCAGTGTCATCAGGATTGCATCCACAACTTCTTCTTTTGTCGCACCGGCCTGTTTCGCCATGGGGATATGCGCCCTCACCGCCTTCTCGTCCCCCATCGAGGCCTTCATGGCAATGTAGATGAGCTGTTTTGTCTTCTGGTCAAGTCCCTTGGAGGCGACGAGTGACATGATCAGGCCGTTAAATGCCTTCGCAACTTCCGGTGCTTCGTTCTGGAAAATTTCCATCGGGTTTTCGCTCATTTCATCCTCTTACCCGTATATGAGGGTTATTCCGGCAATAAGGTTGTTACATACCGCAGGGTGGGCAAGGATGAAGTGCTATAGTCGCAGATACCGGAAATCGGAATGAATATCAAAATGGTTTTTAATGGAAATATTCCGGAACTAGGCTTTGTGGAAACCCTCTCAAATCAATCTCACAGATTAGGAAATTCCAAAATTTAGTCACGCTTCCGGGGCCCCGCCCCGCCGCTTTGGCAGCCCCGGTTGGGATAGGGAATGATATCCAAATCTCTGAAATTTTCTTGAATGCACCAATTGAACCCTGCACATGAGTATCTTAACGGGCGTGGGACAGGGAGGGAGTGAAACCCCCTCCTGTCACCGTATTTCCTATTTTTTTAAAAAAAAAAATATGCAGGATTTCAACAAAACGCGCTATGAGGCCTTGGCACATAGATGAGTATGAGAAAGATGGGTATTCCGATATTTGCCTGGAGTTTTTCATACCAGCCAAAGATCCATTATTTTCCAAACAGCCGTACTACCTCTTTGAGACATTTGCGGATAGGGATGTGCTGTGGGCATAAACTTTCGCAGACCCCGCAGTCCTGGCAACAGGACGCGGCACCACCAAATCCGGTAAAGACCTCGTATACCAGTTTCGCATTACCGGCATCATCATAGATGAACGCATCGTTATAGATCGAGAAACAGTCGGGTATCGCGATTCCCCCTGGGCAGGGGAGACAATAACCGCATTTAGTACATGGGATTTTCATTTTTTCCCGGTACACCCTTTTTATTTTTTCGTATACCAACAGTTCCTCGCCGGTGAGTGTTGAGGGAGTCCCGTGATTTGCGTAACTTGCGTTATCCTTGACCTGGCTGAGTTTGCTCATCCCCGACAGGACAACGGTCACTTCCGGGTGGTCCCATACCCACCGTAATCCCCATTCAGCCGGGGCCCGGGAGGTCCCGGTTTCCGCCCAGATTTTTTTCAAAACCCCGGACTGGTTTGTCAGCGTCCCACCGCGGAGCGGCTCCATGACCATGATACCAAGGCCACGTTCATGCGCGTAGCGGAGCCCTTCTGTCCCGGCCTGGTATTCCTCGTCCATGTAGTTATACTGGACCTGGCAGAATGTCCAGTTGTAGGAATTAACGATTTCCTCGAAAAGGCAGAGATTATCGTGAAACGAGAACCCCGCGTACCTTATACGCCCGTCTTCGATTGCCCGGTCAAGGAACCCGGTCACGTCCAGGTCAATCACCTGGTTCCAGGTCTTTTTCATGAGCCCGTGGAGGAGATAAAAGTCAATGTGGTCGGTCTGAAGCCGCTCCAGCTGCTCATCGAGGAACCGGTCCATGTCCTCAGGTTTCTCCACCGCCCAGACAGGCATTTTTGTCGCGATATTGACCTTCTCCCGGTACCCGTCAGAAAGGGCTCGCCCGAGAATGCCTTCACTTTCCCCGTTATGGTACACATACGCCGTATCAAAATAATTCACACCCCGCGATATGGCATAGTGAACCATTTCAGTCGCTTTTTCCTCGTCAATATGGCAGTCAGGAGTCTGGGGCAGTCTCATGCACCCAAACCCAAGTATTGAGAGTTTCTCCCCGGCCTTTTTCATTGTGCGATATAACATGTGCCTTTCACACTCCCGAAATCCTTAATGATACCTGACCTGGGGGATCCCCCATGTCCTTCCCTGCATCCATGGCCGGAGCCCCTGCTCATGGCCGGTTTTCCCTTCGTTCCCGGTTATAATTCCCGGCAGGGGAATTCCCCTGTCCTGGTGAAGTACAGTAACGTAGAAGACATGATATCACGTTTTAAGGTTCTTCCCTGCCTTCCAGGCATCACCCATGTACTCCCCGATACTCCAGTAGTGGTTGTCAGGCATGGTAAGGAGGAGCGGGTTGATCTTTTTAATATCGGGGTGACCGTCAGTCAGGTATTTTTCTTCAGTATACGATGCCACAATCTCCCCGATATAGAAGTTATTTGTCGGGTTATCTACCGTATTGACAAGGCGACATTCAAGAGAGAGCGGGCACTCACTGATCATTGGTGCAGATTTCAGGTCCCCGAAGAATATGTCAAACAAGGCTGATTTGTCAGTTGTCTTTCCAGATACCAGTCCACAGTAATCTGTTTTTTCAATCATTCCAGCTGTGGGAAAATTGATGCTGAAGGTCTTGTTTTCCAAAAAGCCCCTGTTCGTATAATGGTGTTTTCCCACACCACACCCGATCAACGGGGGGTTTGCATTAACCCGTGACACCCAGCTAAGCGCCATAAAATTCGGGACAGAGTTGACATTCACCCCGAGAAGGGTAACCGGCATGGGATACATAAACACGTTGGCAGAATAGCGTACCTTGATCACCATGAGACTTCACCTGTGTAACAGATGTCGTCCCCGGGATAAGGTAATGCTATCGACTACGAACTAAACAAAAATGCCGGATATCAGCTGCTGGATTGTAACCCGTATTATGTACCAAAAGAAAAAAAAGAAAAATAGTCGGGGAATTACTCCAGGACCGGGTCAGAATTTCTTTCGTGAACATATAGCAAGTCCCAGGCCTGCAATCATCACGGCCATCACGACAACCCCGGCGGCTATCGGGGCTTTCGTAGTCGGGAGGGCTGTCGGCAGGGGGTTTAAGGTCGCATAGAGGTTTACTTTCTCACCCTGGCTGGGAAACTGCGTGATTGGCGCGTTAAATGTAGTATATCCGGGCATCTGGACACTATAGGTCTTGAACGGAGTCCCGGTTGTGTAGACCTGGACCGTTAGGGTACCTTGCGCGATCTGCCCCTCATTGGTCGTGTCGAAGAAGACCGTCGCACCGTCCACGTTACAGTTCACCACGTACCACCCGATATTCCCCCCGATGGGTTGCGGGGGTGTCGTCGGAGCGACCGGGTTCAGGGTCGCGTAGAGGTCAACCTGTTCTCCCTTTGCAGGGTACTGCGTAATTGGTGCATTGAAGGTAGTATAGCCCGCCATTTGAACTGAGTATGTTTTGTAAGGTGTCCCGGTGGAATAGACCGGTACGGTAAGAGTGCCCTGGGCAATCTGCCCTTGCAAAACCCCGTCGAAATAGACACTTGCGCCATTTACATTACAATACACAACATACCATCCCTGGTCTCCACCGATCGGGCTTGCTGCTGAAACGATATGGCTCCCTGCCATTAAGGCAAGAAGGACAACCAGTAATGAAATCCATTTTTTCTGCATCAGAATCTTCTCCTGTAGTTCTGACTGGGAGAGGCTAGTATAAAAACCGTACCGGATGAGAAGGGGGATGATCAGAAGATATTGATAAATAATTGTGGATTGGATGGTATTTGCCTCTGAACTGTGGAAAGCTTGATTTAGCAGGTGCCTTGTTACGTCATCAACGGTTTTTTTAGGATCGGGGCTTTGTTGAAACCCTGCATGGTTAGAAAAAAGAAGGGAAAATAACGTAAGACTGCGAGGGGATTTCCCCCCCACCCTGTCCTACCCCCATTAAGATATCCTTTGGGCAGGGTTCAACTGCATAATTCCAAAAAAATTCAGAGATTTCGAGGCCATTACCTAATCCAACCGGGGTCGCCTAGGGGGGTGGCGGGGCCCCGGGAGCGTGGCTAAATTTGGGAATACCCTGATCTCCTGGATAGATTTGAGAGCATGTCACAGTGCCAGAATCGGCACATTTTTCTTCTCATCTCAAAAAGTCTATCTATCCGGAACAATTTTGTCAGCCCACACCGGAGCTAGGGAGACCAGACCAGTGACCACCATGCATAACAATGAGAGGAAGACACCCGGCCCGTCAGCTTCGCGTGCTGATGCATTCGGCGAATCCGTTATCAGGGAAATGACCCGCCTTGCCATACAACACAAGGCCATAAACCTGGCACAGGGTTTTCCTGACTTTTCGTGCCCTGATGAACTGAAACAGGCAGCCTGTGATGCGGTGAATGCAGATATCAACCAGTATGCAATTACCTGGGGGGCACAGGAACTCAGGGAAGCTCTCTCCGCAAAGGTCAGCAGGTATAACCACATGGAATTTGATCCGGCGACCGAGATCACCGTCACCTGCGGGTCCACTGAGGCGATGATGGCGTCGATGCTCGCCCTGATCTCCCCCGGAGACGAGGTGATTGTCCCGGAACCATTTTACGAGAATTATGGCCCGGATGCCATCATATCAGGCGCAACTCCGAATTTTGTCCCAATCACCGACAATGCCCCGCTAGAGGAGGAGACCTGGAAAGAGGCTTTTTCAGCGCGTACCCGGGCAATTATTATCAATACACCAAATAACCCTACAGGGAAGGTATTTTCTAGTGAAGAACTGCGGTTTATCGCCGATCTTTGTATCGACCATGACGTGATCGCGGTCACTGATGAGATTTATGAACATATCCTATATGACGGCCGGAAACACGTCTCGATAGGGTCGCTCCCCGGAATGGAGGACCGGACAATCACCATCGGCAGTTTTTCGAAGACCTACAGTGTGACCGGGTGGAGGGTTGGGTATACCCTGGCCAGTGAAGCATTGTCCGGGAGGATACGGAAGATACATGATTTCCTCACGGTCGGGGCCCCGGCACCCCTTCAGGCGGCCTGTGCTGTTGCACTCTCCCTGCCTGATTCGTATTACCGTAGTCTTGCGAGGTTATACGAGTCCAAGCGCAGGAAACTATTTAAGGGGCTCTCTGACGCCGGTTTTCGGTGCCGTCTCCCGGAGGGGGCCTACTATATCTTTACCGAAATCAGTGATTTCGGAATGCCCGATATTGATTTCGCACGATACCTTGTAGAGAAAGGGGGTATCGCGGCAGTCCCGGGGAGCTCATTTTACCACGACGGTGGCGCGGACAGGCTCCGGTTTACCTTCTCAAAAAAGGACGAGACCCTTGACGAAGCATGCCGAAGACTTAAAGAACTCGATATTCCTGGTTAATCAGTTCAAACATGAAAAACATGCGGTTTCAACGGCGTATAACTGGCGGTGGATCCCTTGAACCCTGCATGCGACGGACACTGGTCACCTGCAGCGATACAAATAATTAAGTCCCTGTATGTAATAATTCCGAAAGGGATTTCTGGATAACCGAGGGAGTTGAAAAAATTGGCGATTGATCCGGTTTGCGGGATGAATGTGAATGAAACGCGTGCAGAAAACGAAAGCGTCTACAAAGGGATTAAGTATTATTTTTGTTCGGCAGTATGCCGCGAGGAGTTTGACCGGGACCCGGACGCCTATATGTATGCAGACCCTGATGAGTCAGAGGCCGATTATCGGGGCGAATCGTTTGATTCTGATGATTAAATAGAAAACGGAAAATAAATAAAAAGATTGGTTTATACGAAATAGTTCAGCCTTTTTTTACAATGAAGAGTGCCAGTGCGGCTGCCAGCAATCCAATAATGAGGATGCCCGCACCTGACCCTGAAGATTGGGTCGGTGCCGGTGCCGCCATGGTAGCAACAGGGGAGACGGGGGCCGTGGGAGCCGTCAGCTCCGGTGTTGGGGGAACAGCAACAGGTTCTGAAATGGTCTGCACCGACCCGGGGACGGTCTGCCCTGCGTTATTCAGTTGTTGCACCTGGAGAAGGTTGACACTTGATACCCCCGCAGGTACAATCCCTGTCACTGCTGCAGAGACAGATACATCATTACTGTCTGGGTAGGAGAGCAGGAAGCCGTTAATAAAAGCCGTGTTGCCCTTCGCGGGAATCACTGCCGCTGGTATCCCGTTTACCATTACCTGTACATCCCACTGGGGACCGACCAGGTCGGTTGTCAGCTGCAACTGGTTTCCAACGATAAAGGTGGTCGCCCCCTGGGGTATAATCGCAATAATTGCAGTAACGGACTGTTGTGTCATTGGCTGCAGTGGTGTTTTCGAAGGATTAAGTGCAGACTGCTGGATCTGGAAGGTCGCAGATACCGGAATTACCAGGGCGAAAATGACCAGCATCACGGCACAACAAAAAATGAAGGGGTTTGAAAAGACTTGCCGCATGATTAACCAGACGCTATCTCTCCATTCAATAATATACATTATCATTGAGTCACGGTAAAACGCTGGTGCGGGAAGGCATGGTGATGAGGTGGCAGGCGAACGTCTTATATCCATGGCAGAGGAGAGCTTTGGTATGGGGCATTTTGCCAGGGGGGACGTAATTATTGCACAGGTCCCGTGTTTCGGGAGAGCCGGCGCAAAACTCCGTCCTGCCGTGGTGGTCGGGACTGAAAAGAATAATAACCTCCTCGTCGTCCCGGTAAGCAGCCAGCCTTCTACGGACTCACCGTCAATGCCTCTTTCCCTTGATGATTTTTTGGAGGGGGGTCTTGATATGTTCAACGAGAGCTACATCCTTTTATCCAATGTCAGTACGATCCACCCCCGTGATGTTGTCGGAAAACGTGGCCGGCTCACCAGCGAATCTATAGACCTGGTTATTTCCCGGGTCACACCGGGAAGTTCTGGCAATAAAAGGCGGTAGACCCCGATAATCTGCTGATTAACAATTGCCAGAATAATCAACGGCGACATAAAGGTAGTTGGAATTTTGATACAGCCTGGGCACCACAACCAAAACAGCGCCTTGAAAAAGACATGGAGTGCAGGAATGGGTATTAACCGTTCCGGCCGGGTGTGTTGTCATGGTCAGGATCTTGAATACAAAACGGTTTTAAAACAGCTAAAAACATTAATACTCCCGGAGCGGGTACCCCGCAGCCCTGGCAAGCCATTTCACGCCGTAATACAGGACAGGGGTCAGAACAAGAATCGTGACCACATTGGCCAGCACGTTATGTGTAACCGAGTAGAGGTATTCACCCACAATGACCGAGATGACGACCGATATCAGCAGTACAATCAGTTCCAGCCGTTCCATTTTAAACTCCGGGTACCCATTTCCACTTTCATTTCATCAATATAGTCACGTATTACACGTAATGGTTGCTGGTCCCGCCACGCCCACCAAGTAGCCTTTCCGGTGACCAGTCCTTCCTCTGCTGGACACTACATAGACCTGTCAGGGCCTGCCGTTCATTCGGCAAAAACTCCCAGGTGTTCCAGGTCAGGATGCAGACACGGCCCGGCAGCGGGTTATGTATTGTACGGGCAATTACCGGTAAACCAGTTAACCCGGCAGCACCAATGGATTTGTAATGGATAGTATTACCGCTGTGCTCCTTATTGCGTCCCTGGTCCTTGGGGCCGGGCTCGTCGTTATCGCCTTTCGGTATGCATCACTCGCCGGTGGAACAGAGTCCCGGGCAAGGCAGATGTTCGAAGAATGGAAGAGCAGCACCCTGGAGCATGAGGCAGCCAGCCGTGCAGACCTCATCAACCGGGAATGGGTCCTCGACAGGGAGAAGGCATCAAGAGCGGAAGCTGTGAAGCAGAGCGGTGCAACGATCCGGGGGAATGTAACGCAGCACCTTCTCCCATATTTCCCTGATTTCCCGTGGAACCCGAGAGACACACGTTTTATTGGTACCCCGATCGACCTGATTGTCTTTTCAGGTCTATCGGAAGATAAGGAACTCGATGGCATTATCTTTGTCGAGGTAAAGAGTGGGAAAACAGGTGCCCTTTCAGAGAGCCAGAAAAAAGTAAAACGCTATCTTGAGAACGGGGGCCGTATCACCTTTTCCCAGATCCACACCGGTAACCTGACAGATACACCCATTTAATGAGGCAGGGGGTCTATACACCTTTTCAGGAACGATTTATATGAGTATTGAGATCCGGCTGGCTAACGAGGACGAGGTGCCGATAGTGACCCTTACAGGAAGACTCGACGGGTTCGGAGCACAGCAACTGGAGACTGGACTGAAGGAAATTGTGAGGGATGACACAAGATCAGTGATCTTCAACCTTGCAGGGGTGGACTACCTTTCAAGTGCAGGGATCCGCGTACTCCTTGGGCTGAAGAAGAGGCTGAAGCTGAGAGACGGGACACTTGCCCTTATCAATGTCAGGGAATTCCCAAAAAGTGTGCTGGAAATGGCCGGGTTCCTTAAAGTACTTGATATCTACCCAACACTCCAGGAGGCCCAGGTTGCATGCCGGGTGAAACCCAGCGAGGAGGGCGTCCTGTTCGGGGTAAGGCACCCGTCTTTTGTGGTTGACGGGGTTACCTACACAATCGAACCCGGGTCCCCGAAGGGCGCATCGCTTATCGTCACGGGGAGCCTTTTGAAGGTCCTGAATTCCGCGATCACCCTGCAGGACATCCGGACCCTCGGGTTTAAGGAGGCGGATTATTCCCTCGGTCTTGGTGCGCTTGGAAAAGATGCAGCAGACGCACTGCCACTGATGGGGGAGATGATTACGCTCCATGGTTCGATGGTCTACGTCCCGACTGACGGCCATTTTACTCCCGACTTCTTCACCCCGGTAAAGGAGACGGGGGAGGTAAAAATTTTCACGGGGTTCAATGTGCGGCTCTCCGGTCCGTTCCACGAGTTGTTCACCTTCGAAACTCCCCATGAGAACGGGGTATCACTGGCAGAGGTTTATTCGGCAATATTTATCCTCGCACGGGCACGGAAGGCCGATTTCAAGGGAATAATCAGCCTTGTTATCTGGGGAGTTGTGGAGGGCGTAATCAGTTCTGAGATCACCCATTCCCCCATGCAGGAGCGGGCCCCGGCGAACCATAAATCGATCATGGACCCGGAAAATTATGACGAATGGAATGACACAAACCGGGAACCCCGGTACCGCGGTGATACTCTCGTGAGTTTTGGGATTGGCATCGATTTGTCCGGGGATCTCTCAACCTTCTCATCCGAAGACCTCGACGCACTCCATTATGTCCACCCGGGGAACAAGGGGACGGCAACAATGTACCTCCACAACCACGGCGTCGTCTTCCGGAACACCCCCTATGACCCGAAATTTGAAATCTCTCGCCAGGTGAAGACCATCGCAGAGGACGGGGAATTCGTGGACATGCGCCACCTGATGGATGAGACCAGGCTGCGCAAGGCCAAGATCGGTGTCTCCTATATTTCATCAATCGAACGGCATGAATAATCCGGGGGGAGCGTTCCGAAAAAAGATAGTATGGGTATTCCTGAAAATTTCAGAGAGAGAAAGCTATTCCCTATCCCAACCGGAGTCGCCACAGCGGCGGGGCGTAAACCCCGGGAGCGTGACTAAATATTGGAATACCCCAATCTACAAGATAGATTTTGGAGGGTTTCCCATGTAAATGCCTGAACGGCCCCCAATATGGCCCCCAATATAAGGAGATTTTGAACGTGGCATTTAATATGAAAAAACCAACCTGGCATTTTCATTTCTTATGCCTGTGACCTTTTGACATCATGTCTGTTTTCATGGTTCGGGTGTGAACTTCCCGTTCATGTGTGTTTCAACAAAGCAGATATAATTAAAACTTTTCTCCCTTCCCTGCTCTTTATAATCCTGATATGCCCTGTTTCAGATTGAGTGTTATTTCATACAGTTAATCACACATCCGTGGAATCCTGCTTACTGGAGTTTATGTTCAATTCAAAAAGGGCGACCGCTACCCCGGTTCACGTGGGTGACGGGATTAGCCCCAGCATGTAAAGGGCGATCAGGATGAGCAGGAATGCAAATATTACCGATAGTTTTCTGGCAGGGAGGTGGTTTGCAACATGTACCCCGAGAATAGTAAACGGGATTGTCACACCAACAATAACGGCCCAGAACGCCAGGTTCACGTACCCGATAGAGAATGGCGGGAGGCCCGGTACACCAATCCCGTTAATAATATAGGCGATCGTGCTCCCGGCGGAAGAGAAGATGATACATGCTGAGGATGTGGCCATTGCTTCGTGTACCGGTACACCAAAAATACAGACTAACATCGGGAGGATAATAAGCCCGCCACCAATCCCTATGATCCCGGATACCAGGCCGAATAAAAAGCCTGCAATACTCCAGTAAAACCAGGGTATTCTTTTCTTCCCCCAGTCCTCCGGGAGCGGTAATACCATTCGTATGGCAGATATTATGAGGAACAGTCCGAACAGTATTTTTAATGGTCCCCCGGGAACATGCGTGGCGATGGTCCCCCCGATAATGCCACCGACAATGCCCGCACTCCCGATAAGTACAACAATTTTCCAGATAATTGACCGTTCTTTTGCATGCTCCCGGGTGTTGACTGCGGATATCACCAGGGCAATGGCAACACTGGTACCAAATGCGACGCGGACAGAGGTGTCTGTGTCATACCCGTAGTGGGTGAGCATCCAGTACATGACCGGGTTGTCAATATACGAACCGGCAAGGCCAAGGAGCCCTGACGAAAAACCAGCAAGTACCCCGGTTATTACAAGTATGGTAGCAGCTAGCCAGGTTTCAATCATGGAGTCCAACCTATCCGGACTGGAGCGGCCAGGTCATTTTCCCACGTTGTTCCCGGTCTATCCGATATCCGACCCGGAAAAATCCCTGGTTGCCCTTCTATTTAAAAGAGAGATGAAATGCGGATAAAGATAATAGTTACCCCTGTAACGGAAAACCATTTAACAAACAGGAAGGGGGGAACAACCCTGTCATGGTCAGGGTCCGGTGACGAGATGTCGAAACCGGTGCATCGTTCCCGTTACCGGTATGGGTAGCTGGTACACGGAGCCAGTCCGGAAAGATCGCTATTATGAGCGTTCCGCCCCAATGCTACTCTGATGAGAGAGCCCCCGGTAAAGACCACCCTCTTCTGGTGTGACCAGTGCAATATTCCGCTCATTGGAAGGTCCTGCAGCTGTGGCGCTAATGGCCGGGCGATAGAGCTCCTCCAGCCTTATGATGTACGCCCTGCGCTCCGGGCTGACATGGAGATGATCAAGGCCCTTGTGTCAGGACAGTTCGGGGATATACCGCTCCCGAATATTGTCCTCCTGAATAAAGCCGGCGGCCTCGACCGGAATGACCTTGTTATTGTAAACGGAACCCGTTTTGGCTGGTTATCCTTTGACCCGGTCTCCAGGCAGTTCGGGTTCGACATCACCCCCGAGGCCATCCCGTTTGTCCTCCCGTATGCCACGAAGGGTATTGTCGACCTCGAACAGGCCGCAGTCCTTTCAGGTGACCGTGACACCAGGGGCAGGATCGGGGGCAAACGTTTCACGATTACAACCGGTGTCCCGGACGGCACTGTAATAGTAAAGTACCGGGGACGGTTCGGAACAGCGGTATTAAAAGACGGGTCATTAAGGGTAAAAGAAGTAATGCCGGTCACCCCGGTGAGACCTGGGGACCCTGAATGGACAGAAGCGGTCACCAGGAATACGTACCACTTAAAAAACCTGGAACGAAACGCGGTCCGCTCAATAAAACAGCATATGAACGACCGCCCGGTGGCAAATGTCTCGTTCTCGGGCGGAAAGGACAGCACGGCCATCCTCCTGCTGGCAAGGAAGGCCGGGGTGAATGATGCATTTTTCCTTGACACCGGCATCGAGTTCCCGGAGACGATTGAGTTCGTTCATTCGCTCGGGATAGAGGTGATCAGCGGGGCGGGTAATTTCTGGGCGGCCGTTGAGAAGGCAGGTCCACCTGCCAAGGACAACCGCTGGTGCTGCAAGCTCCAAAAACAGAACCCGCTCCGGCTCCACCTGGAAAAGACCGGCCCCTGTGTTACCATACAGGGCAACAGGTGGTACGAGTCGTGGAACCGGGCCGATCTCGAGCTTGCAGTCCAGAACCCCTTAAACCCGCTCCAGCTGAACGTCTCCCCTATACGGAACTGGCGGGCGCTCGAAGTATTCCTCTACCTCTGGTGGCAGGACGCCCCCATCAATCCGCTTTACGATATGGGACTTGAACGGATTGGCTGCTATCCATGCCCCTCGATGCTTGAATCCGAGTTCTCGGAACTCTGGCGGATTCACCCGGATCTCATGGCCAGGTGCATGGAATTCCTCACCCGTTGGGCTGAAAAGAAGGGACTCCCCCCTGAATATGTCACGTTCGGGCTCTGGCGCTGGAAGGGACTCCCGAACAAGATGCAGGAACTCTGCCGGCAGCACAATATCCTACTCCGCGAAACCGCAGATGGGGTTGTGGTAGTACCGCTGTCTACTGGTGCATCCCTTACTTCAAGGGAAAAAACCCGGGTATCCCCCGGCCCTGGAACATCATCCGGGACCAGGCAGGAACCGAGGACCATGGGAAAGATCAGTGCTGCACCGGTTGGAAATGTAACCGCTGGTCCCCCGAAGGGAAAAGAAAACCCGCTACGGAGTCATCAGCCCTTTACCGGGGTTACCAGTTCAAAGTCGGGTGAACGACCGGCTGAAACATGCAATATGCCGGATATCAAACCGGTAGTCACTACGGCAATGGTACCATTACCTGATCAACCCGTCCAGGCAGAGAGATACGGCATTGAAACCTCAATTCCGTCAGGTACGGACCGTTTTTTTCATTCACGTGAAGAGGAGGATTTTTTTGAGGGCCTTCGCCCTGACTTCTCCCTGCTTACTGATATTATTTACCTTGACAGCGCATCGATGGGCCTCTCACCTGAGCCTGTGCTCCAGGCAATGCTGGAATATGAACGGAATTACCGTTCGAATGTCGGAAAAAATGTGCACCGCCTTTCGGGGATTGCGACCCAGCGGTACCACCATGCGCATGAAAAGGTTGCCGCGTTCATCGGTGGGGCCGGTGGAGAGCTTGTTTTTACAAAAAATGCCACTGAAGCGTTGAACATCGTGGCCCGTGGAATTTCCTGGCAACGCGGGGACCGCATCATCACCACTGTGCTTGAGCACCATTCCAGCCTCCTGCCATGGAAAGGGAAGAATGCCCCTGGAACGACCCTTGATCTCCTCCCGGTTGGCCCGGACTTCCTGCCTGACATGTCCGTACTCGATGAGTTACTTGTCAGGGAAGGAGTGAGACTCATCGCCATGACCCACGCATCTCACGTGCTCGGGGTGATTACCCAGGTACGGGAGATTGCCCGGGTCTGCCATAAGCATGGTGCCCTGCTGCTTGTTGACGGGTCACAGTCTGTCCCACACATCCCCGTGGACGTAACCCAGCTCGGTGCAGATTTCTTCTGCTGTTCCGGCCATGCCATGCTCGGTCCGACTGGTACCGGGGTCCTATGGATAAAAGAGCAGGGGACCCTTTCCCCACCAATGTCCGACAGCGGAGTGGCAGGGGCCCTCAAGGTGACAGGTAGTATCCCGGTAAAAGGATACCAGCAGTATGAAGCGGGAACACCCCATATTTCAGGGGGTATTGGTCTTGGTGCGGCGGTGGATTATTTGAGTGCTATCGGAATGGACAGGGTCAGGCGCCATGATATCCACCTCACGTCCCGCCTTGTTGATGGCCTGAAGGGTATCGACGGCGTACGTGTGTTCGCCACGGATGATCCCGGACGGCGGGTAGGGGTCATTTCATTCACTATCGGGGCCCTTGACCCGGACGATATCGCCCGATACCTTGATGAAAATGCAGATATCATGGTAAAATCCGGCCTTCAGGGTTGCGGACCGCTCATGGAGGCCCTCGCTCTTCCGAAGGGGACAGTATGTGCCAGTCTTGCCCTGTATAATAACGAGTACGACGTGGATATGCTTCTTACGGCCGTCGCAGAGATTGCCCGGGGAATCTAGATTCAGGGATAATACAGCGTATTCCGGCTTTATTGAAACACACATGAGCAGGGAATTCACTCCCGGACGATTGAAAATGCTTCGTTAAAAATCTCCTTATATTGGGGGCCGTTCAGGCATTTTCATGGGAAACTCTCTACCCGAATTTTACTTATTTAGGATTATTCCGAAATTTTCCAACGTTCCTGGGGCTCCGTCCCGCCGATTTGACGGCCCCGGTTGGGATAGGGAATGATCTCTCCATCTCTTAATTTTTTCTTTGAATGTCCCAATTGAACCCTGCCGAAGAGTATCTTAACAGGGGTGGGACAGGGAGGGGGTGAAACCCCCTCCTCTCCACGTATTTCCTTTTTTATTAAAAAAAATAAGCAGGGTTTCAACAAAGCCAGAAGAACTGTTGAAAAATATATCCGGATTATACCAGTACTATGGTCTTCCCGTGAATTGTTTCCACAAATGAGATCAGGTGCTCGTATACTAAATCCTCATCCACTTCCTTTTCTATCGTGAATGTCGATCCGGCGAGTTTCATCCCTTTATTTTCAAGGCGCCCTTTTAAGTGTGCGATGGCCCTCTCTGCCCCGGAGGCCCCCATTTCTACGAGTACGTAGCACCGTTTTCCCTCACACATCGACATCCTGTTGATATACTCATTCACATACGGGGGGACCTTCCCTGCCCAGACCGGAGATGCCAGTACCAGTACATCGATATCAGTAAGGTCCTCTTTCACCGGTTTAATGGGGGAGCTCCAGCCAAGAAGGGCTTTCATTGCCTTACTGAACATACCTGATTCAACGGCAGGTTCAATCCGTACCGGTTCAACATGCAATAAATCAGCGAGCCTTTCTGCAACTTTTGCAGTATGGCCTTTCCATGAATAGTATACGCATAATATTCTCATGATAATCACTCAGGAGTTCTCTTCCGGATCGGAGATAAATGAAACGAGAAGAAGTGCGACCGCAGTTCTTTGACGGGAATAATAACAGGGAAATTTCCCCGTTATTCAATTATCAACCACATATCACTTAAAACCTTCAACATGTCCCGGGAAGGTTGATCACACCCGGACGAAATACGTCTGTAAAATCGTGCGCTCCAGTGGAAATAAAGGGGTATAAAAAGATTCTGAAATCCTCTGTTCAGCGCTATTTCGAAAAATCGACGGGTGAACAGCGAAATACCCTTCCGGAATTTCTATCTCCGGTGCAGGATGAAATGCCCGGCATGCCGGGTCTGGGGATATTTTCTCCTACCACAACCCCTAAATGCTGGTGAACAATTGACTGCAATAGCTCCTTATTTTTAAATCAGGCTTAAATTAATGGTATTCATTACCTCCAATCTCCACTGGCGGGACCTATGTCTCCTGCGCGTCATTGCTACTGGAACCCTGCATCCGTAGTCACGGGACCAGTCACCTGCCGGACCAGGTTCGGGGTCGGCCGCGGATGCAACCGGTCTACCCCTATGCAAGAATTGATATTCACCGGCAGGAATTCTCATATACGGGAACCAGGAGAACCATTTTCACCGTAGAGGATACGAATGACAAAGACTCCGGACGAGCAGGACGCACATGGGGGGCATGCGGAAACCCCGTACCAGTTAGAACAGATCAAGGCTGAAATGAAATCGAAGCACAGTAAGGATGTTACGGTGCTGGTTTACCTTTTAAAAAGCCCGCACCAGCTCGATCGCGAAAAAGCATCCGATTATCTTGGGGAAATCGGCAACCCGGAAGCCGTCCCCGCGCTCATCGAGGCTCTGGGTGACCCGACGATCAGCTGGCTTGCCGCAGAGTCACTCGGGAAAATCGGGGACCCACGCGCAGTGGGGCCTCTTATTGCTGTGCTCGGTTCAGATGAGAAATGGCTCCGGAAGAATGCCGCTGAAGCACTGGGAAAATTGCGTGCCTCATCAGCGGTTGAACCGATCATCGGGCTCCTCACCGATAAGAAACATGATGTGCGTGAGGTTTCGGCAAGGGCTCTCGGGCAGATCGGGGACCCACGCGCCCTGCCAGCCCTTCAAAGCCTTACAAACGACCCTGATTTAAAAGCCAGGGACGCCGCACTTGTTTCAATTCAAATACTCAGACAGAAGAAACCCATTCCCTGATATACCGGTTTTTTTTCGCTATTTCAATCAGCAGAGAAGAGCCCGCGTGGTACTAGAAGGGGAAATCCCGATACCTTCCTCCCGAAAACGTGGAGTTTTCACGAAATATACCTCATTAATGAAAGGAAATAATAAACCCGGTACCGCATAACAGTATGAGATCTTTTGTGCCGTGGAAGACCAGGACTATCCAGGGAAATTATATTGAGAACAGCCATAAATTCCCCAATTATTTGCTTAATACCAGCTATTTTCATCTGGCGGGTAACAACTAATTATAGTACACTGGTGTCGTCATGAGTCCGTATTCCCACCACCCTATACATTTTTCAACCCCGGTTCTCCACGAGATCAGGGACAGGGGGTATATGCCGGTGGATATGCATATCCATACCCGTCACTCTGATGCCGCTATCAGCATCCCTTCGCTCCTTACCCGTGCAAAACACCTTGGTACAGGGGTTGCAATTACCGATCATAACGAGATCCAGGGAGTAATCGAGGCATGCCAGCAGTCCCGTGGTGTCCTCGTTATCCCGGGAATTGAGCTCAGTTCACACGAAGGGCCTCATATCCTCCTTTATTTTTACTCCGCTGACGAGCTGGTGGATTATTTTATCACCCATATCAGGGGAACGCTCCGAAAAAGCCAGTACATGGCACTGCAGTTATCGACAGAGAAGATCCTCGAATCAGCAGAGGACTACCATTGTGTGAAGGTCGCGGCCCACCCGTTCGGGTATTTTGGCATCAACCGTGGTATACTGAAATGCATCGATAATAAGACCCTTCCCGCCGGGACAATCGATCACATTGATGGAATAGAGGTTATATGCGGGGGGATGAGCCGGGACATCAATGAAAAAGCTGCCAGGTATGCAGGAGAACACAATTTCCCGATAACAGGGGGTTCCGACGCTCATGTGCTCCCCTCGGTAGGCAGCGTCGTTACCTGTGTCAGGGCAGATACCGAGGACGGGTTCCTTAACGGTATCCTCTCGAAGGAAAGCATCGTCATCGGTTCAACTGTAAGCCCTCTTCACAAAGGGATGACAGCAGGGGTTATCGCCTGGAACTACATCCCCTACACGGTATCCTCCCTGCAGGTCCATTATGAACAGAATGTTCCAAGGTTGAAGCAGTACCTGAGCGACCTGATTAAATAACCAGGTCGTGACGATGTGGAAAAAACACGGTGCCCCCACCGCACAGGATCGGTGAGAAGAGGCGGGAAAAAGAAGACCTGGCCTTGAAATATCCTGACCTGGTGGGATACCACTCTGGTGTGAGCTCAGTACAGAACGACAGGTCATTGAGATAAGCCTGTTTGAATTCCTCTGCTACTTTTTCATCGTAAATAATTGCATTTGTCTCGAAATTAAGCCACCGGGATCATAGGATAGAGTGTGGGTCTTCCGGACTTTCACCCTGTTAATCCCGCCCGGTACAATCTGCCAGAGGTTTTAGTCCATAACAGGTCATCAGTGCAGGCCTGATATTACGAAACACCGGCCACTTCGTGAACGGCACAGAACATAACCTGCGATTCCGGGTCATATTCTGCAACTGAATGGACTGTAATGACAGTCCCATCGTCCTTCCTCCGGATTTTATACTCAAGCCTGTATGGCAGGCCTTCTGATATCAATGCCTGTTTTGCCTGTTCCAGTTGTTCCCGGTGCTCGGGAAGGGTGAGTCCTTCAAAATCCGGCACGGGGCACTCTACAGCCGGAAGACCGAACAGGGCCTTTGCACCTTCAGACAGGGTAACGGTACCGGTCCCGGTTTTTTGTTCCCAGTACCCCGACCTGACCAGGCACTCGGCACGATGGTAACGGGCAAGGTCAGTCTGCATGGCATGTTCCGCTTCTTTCCACACGGTAATATCCCTTGTGGTCATCATCGCCCCCTGTATTTCAGGTACATCGAGGAGGCTGGTGATAACCGATTCCACCTGCATATAAGAGTTATCAGATTTCATGATCCGGTACCGTACGGGAGTCCGGAGATGGTCCTTTTCAAACGCCCGGGAAAATTCATTGATTACAGCGGTAACATCATCAGGGTGGACAAGGTCCATCTGTTTTTTCCCGGTCATGCTCATCGCCTTGTACCCGAGCATCCGCTGGATCGGGGGGGACGCATAGATAATCACGCCATCCTTGTTGAGCAGGGTGATAATCTCGTCAGAATGCCGGATAATCGCCTGAAACCAGGTCTCGTTCTGCTGGAGCATCCCTTCAACACTGGTCCTCCTGACAAGCTGGCGGATCTTGTGGGCAAGCTCGGCGAACTGGGCCTTCGGTTCCCCACCCTTCTGGAGATAGAAATTGGCACCACTATTAATCGCCTCGATCACCACTTCCTCTCTTCCCCTGCCGGTGAAAAGGATAAACGGGATATCACCTTTTGCAGCACGGACCTTTTTTAAAAATTCTATTCCGTCCATGTGCGGCATCTGGAAATCTGAAACGATAACGTCATAATTCATAAGGTCAAGCTGGTCCAGCCCCTGCGTGGCTGAATTAATTGTCTCTACCTTGATATCCTTCGTCCTCTCCAGGAATAATTTTCCGATTTCAAGGAGACCTGGCTCATCATCCACGTAGAGAACCTGAATCATGTTGTAACATCCTATCGTTGCATAATCCTATGCAATAGATATTTCGATGTTGATACATGCTCACCTTCGGACAGGAATAACCTGTATTTCGGACAATCTCATAGATTTATAGGGTTCCTTCCTGCAGTGCAGGTCATTTTCGCATGAACAGGACAGGGACTACCACCAGACTCAGGAGAATGAAACAGTTAGCCAGGGGATGAACAACTTTCAGTCCTTACCGGTAAATTTTGAAAAAAATCACATAAAAATGCCGGGATTGACCGGAAACCTGGATGAAGCCCGGTAACAGCCATAAAGTCACAACAATATTCTGTTTTCCCAAAAAGGGCTGAAAATACGGGTTATTATGAGTAAACGCGGTTTTTTAACTGCGAAATATTTCACATTCATACGTTGGTATAAATATTCACCCGGTTATCATGTTCTTTATGAACCGAGGTACCTACGTGACCCTTGTCCTGCTGGTCGTGGTTATCGCCGTACTATCAGCAGGTTGCACAACGATAACGGGCGGAAGCGGGCAGAAGTCCCTGGTGTCAGCCCCAAATGACGCGACAGGTGGAACGAATTACGAATCTGGTATCGGGCAGGGGAGTTATCGCCCTGTACCTACCCAGGCACCTGTTGCGTCAGGCAGCACAGACACAGCGGGCCAGGGTGGAGCGATTGACCAGAAACTCATCTATACAGCACAGCTAAGTCTTGAAGTCCCCGATGTAGCTGCTTCTGTTGACAGTTTAAAAGCCATTGCAGCAGGAAGAGGAGGTTATGTAGCATCCTCAACCTTCAGCACTCTCTACAATGACCGCCGGACTGCAACGGTCGTGCTCCGGGTCCCTGCAAAGGAATTCGAAAGCGTGCTCGCCAGTGCTAAAGAAATCGGAAATGTCAGGTCAGCCACAACGAACGGTGAAGATGTAACGGCCGAATATACCGACCTCCTGGCACAGAAGGCCTCCTACCAGAACCAGATCGCACAATATAACGAAATAATGAAAAAGAGCGAAAAGGTAGAGGATATCATAAAGGTCCAGGAGCAGATTGACCGGGTCCAGACCAGTCTCGACCGGCTCGAGGGCAGGATGCGGTACCTGAATAACCGGATAGACCTCTCGACGATAACGGTGAACCTGGCAGAGAAAGAACCCGTCGGTGGGCAGCCAGGACACAGTTTTATCAGTACCATCAATGAAGGTATTTCCGGGCTTGTAGGGATGATCGATCTCCTGATCGTGGCATTGTTCACCCTGCTGCCGCTGATAATTATCGGGGCTGCCGGATACGGAGTGTACCGCTGGCGCCAGTCAAAAAAGACCGCAACGGGAGCGGCTCCTCCGAAACCGGAAACACCTGAAAAGAAATAAAATCCCGGGGAAGGGTTTGACATCCCCTGAAATCCATCCTGGTGAGCAAACGGGTATTCCGGAACGTATACATGCTTCCGGGGCTCCACCCCGTCGCTTCGGCGGCCCCGGCCGGGATTAGGGACTGGTCTCTCTAATCTCTGAAATTTTGGGGAATACTGGAGTTGAACCCTGCCCAAAGGATACCTTGTCGGGTGTGAGACAGGGAGGTGGTGAAACCCCTTCCTGTCTACATATTTTCCCTTCCTCTTTCTAAACACGCAGGGTTTCAACAAAGGCAGTATATCCAATAATTTTTCAGGGGAGTAAAATGCCCCTTCAATAGGAGTATTCCAGGTATCGGGACAAAGTTTTAGGAATTCCAGTTCATTCCATCCACCTTGTCACCAGTTCTGCAGGGGGACGGATGGACGGGGGCAACTGCTCCTGGTAATACCCAACTGCACACCCGTTCAGTTCGAAGACATCAGGCTGGATACCTAGGAGCCGGCAGAACTCGGGGTCTGGTCCCATCTGCCCGGTCACTGACACCAGCTGGAACCCTAGATTTAAGGAGGTCGCTTTAAGCCACATGTTTTCCAGGCAGTGGGCGAGCGACTGCTGCTCGACCGGGGGGTACCCTTTGCGTTCAGCGACCACGATGTAATACGGGGCAGTCTCTACCCCTGGTACAACCCCTGCCTTCCGGATCATCTCAAGACGACAATAAAATGGTTCAACCTTCGGCCTTAATGACGGGTTGTTCTTCATCTGCATTTCAAGCTCTTCTGCCATCATGTGGACTTTCTGCATCAGGAGTCCCCCGGCGATCACAAGGTCGCGGCTTCCACGTGGAAAGACAAAGAACTGCCTGAAATACTCATGGCCCTTTCCACCAACCGCTGCGGCGGCAAAGGGTGCAGCAAGGCCCGCCTGGATGATCCCGCCGATATGAACTGCCGGGGGGACACCCGGCCGGAAGATCCGGTACGTCCGGCGGGCGTTGATAATCTCATCGAGTACCGTTCCGGAGGAATCGTCGAACATGCACATAGTCCTTGTTCTGGAATTCATGGGTGATGAAGGTGTTTATTCCGTACCTGGAATCAATGGGAAAGGGAGTCTAGGGATCCGTGGATCCGGGTGGATATAAACAGTTAATCAGGAAATGGGATTACGCGGGGGCTGATTTTATTACACAGCACATTGTTTGGTACGATAGGATTATACGGTATATTATCCGATATTCAGGTATGAACTATTCAATCCTGGTAATAAGCCTGGTACTCGCTGTTGCGTTCGTCTTAACAGCAGGGTGTACCCAGAATGCAACGCCACCGGTGGTAACAGCTACTCCAACCGCAGCTCCGGTCACAACCCCGGTAGCCTCCCAGTCACCGGCACCGGTAACGACGGTCCAGCAGATCGGGATGGGGACCCCGGGACCAACACAAATGCTCCCGGTTGACTACATGCTCGACTTCATGGTGCAGGGTAACGGGGATACATCTAACCCCTACATGGCAGTGACGCTCCGGGGCGGAAACGGTATGAACCTCGATTCCCGCGTTGATGTGACCTTCACAAAGCCGGATGGAACATCCCAGCAGAACTCTATGCTACCGCCGTTTTATGTCGGGCAACAAGTGACATTCCCGTCAAGTACCTACCAGAACAGGGTGGAGATCTGGGTGACCGCTCCAACCGTGGGAAAGGTCAAGACATATGACGATATAGTAGGGTTCAAATCGATAAACCCGTAAGAACGGGATATAAGGAAAAATTAATATTCCTTTTTTTCGCACCACAGATTAATGAGACTGATTTATCCGGGGCCAATGGTACGATAGGATTATACGCTCTTTTGTCTGATCTTCATCTATGAAATCTTCGATCCTTGTAATAAGCCTGGTACTCGTTGTTGCGTTCGTATTAACGGCAGGATGTACCCAGAATGCTACACCCCCGGCGGTAACACAGACCCCGGTTGCAAGTCCGGTTGCAACACCGCTCCCCCCCCAGGCAACAGCACCGGTTGCAACCACTCCAAAGGTGGGGATGGGCACTCCGGGGCCAACACAAATGCTTCCGCCTAACTATATGCTTGATTTCATGGTACAGGGTAACGGGGATACCGCCAACCCCTTTATGGTAGTGACACTCCGGGGCGGAAACGGTATGAACTTTGATTCCCGCGTTGATGTGATCTTCACAAAGCCGGACGGATCATCACAGCAGGACTTTATGCTGCCACCATTCTATGTCGGGCAATACGTGTCATTCCCGTGCAGTACCTACCAGAACAGGATGGAGATCTGGGTGACCGCTCCGACCGTGGGAAAAGTCAAGACCTATGATGAAATAGTCCCGTTCAAGGCGATAAACCCTTGATAGCGGGATTTCAAGAGAAATTTACTATCCTTTTTTAAACAACTGAATTGAACAGACATTGTTCATTGGTGGATTCTTGTCCCCAGGGAAGGTACATATAGTCACATTCTATATACCAGAGGTAGAATTCCGTTAACAGAGGGAGAGATTGAAGAAGAATACATTTTACCTCATCATCGGGTGTATCGCCATTGCACTGGTCGGACTGTTCTGGTATTCTGATGTGATCCATACACCCCTCCTGATAGAGTTATCTTTCATCGTGGCAGTTGCTGGGATCTACCTGATCCGTCGCCAGGTATCCGACTTAAAAGAGGACGAACGGGATGTAAAGATTACCGAGCAGGCAGTGCTACGGACAATGCAGGTCTTCTGGGTCGTCTTTTGTGCATTCTCTATCGGGGCTGTAATGCAGTTGCTCAGGGCACCCACGTTTCCCAGGGGATTTCCAACGGAGCATCCACCAATTCTTCCGGAGCTGCTTTCACCACGGCTGATCGGCTTTGTCCAGCTGGGCCTTCTCTGCCTGATGATCTTCCTGTACGTCGGGTTCCGGATCTATTATGCAGGTAAATACGGGGACTGGGAGACCGATGAGGAATAAAATCAAGGTATTCCGGGCTATGCATGACCTGACCCAGGAGCACCTGGCACAGGTGATCGGGGTCAACCGGCAGACGATCCTGGCAATTGAGAAAGGAAAATATGTACCTTCACTGGATCTCGCCTTCCGAATCGCACGATATTTCGGGGTCTCTATTGAGGAGGTATTCACGTACGAAGACGAAGAAAACGCCAGTCAGATCAAATAACACGCTTTTTTTACCACTCCAGCAGTAACCGGTGTAATTCACTGGCTGCCCGGTACGCTCACATAACCTGTTGCATATCACCAGGGTAATTGTGGTCCGGTGGTTGAACTTATCGATTATATCCCACATATAGTATGTTATACGCAATTTAAAGAAATGTATTTATTACATTATGTATAATGTTCTATACAAGGTGCGTGCAGGGCACTGCACCAGCACCGAAACGATACAGGAGAAATATCATGAAAAAACCAGGAATATTTATCGGGGCTCTCGGAGTCTGTGTGGTTGTTGCGCTGGTCGTAGGATTCGCCGGAGCAGCAGTTGTTACCCCGCATCTCTTTGGAAAAGCCGCCAGAAATGAAACTACCCCGGGGCAGGGTCATGGATTACCCAGAGATATCATTGATAAACTTGAACAGCAGGGGGTAGATGTTTCGGCAGCAAAGACTGCTATCCAGAACGGGGACATGGCTGCCCTGAAATCATGGCTCGATGCATACAGGGACGCCAACCCCCGGAACCAGACCGGTAACCAGGACCGGCCGGTTCCGGGAGATATCATTGACAAACTTGAGCAGAAGGGCGTCGATGTTTCGGCAGCAAAGACTGCTATCCAGAACGGGGACACGGCAGCCCTGAAATCATGGCTCGATGCATACAGGGACGCCAACCCCCGGAACCAGACCGGTAACCAGGACCGGCCGGTTCCGGGAGATATCAT
>CAIKOD010000027.1 GCA_903828975.1 uncultured Methanomicrobiales archaeon | reverse complement strand
TATGGATTGATACCATTATCAGGTCATATCCTGAATTTTCCGTATATGAAACCGGTCTATGTCACCGGTATTCCCTGCTCTTCAGACCAGGTTGTCCGCGATACCCTTCAGGATTTCATTCTGACATCGACCGATAACTTCAAGTGGCTCTCCCCCGGGGATATCGTTCTCCTGAAACCAGCACTCAATTCAGGAGACCCGTACCCGGCCACGACATATCCCCTTGCACTTGAGGTGACTTCGCGACTTCTTGCGGATCGCGGCGCAACCGTTGTGATAGGTGACCAGTCCGGTATAGGACATGTGCTTCACCATCCCGGGGGTGTCATCAGGGGGAAAACCCGTGATAATTATATTTTGTCAGGTATGGCACGAAATAATTCCAGCCGATTTGTAAGCTTTGAAGAAGAGGGCTGGGATGAAGGGTTCTTCCCTTATTCTTCCCCTAAAACCGGTTCATGGAAGGATGGTTTTTTCATCACGAACTGGGTAAGGGAAGCAGACCATATCATAAGCCTTCCCAGAGTGTCGACACACAGCCAAGCGGGTGCAACACTGGGACTCAAGATCAAGGTCGGGCTCCTCAGGGAAGACCGTAGCATGGCGTTCCACGCAAACGGGCCCTGTAATGGTTTTATCCAGAGGGCTTCCCAGGGTAGCACCCTGTCGGTTGCAGATGATGGTTCGGGAAAAGCTCAGGTTTACCCTGTTTCTCGTTACCGAGGCTCAGGTAACCTTCGGGCCTGATCGCTATAGTATTGGTTCCGGTAACAACGGGATCGGGAAGGCATACATCACCCGCCCTGAACCAGCCCTCGTATTTGAGAGTGAAGACCTGGTAACCGCGGAAGTTTTTGTCCTTGCGCTTTTGAAAGACCTCAAAAAATCGGTGCCCCTAGTACCACGAATGACCGAGAAACTCTTCCTGTACCTGAACAGCTATGTGAGAGTTCTTCCCAGAATACGGGTTCGGGACCACCCGTATATCCGGCATGCCATTGATATTGGACTCGGTGAATTGCCGGAAGATATTGTCTATGGAAATATCCCTGATATGGTTCAGCGCCGATATAATGGATATTTTCAATAAAAGGTGGATATTTATCGGTTTTGTTGAAACTTTGCGGGGTCATAATAAAAAGAGGGGAATACGAATACGGGAGAGAGTTTCACCCCGCTCCCTGCCGCTCCCCCATTAAGATATTCTTCAGGCAGGGTTTCCTGAAGGCATTGTTCTGAAACGATATTCAGCAAGAGATATATGCGAACACATGGAACTAATATAGCGCAATCTGTGCGGGCTCGTAGATCAGGGGTAGATCGTCACGTTTGCAACGTGAAGGCCACGGGTTCAAATCCCGTCGAGTCCATTTTTCATTTCTCAGGCTTTTTTGAAACCCTGCATATTTTTTTGGTGATTACTCAGTATAAGCCACACGATTATATCCAACTAATATTTGGATAAGATAATCATAAAGATCTCGGTTACGATGGTTATACCGGTACTCTAATTCTTTGAGATAGAGAGGGAATTTCTCAGCATCAATACCATGATGTTATAAATTTGTGCTCTGTAGAAATCATTTTTTTCTTTGATCCAATGACCGAAAGATCTAACGTACATTGTCTCCTTGGTAGTGTGCCTATAAAACTGTAAAAAGGAAGAACCATGTATTCTAAGTTCAGTACTTCGCTAATTTCATGACAATCCAGAAAACCAGAATTATGTGAGTTTATAGAAAGATCTATATACTTTGCGGGCTCGCCAATATGCCCTATACTGGAAAACAAGCCCGCAATGAAGAAAGACATTTAAAAGCT
>CAIKOD010000026.1 GCA_903828975.1 uncultured Methanomicrobiales archaeon | reverse complement strand
TCTAAAAATACCCTGAATTTAATGTGCCTTCGGGAAACCCTGCCCGAAGAATATCTTAATGGGGGTGAGGCAGGGAGGGGGTGAAACTCCCTCCCGTATTCGTATTTCCCTCTTCTTTTTTTTTAATCCGCAGGGTTTCAACAAAGCCCAAAAATAAAATTTAATGTTTCCTGCGCCTGACCCGCACGGATTCAGCATGGGCAAAAAGTCCCTCTGCTTCTGCAATCGTTTCGACGATATCGCCGATGGCCTCAAGTCCTTCAGGACTCACCATTTCGACCGAGGCAGTCTTGCAGAAATGGTTCACATCAAGACCGGAATAGAGTTTTGCGTACCCTGCGGTCGGCAGGACATGGTTGGTCCCGATTGCATAATCCCCGCTTGCGACCACCGAGTATTTCCCGACAAATATCGCCCCGGCATTTTCCACGCGGGTGACAATCGAGAGAGAGTCAGCTGTCTGTATTGAGAGGTGCTCCGGGGCGACCCTGTCCGACACACGGATCGCCTCATCGATGTCTCGGACAACAACGTACCCTGAATTAACAAGTGCTTTCTCGATGATCTCCTTTCTTGGGGCTTTTTCTGTCATTGCAGCGACTATCTTTCCGACTTTTTCTGCAAGGGCCTTATCGGTCGTAATCAGGATACAGGCTGCATCCGGGTCATGTTCTGCCTGGGCAAGGATATCCGCCGCGATGAAATCGGGGTCGGCCGTATGATCGGCAATGATGGCAATTTCGCTCGGGCCTGCGGGGAAGTCGATCTCCACGTGGTCCCTGAGCATCATTTTTGCCATCGTCACGTACACGTTCCCTGGCCCGACAATTTTCTGCACGGGTCTTACGGTTTCCGTTCCGACTGCCATGGCTGCAATTGCCTGCGCCCCACCGGCATTGTAGATTTCGGTGACTCCTGCAATATCAAGGGCGACCAGCGTGAGCGGCTTGATGGGTGGTGGTGAGCAGGCGCAGATCTCGCGGACACCTGCGACCCGGGCGGGCACCGCACACATAAGGGCTGTTGATGGGTACGCAGCCCTTCCGCCGGGCACGTAAATGCCGACCCTGCGTAATGGTGTTGTTTTTACACCGAGGACGATCCCGGGTTCAATGGTATCGAGCCAGAGATCCCGGGGGCGCTGGAGTTCATGGAAGCGCCTGATGCGTTCCTCTGCCTTGACGAGGCTCTCAACAATTTTGCCGTCGACCGAGTCGTATGCTGCGGTAATTTCCTTTTCCGAAACTGCAACTTCTTCGAGGACAACGTGCCGGGACATCGCTTTCAGAGCCGTGTCCCCGTCTTTTTGGACCCGTCCGATTATCTCCGTAACATTTTCACGGACGCCCTCAAGACTGGATGTCCGGTTATTGATCCAGGTATCTACCCCGACTTCCTTCCACATGGTAGGAATAGCTTCATCAGAAATGGTTGTTAAGGTTTCGGGATGCGGAAGGGCGACGTTATAACGAAAATCCCGTGACACCGGAATTGTGGGTATACAGACCGCTTATTTTTACATGATGAAACGCCCGTCGATACTTTAACATTGGATCTCATCGAACCACTCCTCACATGTGGCAGGCTGTCGATATCGAGTCGTGGGTGGAAGAGCGGAGATCAGGGATATCCGGGGTAAAAGAACCTGTTGAAGATATTATCCGCATGGTCAGGGAAGGCGGCGATGCGGCCCTTTTCGACCTCACGGAGAAATTCGATAACATCCGGCTTTCAGGTCTCCTGGTCAGTGAGGAGGAACGTGAAGAGGCATATGATAAAGTCGAAACCCGGCTTGTCGAGAGCCTGATAGAAGCAGAGGCACGGATCTCGGCCTTCCACGAGATGTCACGACCTGAAGACCTGTGGCTCAGGCAGGTCTCCCCGGGTATCACGCTCGGGGTGAAGACCACGGCACTTGACCGGATTGGGGCATACGTGCCCGGTGGAAGGGCGGCATACCCCTCAACCGCACTCATGTGCACCGTGCCTGCCCGGGTTGCCGGAGTCCCCTCAGTCTGTTGCTGCTCCCCGCCACCTGTCCACCCTGCCACGTTAATCGCCCTCGATATCGCCGGTGTTGATGAAGTCTACCAGGTCGGTGGGGCCCAGGCAATCGCTGCGATGGCACTAGGCACCGAAATCATTGAACCTGTCCAGAAAATTGTCGGGCCGGGAAATGTCTATGTCACCGCCGCCAAAGTCCTGCTCAGAGAATACGCAGAGATAGATTTCCCGGCGGGCCCGAGCGAGATCGCAATTATTGCAGACGGGAGTTCAGACCCGGAGTTTATTGCCGCTGATATCCTTGCACAGGCCGAGCATGACCCCCATGCGGCCTGTGTCCTGATTACGACCGATGAAACCATTGCGAAAAAGACCGGGGCAATTGTTGAGACGATGATGAAATCAGCATCCCGCCGGACGATAATCGAAAAAGCCCTGAAAAATTCGGGGTATTTTATTGCTGACTGCCTGGATGACGCAATCGATGCGGTAAATTACCTCGCACCTGAACACCTGTCAATCCAGACCAGCGACACCATGTATGTCCTGTCACGGGTCCGGCATGCCGGTTCAATCTTTGTCGGGCCGAATGCCGCTGTCGCATGCGGGGACTTTGCATCGGGGACTAACCACGTCCTCCCGACTGCAGGGTATGCAAGGACCTATTCAGGTCTCGATGTCCGTCATTTCACCAAGACCTCAACGGTCCAGATCATCGACCGTGAAGGGATCGAACTGATCGGGGATACGGTGGAGACCATAGCGAACGCTGAAGGGCTCTTTGCCCACGCAGAATCCGTACGGGTCCGTCGGAAACGCCCCTGAACCTGGTTAGCCGTGACTTTTTTTAGTTCCCCTTATTCTTTTCCAAAACAATCACGGTGACGATGAACCACCTCGTCGGCTGGAGGGTGGTCGGTGTGAATGCTTCACCCAGGTGGGAGCGGGAACGATGACCGGTACCATGGTATCCCTAAAAACTGCCATTAAATTGGCCCTTTCACCCTGTCCGGGACTGCCGAGGTGGAAACGGTGGCGTTTATGGCATCCTGATCGGGATAAGGCCCAAAGAAAGGCCTATTATTGGCGGAATCGGGATAAAAACGCTGCAAATAGCAGGATTCGGCACTGGAGGAGAAAGGGGGCTAATGCGGGCGATTTAAACGAATGAGGGCGGGTTAAAACAAAGTGGGGTAGGGTAATGATGGACCATTTCAAGGGATTTGTTGCTAATAAGGTGCAAATCGGTTGTTTTACCCGATTTGGGGGTAAAGTTTTGCTGCGTTGGTTGCGTTTTATTTCTGGGTGATTAATGTTGAAAAAGTTATTACTGAAAGAACAGCCAGTGGATGAGGAAAGTATATGGTCTATGCACCGCTTTTTTTACACAGTGAATTCTCTATGGGGTTACTGGGAAGCCTGGGGAAGATAATTGTAAAGGTTGATGAAAAATATTCGTCAGATCCTCATATAGTGGGAAAACGATTTGAGGACCATGTTGAGTCGCTTTTCTTACAACAATATTTCAAACTTATTGAGAAAACCCATAGTTTTGATACCAACAAACAACGGTACGTTGAAAGTAGTCTTAATCCTGATTTAATTTGGCAATATGCTCCTACAAAGGAGAAATTCGCGGTTGAATGTAAATTTCGGACAACTTTGAATAACAAGGATCAAATCGTCTGGTCAAATCCACAACAATTACAAAGATACCAGGAATTTGAAAAGAAAAACCGAATCCCGGTATTCGTAGTAGTCGGACTTGAACTGACATTCGAGGATGAAAGTGGAGATGAGGCGTTTGATGAAACTGAACAATATATGTTTTGTATTCCACTAAAGGAAGCAAAATACCCTGCACTCTATCCAAGTGTATTTGAAAAATATGAAAGAGATTATGATAAAACGTTTTTCTGGAAAAATGGATTTTTATATTGAATTTTTTTATCCAGATAGATACCTGAAAAGCCGGGCCTTATGCCTAGATGTCCGGAAAAAATTATCGGTTGATGAATGATGGAAACTGATCTATCTGTCTGTTATCATGAAGCGGGTCATGCGGTTGCGATATTTTTGAGTGGGTTCCAGCAGCAGGACGTTGATATTCTCCCCCAGGTGCTCGATAATGGAGATATAATCATGGGATCTGATTACATGGACACGGGACATTTGGATATTACGGGCCTCGATAATGACCACATTGCTGTTCAAAGGTTTTCAAAGGCCAGAAAGGTTATTACCATTTATCTCTGTGGTGAGATTTCAGAGAGAAAATATTCTCATATGGTCAGCAAATTATCGGGTTCCGATATTCAAATGGTCGATGTAATTTTAAAAGAGGAAATCGTGGAGGAACAACGTGAACTGTTTTTGAAAAATTGCCACGCTGTCTCTCTCCAAATAATAAATGATTATTGGCCAGCGATTGTTGCTCTGGCTGAAACCCTTTACAAAGAAAAGAGAATCCCGGCGGCCATGGTAAAACGGGTGGTTGAAGAGACGATCCCGCCGGAAGTCATAGAGGTTACTGAAAACCAGTACTGGTCTACTGATAGTTTACGATGATTACTTGATAAAAGTCCGAATTAAACCGTTGGCTTACAAACAATGAGGATCTGGCGTTTACAATGCGGGCATTTTACTTCAATTTCAGCAGAGGGATTGATATTGAACAAATCTTCGGAAATTATATTTGGTTTTACAATTCCATTACAAACAGGGCAATTGATTATAGTAATAGGCCGATGAACGTTAACGGTGGGAATCATTTTTTTATTTGGTATCTCCCTGCAACAGTTAACACGTATCATCCTTATGTAATAACCTATGTGACAATGGGATCTCAGCACAAACATTTATCTACTAGTAAACCTTCATGGGGGATTAATGTCTGGGGCAGGTCAGCTCAGGCCAGCTCAGGCCAGGTTTGGTGAGGTCATGACCGCCCCGAAAAAAAAGACCCCTGCTAAGAAAAACGTCCCGGGCATCACACCTGAGCCAAGCATCCCGATTATCGGGATCGGCGCCTCTGCAGGGGGGCTTGAAGCATTTGAACTCTTTTTCAAGACGATACCGGCCGATAGCGGGATGGCATTTATGCTCGTCCCCCACCTCGACCCGGGCCATGCAAGCATGCTGTCAGAGATCCTCCAGCGGAACACCACGATGCCGGTCCACGAAGCACAGGACCAGGCACTAATCCAGGCCAACCACGTCTACATCATCCCGCCGAACAAGGACATGGCGATCTTCCACGGCACCATCCACCTGAACGTCCCCGAACAGGCACGGGGACTGCGCCTCCCCATCGACTCCTTCTTCCGGTCGCTCGCCGAGGACCAGGGAGAACGGGCGATCTGCGTAATCCTCTCGGGCAGCGGGTCGGACGGCACGCTCGGGCTCCGGGCAGTCCATGGGGCAGGCGGGGTCTCGTTCGTGCAGGAACCGGCAACCGCCAAGTATGACGGGATGCCGACAAGTGCCGTCAGGAGCGGTCTCGCCACCTACGTGCTGCCGGTCGAGAAGATCGCGGAGCAGCTGGTCACCTACGTAAAGACCATCGTACATACCGGTGTTCACCCTGTACTCCCTGCCCCCGCCACAACCAGTGCCATGACCAGGATCCTGATGCTCCTCCGGTCAAGGACCGGCAATGACTTTTCCCAGTACAAGAAGAGTACGATAACACGCCGTATCGAACGGAGAATGGTGGTACACGCCCTCAGGGATATGGACGCATACGCCCGGTACCTCCGGGAAAACCCCGCCGAGGTCCAGGTCCTGTTCAAGGAACTGCTCATCAATGTCACCAGCTTCTTCCGGGATACGGAAGCCTTTGCCGCACTGAAACGTGAGGTCCTGACCCGGATGTTTGATAAACCCGAGAACAATATCTTCCGGGTCTGGGTACCGGGGTGTGCCTCCGGTGAAGAGGCTTACTCCCTTGCCATACTCTTCCGCGAGTACCTGGACGAGATCAACCTGGACTTCAAGTTCCAGATTTATGCGACCGATATCGATGACGACGCGATTGCAACCGCACGGGCAGGTATGTACCCAGAGAACATCTCCATCGATGTCTCATCCGGGCGGCTGCGGCGGTTCTTTGCAAAGGAGGAGAGCGGGTACCGGATAAAGAAAGATATCCGGGAGATGGTCATATTCGCCATCCAGAACGTGATCACCGACCCCCCGTTTACAAAAATGGACCTGATCAGCTGCCGGAACCTGCTGATCTACCTCGAAGCCGGACCTCAGAACCATATCATCCCGGCGTTTCATTACGCTCTCCGGCCGGGTGGGGTACTATTCTTAAGCCCGTCCGAAGGCATCGGGAACTTTACCGATCTCTATGCACCGGTCGATAAAAAGTGGAAGATCTATACCACGAAACCGTCTTCTGTATCTGCCAGGGCATTGGTGGCACAGCGTTTTGCATGGACCGGCGACAGGCCTGGACGGGAGCCGGGTGAAGATCCGGTTGCCATAAATAAGACAAACTTCGCCGAGCTGACAAAACGTGTGCTCCTCCAGTCCTACGCACCCCCGTCGGTCATCACTGATGAATCAGGGAACATTGTGTACGTCCACGGCGATACCGGGAAGTACCTGCAGCCGGCACCCGGGCTGATAAGCACCAATGTCATCGATATGGCACGCGAAGGGCTCCAGCTAGACCTCCGGACCGCTATTATGACCGCCGCCCTGCAAAAGAAACCGGTTATCGCAAAAGACCTGCCGGTACGGACGAACGGCGGCATTCACGGGGTCGACCTGGCGGTACGGCCGCTTGCTGACACGGAGGCAACCGGGGAACTGCTGCTGATCAGTTTCCAGGACACCGGGCCGCAACCGCAGGAGAAAAGCACCTCCAGGAGGCGTCCGGCTGCAAAAGGGGTGACAAAGCGCGTTGAAGAGCTGGAGCAGGACCTCGCGTTTACAAAAGAGAACCTGCAGGCGACAATCGAGGAGATGCAGGCGGCAAACGAGGAGCTCAAGTCCACCAACGAAGAACTCCAGTCCACCAACGAAGAGCTGCAGTCCACGAACGAGGAACTCGAGACGTCAAAGGAGGAGATGCAGTCGGTAAATGAAGAGATCGTGACTGTGAACTCAGAACTGCAGGCAAAGATCGAGCAGCTCACGGATATCCAGAACGATATGAAAAACCTCCTCGAGAACGTCAATTTAGGGACGATATTTTTAAATGACCACCTTACGATCAAGCGGTTCACCCGCGAGGCAGTAAAGGTGTACCGGCTTGCCCCCTCGGATATGGGACGACCGCTCGCCGATATCCGGTCAACTATCCCGGGTGAGGACCTGGTTGCCGATGCCCAGGGCGTGCTGGACTCACTCATACCGCTGGAGAAACCGGTCCGTACGACTGGTAACGAATGGTACCATGTCCGCATCATGCCGTACCGAACCTATGAAAACGTGATCGATGGCGTGGTGCTGACGTTCTCCGATGTCACTGCCCTCAAAACGGTGGAAGAGGCGCTGCACAAAAATACTGTAGAACTCCAGGCATCCAATGAGAAACTGACTGCTGTTGATACAGAACTGCGGCAGAAGATTGACCAACTGGATGAAACTGAACTTGCAATGCGGAAGATCAGCAAATACAACCGCAGCCTGCTCGATGCAAGCCTTGACCCTCTGGTTACGATTGATGAGGAGGGCAGGATCACTGATGTAAACCCATCCACAGAAGAAGTAACCGGGTACTCAAGAGAAGAACTAATCGGAACCGATTTTCTGCATTATTTCACAGAACAGGCGAAGGCAAAAGAGGGTTATCAACGGGTATTCAGGGATGAAACTATCCGCGATTACCCCCTGAGCCTCCGGCACCGCGATGGTCATATCACCCCCGTGTTGTATAATGCAGCGGTGTACCGCGATGAGACCGGGAAAGTCAGTGGCGTCTTTGCTGCAGCCCGGGACATCAGCGAACGTAAAAATACAGAAGAGTTGCTGTTTAAGAAAAACGAGGAGATCCGGGTTGCCCGCGACTATGCACAGAGCATCGTGGACACGGTTCGGGAGCCGTTGATCGTCCTGAACGGCAGGTTTGAGGTGGTCTCTGCCAGCCGGGCGTTTTACCAGAAATTCCACGTGACCCCGGAAGAGACGCTTGGCCAGGTGCTGTATGAGCTCGGGAACAACCAGTGGGACATTCCCGGGCTCCACGAGTTACTGGAGGACGTGCTGCCGAACAAGACCTCGTTTGAGAATTTTGAAGTCGTACACGACTTCCCCGGTATCGGGAAGAGGAAGATGCTGTTAAACGCCCGCCGGATCCCCGGCGAAACAGGTAGCACGCAACTTATTCTCCTTGCAATTGAGGATATCACAGCGCCCGTCACCCCGGGTACATCCCGCAAACCCGGCGGGAAGGGGGAATGAATGGTGGCAGGGAAGAAACTGACAAAAAAGAGCGATAAAGCTCACTCTCCGGTATCCCACGAGATAGTACCGTCATTCATCCCGCCCGCACTGCTGGGGGATCTCCAGTCACTTATTGATGCTACACGGGTCCGGGTCGCTGTCGGTATAAATACAGAGATGGTCCTGCTCTATTGGGATATTGGCGAGCGCATCCGAAAAGAGATCCTTAAGGATGAACGTGCAGCGTATGGTAAACAGGTAGTCAATACATTATCTGATCAACTGGTCATACAATATGGCACTGGTTTTACGAGAACCAATCTATTCAATATGATACGGTTTGCGGAGATATTTCCAGACAGGTCAATAATCCACACACTGTGTGGACAATTGAGCTGGTCGCATTTCAGGTGTATTATCTATATCGAGGATTCGCTTGCCCGTGAGTTTTACACAGAAATATGCAGACTCGAACTATGGAGTGTCCGGACATTGCAGGCAAAAATCCAGGGGATGCTGTTCGAGCGTACTGCCCTTTCAAAGAAACCGGAAGAACTGGCACGAAAGGAACTCGCGGCACTACGGGACGAAGATCGGATGACTCCGGATCTCGTCTTCAAGAGTCCCTACTTCCTTGATTTTCTCGGACTGGAAGATTCCTTCTCTGAAAAAGATCTGGAGAACTCAATCCTCCGGGAACTGGAGCGGTTTATCCTCGAACTTGGCACTGACTTCTCGTTTGTCGCCCGGCAAAAGCGGATCACTGTCGATGCCGAGGATTATTATATCGACTTGCTCTTCTATCACCGGAAACTTCGCAGGCTTGTGGTAATTGACCTCAAGCTGGGAAAGTTTAAGGCAGCGGACAAGGGACAAGTGGAACTCTACCTGCGCTGGCTGGACAAGTACGACCGGCAACCGGGCGAAGAACCTCCGATCGGGCTCATTCTCTGTGCGGGGTCATCGGTGGAGCATGTCGAACTCCTCGAACTCGAAACGAGCAGCATCCGTGTTGCCGAGTACCTCACCGAACTCCCGCCCCGGGAAGTGCTCGCACAGAAACTCAAAAGCGCAGTGGCGATTGCAAGGGAACGGCTCGCTGCACGGACGGCAGGAAAAGCAGAGAGGGTCCAAAAAGGACAGAGATATATGACCGGGAAGGATGACTAAATGGCTGCGGGAAAGAAGAGGCCGGAAGATCAAGCCAGCAGCCGTTTGTTGAGGGACAATGCAGAGGAGCAGCTCGCCTGCTCCCCGAAGCATTCTCCTGGCATGGAAGGGCAGACCCCGCAACAACTCATCCAAGAACTCGAGGTGCACCAGATCGAGCTCGAGATGCAGGCAGAAGAACTCAGGAGGGCGCATATCGCACTCGGGGAGTCGCGGGACAAGTACCTTGACCTCTATGAATTCGCTCCGATCGGTTACTTCACGCTCACCGATAAAGCGGTGATAGCCGGAGTCAACCTCACCGGTACGATGCTGCTGGGGGTCGAGCGTGGCAACCTGCTTAATGCACCATTCAGTAAATTTGTCACGGTACAGGACTCCGACAAGTGGCACCTGTATTTTATACAGGTGCGGCAGGATATGGAAAAACAGGCCTGCACCCTCATGCTCAAACGGGGTGACGGCTCAGTGTGGCCTGCCCGCCTGGAAAGCATCCGTCTCACCGGCTTATCCGATGGAGTAACAACGGTCCGGGTGGCAGTCAGTGATGTTAGTGATATCTGGAACATGGAGGCAGCCCTCCGTACCACTAATAAAAAACTCACCCTGCTCTCCAGCATTACCCGCCAGGATATCAACAACCAGCTGATGTCAGTTAACGGGTTTCTTGAATTATTACAAAGAAAAGTCCCCGATCAGGCACTTGAGGACTATTTCACCCGGATCATGAAGGCCAGTTCCCGGATTTCGTCCATGATCCAGTTCACGAAAGAATATGAGCAGATTGGTATCAGTGCCCCTTCCTGGCAGGACTGCCGCACATTCGTGGATACAGCAGCAACGGAAGCCCCGATCGGAGAGGTCGTGGTGAACAACGATCTTCCTGCCGGCATGGAAGTGTTCGCCGACCCGCTGATTGTCAGGGTCTGTTACAACCTGATGGACAATGCGGTACGGCACGGTGGGAAGATCACGACCCTCCGGTTCTCTGCTGATGAACGCAATGGTGACCATACCATCGTGTACGAAGACGATGGTGTTGGTGTCCTTGCAGAGGAGAAGGAGAAGATTTTCGAGCGGGGGTTCGGAAAGAACACCGGGCTTGGCCTTTTTCTCTCCCGGGAAATCCTCGACATTACCGGCATCACGATCAAAGAGACTGGCGAGCCGGGCGTGGGGGCACGGTTCGAGATGATTGTACCAAAGGGGATGTGGCGCAGCGCTGGTGAGGGGGATTGAAAATGACAGCGGAGAAGAAGAAAGCGGACGAAAAGGAACCTGACAGTCCGGGTATTGAACGAACACTCCGGGATGATGCAGAGGAGCAGCTCGCCCGCTCCCCGGCGAGTTCTCCTGGCATGGAAGGGTAGAAGACGGAACAACTCATCCACGAACTCCGGGTGCACCAGGTCGAGCTCGAGATGCAGGCTGAAGAACTCAGGAGAGCGTGTATCGCACTCGAGGAGTCGCGGGACAAGTACCTTGACCTCTACGAATTCGCTCCGATCGGTTACTTCACCCTGACCGATAAGGCGCTGATAGCCGGAGTAAACCTCACCGGTGCGATGCTCCTGGGCATTGAACGTGGCAAGCTGCTTAATGCACCATTCAGTAAATTTGTCGCGGTACAGGATTCAGACCCGTGGCACCTGTATTTAATACAGGTACGGCAGAACGTGGAAAAACAGACCTGTACTATCATGCTAACCCGGGGGAACGGCTCAATGTTCCCTGCCCGTATGGAAGGGATCCGTACTAAAGGCAGTGGTGATGTGACCGCCGTCCGTATCGCGATCACCGACATCACCGACATCTGGCAGATCGAAGCACTTCGGGAGAGCGAGGAGAAGTACCGGGCACTTTTCGCAGCAGAATCAGACGGAATCTTTGTGGTGGACAAAGAGTCAGGGATAATTATTGACTGCAATGATGCAATCACCCCCATGTACGGGTACCGGAAGGACGAGGTGATTGGCCAGCCCAATACGGCAATGTCAGCCGAGCCGGGTGCAACATATGCTGCAACACGGGAGGTGAAAAGTCTCATTCCGGTCAGGTATCACCGGAAAAAGGATGGCAGTGTCTTCCCGGTCGAGATCACGGCAAGTGTCTTCCCGTTGAAGGGGCACGATGCAATTGTTGCCACCGTCCGCGACATCACCGAACGCAAGCGGGCTGAGGCGGCACTTGCCCTCACCAGCAGGAAACTGAATCTCCTCTCCGGCATCACCCGCCATGATATCAACAACCAGCTGATGTCAGTCAACGGGTTTCTTGACCTATTACACAAAAAGGTGCCTGATCCGACACTTGAGGACTATTTCACCCGGATCACGAAGGCGAGTTCCAGCATATCAGCCATTGTCCAGTTCGCGAAAGAATACGAGCAGATAGGTATCAGTGCCCCTTCCTGGCAGGACTGCCGCACACTCGTGGATACCGCGGCAAAGGAAGCCCCGCTCGGAGAGGTCGTGGTGAACAACGATCTTCCTGCCGGCATGGAAGTGTTCGCTGACCCGCTGATTGTCAGGGTCTGTTATAACCTGATGGGTAATGCCGTGCGGCACGGCGGGAAGATTACGACCCTCCGGTTCTCTGCTGATGAACGTGACGGTGAACATATCATCGTATGCGAAGACGATGGCGACGGTGTCCTTTCAGAGGAGAAGGAGAAGATTTTCGACCGGGGGTTCGGTAAGAACACCGGGCTTGGCCTTTTCCTCTCCCGAGAGATCCTTGATATTACCGGCATCAAGATTAAAGAGACGGGGGAGCCGGGTAAGGGAGCACGGTTTGAGATGACGGTGCCGAAGGGGGCATGGCATAGTGCTGGAGAGGGGGCTTGAAAATGACAGCGGGAAAAAAGAAGCCGGAAGAGAAGGAACCTGACACCCCGGGCATTGAACGAACGCTCCGGGATGATGCAGAACAGCAGCTCGCCCGCTCCCCGAAGCGTTCTCCTGACCTGAAAGGGCAGAAGCAGGAACAACTCATCCACGAACTCGAGGTGCACCAGGTCGAGCTCGAGATGCAGGCTGAAGAACTCATGAGAGCGCATATCGCACTCGAGGAGTCGCGGGACAAGTACCTTGACCTGTATGACTTTGCCCCGATTGGCTATCTTTCCCTTACTGAAACGGCGCTGATCGTAGAGGTGAACCTCGCAGGGGCGACGCTCCTCGGTGCCGATCGGAAAAAACTGCTCAAGGCCCGGTTCAGGAAATTCGTTGCCCAAAAGGATTTTGAACAATGGGACCGGTATTTCGTGAATGTGCTGGACAAGGGGGAAAAACAGACCTGCACCCTCACCCTCAAACGGAGTGACGGGTCAACCTTCCCCGCCCGGATGGAGGGGATCCGGCTCACCGCCAGCGATGGGATCACAACGGCACGTATTGCGATCAGTGATATCACCGATATATGGCAGATCGAGGCGCTGCGGGCGAGTGAGGAACGGTTCCATTCATTGTTCGAGCGGCATGATTCCGTTATGCTTCTGATCGCACCTGATTCCGGGAAAATTATTGAGGCAAACCTTGCTGCAGCACGGTTTTACGGCAGATCACAAAAAGAACTCCGTTCACTCTCCATTGATGAGATCAACATCATGTCCCCCGAAGAGATTGCTGCAGCGAGGATGAAAGCAGCGCGGGATCAGGAAAACTTTTTTACCTTCTCTCACCGGCTTGCAAGCGGCGAGATCCGTGCGGTAGAAGTGCATTCCTCTCCGATTGACATAGGAGGAACGACCGTCCTCTTCTCTATTGTCAATGATATCACCGACCGCAGGCGGGTAGAGGAGGAACTGAAACGAGTCTCACAGTATACCCGCAGCCTGATCGAGGTAAACCTTGACCCTCTCGTGACGATCAGTCCGGAGGGGAAGATCACCGATGTGAACGAGGCGACCATCAGGGCAACGGGTGTTCCACGCGAAACTCTTATCGGGAGCGATTTTTCGGCATACTTCACCGATCCGGATAAAGCAGCAGCAGGGTACCGGAAAGTCCTTGCCGACGGATCGGTCAGGGACTATCCCCTGACCCTCCGGCACACCTCCGGTAGAACCATTGAAGTCCTGTACAATGCGAGCGTGTACCGGAATGTAAAAGGGGAACTACAGGGAGTGTTTGCCGCTGCCCACGATGTCACCGAACGCAAAAAAGCGGAAACTTGGTTGCGGGAAAGCGAGGCCAATCTCCGTGCAATTCTCGATGCAACTCCGTTCCCAGTTGCGCTGGTCGATCTCCAGGATAGCAACATTCATTACTGGAGCCGCAGCGCCCTCACCCTTTTCGGGCATACTGCTCCCACCACAGCTGAGTGGTATCAGCTGGCATACCCGGATCCTGATTATCGGCGCAATGTGATTGACCGGTGGAAACCGTGTCTTGAAGAGGCCAGACTATCCGGCCAACCGGTCAACACGGGAGAATACCGGGTTACCTGCAGCGATGGTTCGGTACGCATTTGCGAGCTGTACGCGGCCTTCCTGCCCGGCAACCTCATCGTCACGTTCAATGATGTCACCGAACGCACTCGGGGCGTGGAGGCGCTGCGGGAAAGCGAGCGTAAGTTCTGTGACACGGTGAAATTCTTTGATGAAGGATACTACAGCATCACGGCCGAGGGGGTGTTTCTCGATCACAATCCGGCATTCAACCGGATTCTCGATATTGATCCTGCGAAGGATCTGAAGGGAGAGCGCTCCATTGACTTCTGGGAAAACCCGGATGACAGAGAAACGTACATGAACGAGCTCGCGATGAAAGGCTCCATAAAGAATTTCGAAGTACGGGTAAAAACCATCAATAACCGGAAGATCGTTGTTTTGCTGAATTCCCATATTATTAGAGACAAAAAGAATAAGCCGGTGAGAATTGATGGGACGGTGAACGATATCACTGATCGGAAAGTAGCTGAACTGGAGTTGCAGAGGAGCGAGGAAAAATACCGTGCATTATTTGCAAATGCACAGGTTGGCATGTTCCGTTCAAAGATCGATGGAACAGGAATCCTTGATCTCAATCCAAAACTCACCGAAATATTCGGGTATACCCGTGAAGAGATGCTGGGTAACCCGGCAACAATCCGGTGGGCACTTCCTGACAAGCGGAATGAGATGCTGAAGCAGCTGAATGAAGAAGGAACGGTTTCGGACATCGAGATAGATATCATCACCAAGCAGAACCAGGTAAGAACCTGCCTTGTGTCTCTTTCGATGAATCAGAACCAGGGATATCTCGAAGGTTCAGCAACGGATATCACTGGACGGAAACGTGATGAAGAGGAACTCAGGAAGAAAAATGCCGACCTTGAAGCAGCCAATGAAGAGATAACCGCAAACGAAGAGGAACTCCGCCATAATTATCTGGAATTGCAAAAAAGCCAGCAGGAACTGTCCGAAAGTGAGGAACGGTTCCGCATCATCGCTCAGAACATTACGGATGTCATCTACGAATGGGACCTCAAAGACAGGGTGGACTGGTATGGCGACATTGACGGGCTGATTGGGTACCCGAATGGTGGATTCCCAAGAACGCTTAGTGGGTGGGTAGCAAGTCTCCATCCTGATGACAAGGATCGTGTATGGAAAAACGTGGAAGACCAGCTTAAGGGCATATCAGCATACGATGCTGAATACCGGATAAAAACAAAGGATGGTGAGTGGCGATGGTGGTCGGCACGTGGAACCGTCATCAAAGATGAGCGGGGCGAACCACGCCGCTGGATCGGCGCTATTTCCAACATCACTGAGCTCAAAGTGGCAGAAGAGGCACTGCAGGAGAACGAGGAAAAATATCGGTCTCTCTTTACCCGGATGATAGACGGGAGCGCACTCCATGAACTGGTGTTTGACGCATCCGGTAATCCTGCCGATTACCGTATTCTCGATGTGAACCCGGCATTCGAGCGCATCATCGGGATCAGACGGGAAGATGTTATTGGAAAAACCAGCCGGGAGGTGTTTGGTGTCGATACCCCCCCGTACCTGGATATCTATGCACGGGTTGCTGCCACCGGTCAGCCGGAGGTATTTGAAACGTATTTTGCACCAATGAAAAAACACTTTTCTATCTCGATCTATTCCCCGGAAAAAGGGAAATTTGCCACGGTATTTGATGACATCACCGAACGCAAACAGGCAGAAGCACAACTTCTCTTAAAGAATAACGTATTTGAGTCATCGATCGCTGCCAACAGCATTGCCAACAATCAGGGAATAATTACCCATGTGAATCCGGCATTCCTTATACTCTGGGGGTACCAGACACAAGAGGAGGCTACCAGAAATTCTGTGAGCAGTTTCTTTGCACATGAAGAGGATGGCGCACAAGTGCTAGAGGCGCTGAACACGCTCGGGCGTTGGGAAGGTGAATTCCTCGCAAAAAAGACTGATGGTTCAACATTTATAACGCAGGGTGTTG
>CAIKOD010000025.1 GCA_903828975.1 uncultured Methanomicrobiales archaeon | reverse complement strand
TGCTGCGTTCCAAGCCAATACGCTCTTCTTTACTCAGGGAAACAACATATTTCTTCTTCATTTTATTTTTATAGTACGTACTTAGATAAAGTACTATTGGATAATATTTATATATAATATTAATTGACCGCAAACACTAGCGTATAAAATTTCCTATCTTGGTAATCTGCTCACGAAGATAACAGATAAAACCAGGACTTTTTTCACGGTCCACAAATGGCTCGTCGGGCTGAACTTTGCGGCCGTTTTGCTCAAGGTAATGGTCCCGGTGTTAGGTAGCGGCGGAGTACGCGGTTCTATTGCCGGCAAACTTCTGGGCATGAATAATTACTTAATATTCCTGGCAGTGTTATCCGGGGCCCTTATAGGGTGTTTTGGTATTGCACTTGCCTCAGATGCCATTCTACATAATCTCTGTGTAAACGGGATGTTACCACCGGATAACAGTGCAATAGTCTGCAGCAAGGGGTAATTCCTGATAAAATCTCTGAAAAAAAAGAATTTTTGGAATGTTCAGGTTCAGGGGGTAGGTGGTGGTGCTGGTGTCATTGTTGGAACGGGTGTTGCTATCGCTACAGAATTAACCTGTGAGGAATAACTCATCTCCTTGTTGAAAGCTGTTATGGTACCCTGTGCACTTGCCATCTCGGAATATGTGAGGTCTTCTGATTGTAAGGGTGCAGATGGTTTCGCATCGAAGCAATGAAAATTTGGGAAACCGGTTTTTTTACACCCACTGCGTTTTTGGATCCAAAATTTTCATGACAAAATATGAATAATTTAAGTTGGGGAAAGATCAATTGACCATGGTCCCTTTGCCTGAATTTCAAAGAAGTATTTCCCGGCAGGCAGGTTAACTATTCTTTTACCCGTATATGATCCGGTCTGGTTGAAAAGAGATGACCCGACCTGCTTCCCATCATTGTCAGTGATGCGAACGATGAAATTAGTGTCTCCCGAATAGACTCCCGTGATTATAAATCCCCCGCCCTCTGTAATTGTGAAAGCCCGGATATCATCTCCATTTCCTGTGTGCATCGAAGGTCCTGGGGTAGTATCGGGCAGGGATGAAGTTGCAAGTGGCTTATTTAATGTTGCACCTTCAGAATAAGATTTTATGCTGATGAAATCAGTACCTGGAATAATTGCACCGGTATCATCCTGAACATTTACACGAATTACATTCATATTACCTGATTTAGGAATAGAAGGAACGTTTCCGGTTACGTTTACATGCATTGATAATTCCCGTTTTGAAGGATACGACAGGACCCATCCTGAAATGTACAAATTCCGCCCGGTCGCATTAATTAACGAGCTTGGATTGCCATCGATAGCGGTGCTATATGACCATTCCACATTTTGCATGTCAGTTAACAGAGCGAGTGTCCTGAGGCTCGGGAAGGTTTCACCACCGGTTGGATTAAATTTAATGTCAAACGAAACCTTCATTGGCACACCCGACATGATGTCCCCATTCGGAATTACAACGACATTTTTTACTTTAATTGGTGAATCTGAACTTTGAGTAGGAATTTCAGTTGGAGTTGGTGATACTGCGGTAGTGGCTGGAATTAACGTTATTTCGGCTGTGTGAGCTGGAACTGCCGTTTGAGGTTGCGTTACCGGTATCTGCACCGGGGCCTGTGTGCAGCCTGTAAGAGTTGCAGTAATGATAACCAGGAAAAACACTGCAAGGAAAACAACGGGGATGCATTTCATAATTTTACATTAAGATATCAGACAATAAACAAATCGATTTTTAATTAATTTGGCTTACACAAAAAAACAGTATACTCGCGTCGTATCTCAACAGGCCCGGCAACGGCCTGATAAGGCACCTTTCCAGGAAGGGAGTGACTAATCTCGTTATAAAGAATATCCGGAAAAAAAGGGGATGCAGTATCAATTCACGCAGGTTCCCCGATATCAAAGGTCTTCGAGAATGACGTCCAACGCACTTCCTCTCCGATATTGAACCGGCCGTTGGCCATGAGGTTCTTACCGACAGAATTCATATAACCGAGCTCATTGGTCGCACCAATCCCCGCCAGACTCCTCGAACCGAATCTCATCGATCCCATTCCCGAACCTGAACCTATAGCGGTGAAGGTAAACGTATCCGGGATATCAAGGTCAGCCTGTGCAATAGATCCAACCGATCGATAAGCCAGGTCATTGATCATAAACAGCGATTCCGTAATCACAGTATCACAATACGGTGTCGCCGTGAAGTTCGCACCCTCTGCATCGAGCGATTCTGCGCCACACGTTACACCTGCAGCAGCTGCACCGGCAGAGCTGAGCCTCATGCTCTCCATGTAAAGGCCGGGCCCGGAGGACTGCACCTGACTCATCGTATCGAAGTGTACGATATCCGAATTATTCAGCACCTGTGAGCTCTCATATTGCGATGGGCCGTTGAGGATGAAACTGTCCTGGTAACCGCCACTCAGTACTTCCTGCCCGATGGCAAGCGGACCTACCTCCGTAAGATCGCCGTTTGATACGGTCCATGTCATATCAGAAGAACCGATGACTGACTGGTCAGAGTTTCCCATGAAGGAAACACCGGCCGCTGCAGCATGGGCCTGGGGTGCTGTAATTGCCAGCCCTGCCACAATTGCTGCGAATACACAGCCGCCAATGACTAATCTCCTCCTTTTCGTCAGGTGGTTCATGATGCCTCTGTCTTTCCCGAGCCTTTGATCAGCCCGTATTCAATATCATACCAGGCAGACGGGACCGTAATAGTATACGTGTCCAGCCGTTCAGATTCGGCCTCTGCCACCTGACGGAGCAGGCTTTCCTGCTCGACCGGCGAATGGTCGAACGTGAGCCAACGTTTCGTGCTGTCCGTCATCCTGAATGACCTGCCCGGGATATCCGGGGGTGCTGTCGTCACTGTATCGTCAGTGGGGTCGAAGTAGCCCAGTACTGCTTGTGTTGTCAGATGTGCCTGCTGTGTTTCAGCGGTTGCTTTCGTTGCGTTCCGGTGCTGCACGAATGCAATCAATGCAGCAGCGAGCGTAATCAGAATCTCAATGAGGTTGGTTAATTCCTGTTCCATGATTTGGTCTCCTTCATTTTTTCGTGCTCTTTTAGTAGCGCTGTAAATTCCGCACAAATTACCTCGTACTTTCCTATCTTCTCGTAGATTGCAAAAAGTGCAGGGTAAAGCGGGAGCACAACGCCGAGGATAAGAGCGGTTGTTTCCAGGTCCATTCCAAAAATCTCCCGAAAATTGGGGGCAGGGCCGGGTCTCGCCATTCCTCCGGTTTCCCTGCCCGGTTCCATGCGATGACTGCAAGTCGTACCGGGTCGAAAAGTTGAGGTTGGGTGTGAGACACGGTGTCCTGCCTGTTGCCCTCTTATGCAAGAGCGGGCTTTGTGTTCGCCCAGGTGTTCACGCGGGCGACAATTGCGTTGTCCTCGTAGGTGGAGACCGTGATGTTCTTCCGTGTGAAGGTGACCATGTAATCCTCCCCGTTCGGGTCGTGGCACTTTACGGATACCGAGTAGTTTTCATTCTGGACATCACGAAGTGCCGTGCCTCCGATCGCGGCCGAAAGTGCATTATCGGCGAGGATAGCTGTTGCTGCAGCATTGAGACCTGCAACGGTCTTTGCTTTTGCCGAGGTATTCCCGACATTTTTTGCATTCCCGTCTTCGTAGATGACCTTCACCGCATAGGACTCTGTGCCCCTTGTCATGCCGGGGACTGTTACCCCTGCCCTGGTGAAATCCACGCACTGGAATGCGTTTGTGTCGATAGCACCCTGTACAAGGGTGTTCAGTGTTGCGACGTCAGGGATCGGTGTCGTGAGGTCACGGACCGAACGCTTGACATTTGCTTTCTGTATAAAGTCTGCCATGTTGCTGATACTCCTGCCCTTCATCCGAAGGGCATCCTATGGTGGCAGGTATGGGAGGATAGTCATTGACCGGGGTTGGAAATCAGGGCTTCAATTGAGTCCTGCTATGGGATTTGCGGCGTCTGGTGGCGTGGGCATAGTGACGTGATGAGTCACAGGTGAAAAAGTGTATTTTTTGGAACCCCAAACGGGTAAGCCAGGGCCCGGCGGGCATGAAAATGGGAATTGTACGATATTCCAAACCGGATTAGTCAAAAAACGTTTCATTTCCCGGGGTCCGGGAGTAGAAAGCTCGTTCAGAAGACCGGGATCAGCCCTTTACTATCACCGGTGATACACCTGCCCCCACCAGGGGTGACAATATAGGTATTCTCAATCCCCACCATCCCGACCCCGGGTATACCCTTTTTGGGCTCAACGGCAAAGACCATCCCTTCCTGCAGCGGTTCGTCAAACCCACGTGAAATTACCGGCAGTTCGTCAACCTGCAGCCCGACACCATGGCCGAGGAACCTGACCCTCCGGTCGCCAAAGCCCATGAAGTTTTTCAGGAAATCCTCGTCAAGGCCTTCCATGATGGCAGAGTATATCGCTGAAGGTGAATTACCGGGTTTCAGGAGCGATGCTATCTCGTCCTGTATCTCAACACACCGATGATGGGCTTCGACTGCATAGCCCGGGATCGGTGACCCGAACATGTAGGTCATCGTCTTGTCGGTATGGTACCCATCGACACCAAATCCCGTGTCAATGAAGACCAGGTCACCGGACACAAGCAACCGGTCCCTGCTGCCGAGCACTGGCGCCGCAGGGCCCATGCCATAGGCACCACCCGGACCATCGAAATATGTAGGATAGAGCGAACTCTCACCAAACCCCAGCTGCCCGATGATGATCTCGGTATCAAACATGCCGAACCGTACAATCCCGTGATGGCCCTGCCGCACCATTTCTGCGTATAATTCACCTCCAAGGTTGGCCTCGCTCATGCCCTTCATGAGAAGACCGGGGATACGGTCTTCGAGAACGTACCGGTGCTGTTTCCCCGCCTTTTCAAGGAGTGACAACTCGTAAGCACTTTTCACCGCCCTCACCGCTAATACCTGCAGGTCAAGCGGTTTTATATCATTGAATGGGAAATATTTTTTAAATCGCGAAAATAATGCAAGCGGGACCCGTTCCATCTCAAGGTACACAGTACCGGAACAGGTGCCGGTATCATTGGCCGCGTCGCGGAAACTGTTCATCGGCCTGATGTCATGAAACCTGGACTCTGTCACTGCCCGTTCGTAACTCCTCCGCACGAAGTATACGGGCGTGTCTTTTCTTGGGATGTACAGCATCCCGTCCTGCATGGTTCCAGTAAAATAGTACTGGTTCAGCTTCCCGAAGATACATGCGGTTTCCCAGGATGGGTTTTCCCTGTCCATCAGGTCAAAAAACCGCGTCATCCTTTCTTCGAGTTCACGAAACGGGACCGGGTCTTGCATACACTGACTATATCTGGAAATAATTTGGGATTATAGTTACCGGAACAGTATCAGATACCGTTTTTACCAGACCGGGATCCGTTATGGCACTATGAGCCCCGGGCCCTTTGAAGTTTCCATCGTCTGAAAAACTGATAAACCGTTTTGTCCCTGCAGCAGGCGGAGGAGCAGCATATCAGGCAGGGGTCACTATCAGCGACGAAATTTAGCACCGTAGAATCTTTTTACCATGCGGTGTGGACCCTGTCATCAACGGGGCTGCTGGTATCATGGTAGATACATCATCCCAAGCAGGTTGACCGCTCCTCACCAGTGAGCCGCAAATTGAGGTTGTTTTGGCTTTTTTGAAACCCTGCGTGTTTAGAAAGAGGAAGGGGAAATTCGCAAGACAGGAGGGGGTTTCACCCCCAATAAGGTATTCATCGGCCGGGTTCAATTGGGGCATTGGAAGAAAATTTCAGAGATTTGGAGAGTATTCCCTCTCCCAACCGGGGCCGCCACAGCGGCTGGCCATGAGCCCCGGGAGCGTGACAAATATTGGAATAACCAAAAATCCTTCAAGATAGGTTTGAAAGGGATTTAACAAAGCCGGTTTTTTAAAAACCGCAGGCCCGGTCCACAAAAACGGCAGACAAATAGCCGCAGAAATTTGTAATTCCGGGATCGGGACCCTTGTTTACTTAAAAAAGGCATCCCCTGGTTGTCCCAAAGCCATCAGCTTTTCAAAACTTAGTATCCAATGTATTCAAGCAGCAGCAGGAACCCGATCATCACTGCTTCCATAATAACGATCGTCAGCCACATATTGAGCCTGAGGAATTCCTGCACTGTAACGGCAGGAAGAGGACCTTTCATAAGGATGCCACCCCTGATTTTTGGGTATACCCTGACAAATATGATGATGCCAGCCAGGATTCCCACCACACCACCGATTAGGGCATCGATTGCCCCCGTCCCTACCGCACCAGCTACAGTTCCCGGGCAGTAACCGAGCAGGGAGAACCCGAATCCAAATATAAGACCACCGATCACGTTCGAACCAATGGTCCCGGATGCCGGGTGAGGCTGTGCATAACCAAAATGTTTCAGGAGCGCAAGGCCGATCATCCCCACGATGACGGCGGAGAGCATCACTTTCATCACGGTGAAATTGGTGAGGAGCAGTTGCGCAATAATCACGTCGTAACTGGTCACCCCGCCTTTCTGGAGCAGGAACCCGAACATGATCCCAAACAGGAGACCGAGGATAACCTGAAGGCCCCGGTCCTTGTGAATACCGGTAAATAATGCACCCATTTAAGCTCCCCCGATCACATGGAACAGGAACATGGCCATCGCAATCCCACCTGCAAAGAAACATGCTGCCGAAATCATGCTGGCCAGCGAGAGCTGGATGGACCCGCTGATCCCGTGACCACTCGTACATCCGCCAGCCCAGCGGGCACCGAAACCGAGAAAGACCCCGCCAAGTATCGCAACAATGATCCGGAGTACCGGGGTGTTACCAAACGTTGCGCTCCATGTCGCCGGGACAATAATGAACTGGAACTGCCCGGAGAGCATAGATGCGATGAATGCCCCGATCACAATACCCGGGATGAGCATGAACGCCCAGTCAACTTCAGGGACAATTTCGCGGTAGTACTCCTGCCTTTCAACGTGGACCGGACTGATCGACTTTTCAATCAGTCCCCCGGCCTTGACGTAACCTGATGAACAGCCTATCGGTCTGTTCGAGAGAAGGAAGGCAAGACAGACGAGAATGCCAATGCCTGCTCCTGCAATATATGGCGACCATGTCACCTGGGTTAATAATTCAAGTATCAGGAACACCTCATTCCACAAAATTATCGCATTATTATTGTATATATACCTGCCAATAATAGAAAAAAGGGTCCCGGGTCAGCAGAAACCACCATTTACCGTTCTTCATACATACTTTTCAGGGTCAGAGTCAAACTTCTTCTTGCAGCCCGGGGCACAGAAATAATAGTTCTTCCCCTTGTACTCGCTGACCAGCTTTGCAGTTTTTTCGTCCACAGTCATCTTGCAGATTGGATCAATAGCCATTCTCAATACACCTCACGTATCATCTTCTGTCATACCCGGTATATACGTGTTCGTCTGGGAACGGACGAGACATAATGAGTCAGGGTAGATCACCCACGTGAGAATATTAAAGCAAAGGTCTATCTGATTGCCTATGAATCAGGATGTATGGAACCGCAGGCTTCACTCACCGTGCTGGTAGACAATAACACCATTACTGACCATTATTTTTCTGGGGAGCCCGGTCTTTCTTTCCTCATCCGGACTGCCGGAAAGAACATCCTGTTTGATACAGGTTATTCTGATCTTTTCATTCAGAATGCCCGGAAGATGGGGATCAGTCTCCTTGACCTGGACATGATCGTCTTCTCACATGGGCACCTCGACCATACCGGTGGAATACCGGCGTTCATCCGGTCCCTCACCGGGGCAATGTTAGAGGATATACCCCATAAAGTGCCGGAAATACTTTCCCACCCGTTTTGTTTCTACCCTCGCCCGAAATTCCCCAGCCCGAATATTGGTTCCCTGGTTTCTGAAGAAGAGGTCGGGCGGCACTTCACTATGCTTACCGCGATACAACCATACTGGATCACCGGCGACCTGGTTTTTCTGGGACAAATTGAGCGGAAACATGCATTTGAAACCCATGAACCGGGTATAAGGAAGATAATCATGCCGGATGGATGGACCGGGCCCGATTTCATCCTGGACGATTCTGCACTCGCATTGAAGACCAGCGAGGGCCTCGTAGTTATTACCGGGTGCTCCCATGCAGGGATCTGCAACATTGTGGAGACAGCGCGAACCGTATGCCACGAAGATCGCGTGGTTGACATTATCGGCGGGCTCCACCTCTTTACTCCCAATCAGCCTGCATTGGAAAAAACACGCGAGTATTTGCATTCTCTCCGGTTACATGCCCTTTATGCCTGCCATTGCACCTCGTTGTCGTCGAAAATATTTCTCGCTGAAAAATGCCCTGTTAAAGAAGCCGGTGTTGGGATGGCCCTCGAATGGTAGAGACGTTATGGCATTTGTAAAACCACCATTATTAAGTCCCGGCAAGTGCGATCCTCTTTTACGTGACGAAGATGAGTGACCAAAGCCCCCAGAAAGGAGTCCCCGGAATACTCCGCCCTTTCAAGCAGTACCTTGAAACGAACAAGTTTGGAAAAGGAGACCAGATAGTGTATTACGGTGTACCCGGCACCTGCACCCCGTTTATTGAACTACTGGCATTCGCCGTCCGCGGGCTCGGGCTTGAACAGGTCTATGTCCCATATTTTAAAGAAGAACAGGCAAAAAGAATAATATTCGTGGAAGGGGTAGGCATGCAGATCTCCCCAGACCATATGGTGCTCATCCCCGGTGCACAGGTCATTATGGGAGGGCTCGCCATGCCTAACGTTCCGGTGAACGTCGGTGATGCAAAACGTATGCTTGCCCGCCATAAGGACTCGTCAGTAATCGGGATCTGTTTCATGAGTATGTTCGAGAAGGCCAGCTGGATAAACGAGATCAGTTTTGACCTCCTGATCGACGCAACAATTGACCCGGTCCGTGTCTCGGAGCAGACAAGGAAATTATCGGAACACTCAAAATATTTAATCTCCTCGTACGACAGGATAAATAAAAAAGAAGGTGAATAGACGGAATTGCGGTGGGGGTTACTAACAAATCACTGCATGGGTCGACTCCCTTGTGCAATCCGGTTCCACTCGATAGTTCAGAAGATAGTAAAAAATTGGTCAGAAACCAGGCAGCATGTATCAATGTCTAAAAGGCAGTGGATAATAAATATTATCCTTTCTCATGTTACTTCATCCGACGGTATCCTGAATATCAGTGGGATTGGAGATTTATGACAGACAATGAAACCGCATCCGGAGAATCTTGGCTTACCACCACGAGCAGCGCCCAGCCGTATGTTTTTGCCCTGCTTGTCGCAACCGGATTATTTCTTGAATTTACCCTCCATTATTATCTCCACATCACGGTAGTATACACCCAGTTTTTCTACCTCATTGTCGTTGTTGCCGGAATCTGGTACGGCAAAAAGGCGATCTGGATTGCATTATTATTCGGGGCTCTTCAGGTAATTGTTGCAATCTACATCACAGGGATATTTCCTTTTGAATCACTGATACGGGCCGCAATGTTATTCATCGTGGCATTGGTTGTAGGTACTCTTTCCGATTACAGGAATACCAGTCATATTGAGGTTGTCGATCGGAATGCGAAATTACATGCATCACAGCAGGCATTTGAAACTGCGAATAAAAAATTAAACCTTCTCTCGAACATTACCAGGCATGATATTTTTAACCAGCTGACGGTCCTGATCGGGTACCTTGACCTCGCCAGGGAGAGAATTACAGATACGGAAGTTATTAATTTTTTAGAGAAAAGCGAGAACGCAGCGAATATCATCCGCCGCCAGATTGCCTTTACCAAGGATTACCAGGATATCGGTGTCCAGGCCCCGCAATGGCAGAACGTCGCCCGGTACATCGAAACAATACTATCATTAACACCCCTGCACGATATCCGGCTGACTGATGACCTGGGGACTCTTGAGGTATACGGAGACCCGATGCTTGAGAAGGTCTTCGGGAACCTGGTTGACAATTCACTCAGGCATGGAGAACATGTCTCCCTTATCCGGTTCTCTTATCAGAAATACGTCAATAATGAATTATGTATTGTATATGAGGATAACGGGGCAGGGGTGGCTGAAGAGGACAAGGAGCGGATCTTCAATAGAGGATTTGGGAAAAATACCGGGTTTGGTCTGTTCCTGAGCCGTGAAATCCTCGGAATAACAGGATTATCAATAAAAGAGAACGGTCAGCCGGGTAAAGGAGCCAGGTTCGAGATAACCGTTCCCGAAGGCGAATACCGGTTCATGCCGTGATCAGGCGTGAACGACGGAGCAGCCAATCGGGGTTTTTCCGGTTGTTCCTGCTATTTTGTGAAATGGATGGCTTTGTTGAAAGCTACTCAATCTATATTGTATATTTGCTTATTCTAAAATTTAGTCACGCTCCAGGGGTTCCGCCCCGCCGCTGTGGCGGCCCCGGTTAGCATAGGGGATGATCTCAAAATCTCTGAAATATCCTTGACAGGGATCACGGATGGTCAAGCAGGTGACTTACCAGGACGGGTTTCTAACAGTCAGAAAGCCTCATGTTAATACCTGACAAATTATATCAGGATAACAACCATCCCCATAGCAGGCAGGACAAGACCATGACTGATAACCCAATAATTCCGGAGGAAGTATGTCACCGGCGTGGGAGACCACGGGTTCGCCGGATGATATCAGGGAGTCCTGAATCACGGTGTTTCCAGCCAAGGTGTTCCCTTGACGAAAACCCGGCGGTTATCTCACTTAACCCTGAGGAAATTGAACTGGTCCGGCTTATTGATATCGAGGGGCTGGATCAGGAAGAAGCTGCACAAAAACTCGGCGTCTCACGAAAGACTGCCTGGCGTGACCTCCAGGATGTGCGGCGCAAAATTGCCGATGCACTTGTCAATGGAAAAGGAATTGAAATCTCCGGATGCCAGAAAGCTGCCCGTGGACAGTGCCCGTGTGACTGTGCCGGTAATGCCGGGAAGCAGGGGCAGGAGAGTACCGGTACTAAACAACCGGTCTGAGTATCATCACACTCTTTTTAATAATTATGCGCATATGAGTGATTAGGATCCACCCGTATGGTCAAGGAGCCTGGTACTAATGACGAACGATACCATGAAAATCCCGATTAATTATGCTGAGTCCTCTGAAATCCTGAAAAATGCCCTGAAACTTACTGGGTCTCCGGTCGCAGTCAGATTTGCCTCAACAAAGGATGATATCCCGCCCGGGGTTGAAGAACTCGATAAGACCATACGGCATTGCATGATGGTGAACCTTGCCAGGAAGGAAGGACGTATTTTTTATTCTCCGGTTTCAAAACATGAATGTAACGGGGGTGCATGGGCACTCGGCCTCATGGAGATCACCCCCACACTGAAAACAGGGGATTTCTATTTCCAACTTGGAAAGTTTAACAGCGCTGCTGCATGTAAACGGACAATTGACCAGATCCCTCACCTGCAGTCAGGAGAGACGTACGCCACGGTGTATGCCCCGCTAGAGAAAACACCCTTCACGCCCCACGTAGTAATTATCATGGCAAGTCCTTGGGCTATGCTGAAGCTTGCTCAGAGTTCGTTGTTCAGGCTAGGCGGGCGGGTTGTTGGTTCCTGCGCAGGTATCCAGTCAGTCTGCTCGGATGCATCCGCATTGCCATACCTCTCAGGAAAACCCAATTTTTCCCTTGGGTGTGACGGCTCCAGGAAATTTTCGGGTATCTCCGACGACGAGATGGTCATCGGGATTCCTGCAGAGATGATCACTGAGTTCGCCCAGTCAGTCGGTGTAATTGTAGGGGCCGCTGGCTCAAAGAAATAATTTCCGGGTTCCTGCCCTCTTAGCACGGGAAGGTCACCGGTACCTTTCACTAATTTTAAGTATTTATGCGCATATGAGTTACTATTACAATCATTCCTCACGGTAGTTCATATGCCGGATTTTGATGGACCTGGTCCTTTTAGGGGAGGGCAAATAGCAGGACGTGGGCCAGACCCCAGTTCAGACAAAAATACCTGTAGCGGATACAGAATAACAGACGGCCAGCCACAGGAAGAAGATAGATCAAATGAATAAACCGCAGCCCGAAGTGAGAAGATGACATTACCAATGATTACGGTAAAAGATCTTTGTATGGACTTTGAAGGTAAACGGGTCCTGGATCACGTTTCATTCGAGATCCCGGAAGGAGAGATCATCGGGATCATCGGGAGGAGCGGTGCGGGAAAGAGCGTACTGATGCACCTCCTTCGGGGGGTCGAACAACCTCCGACGCGGGGTTCAGTTGTCTACCATATTGCAGCCTGTCCATCGTGCGAATACACCGATGTGCAGAGCGGTGCGGGTAAGTCCTGTCCGATGTGCTCCGGGGAACTGGCAGCAATGGATGTGGATCTCTGGGATGAAAGGATTGACGGACTGAAGTCCCGGGTGATGCACCGCACGGCAATCATGTTCCAGCGCACGTTCGCCCTGTACGGGGACGACCGCGTGATCGAGAACGTCCTCCATGCACTCGACGATATCAATTACCCGCAGGAGAAGGCGATTAACAGGGCTGCCGACCTGATAGACCAGGTGCGGCTCTCTCACCGGATGATGCATATTGCACGCGACCTTTCAGGCGGAGAGAAACAGCGGGTTGTCCTTGCCCGGCAGCTCGCGAAAGACCCTGCGATGTTGTTCGCCGATGAGCCGACCGGCACCCTTGACCCGCAAACTGCAAGAATAGTTCATACAATGCTTATCGAGGCAGCAAAAACGAATAATATGGGCATGGTGGTCACCTCGCATTTTCCCCACGTGATCGAGGATATGGCAAGTCGTGCCCTGCTTCTCGTGGATGGTAAAATTGCAGAGATTGGTTCACCTGAATCGGTAATCCGGTCCTTCACAAAAGATTACGAAGATATTGAACCGGTGGAAATCCCGGAAATCGGCGAAAAAATTCTTTCTGCCCGGGACGTGACCAAACGGTACATTTCGGTTGACCGCGGTGTCGTCAAAGCGGTAAACATGGTCTCCTTTGATGTCGCAAAAAAGGAGATTTTTGGCATCATCGGAAAAAGCGGGGCTGGAAAAACGACCCTTTCCCAGATTATTGCAGGTATCATAGAACCCACAAGCGGTGAGATGAATATTCTTATCGGGGATGACTGGGTCGATATGACAACCCCCGGAATTGACCAGCGGGGAAGGGCAAAGGAGTACATCGGTCTCCTGCACCAGGAATATGACCTGTTCCCGCACCGTACTGTCCTTGACAACCTTACCGATTCAATCGGCCTCGAATTTCCACGGGAGCTTGCCATCCGGAAAGCCCTAATCACTCTTGCAATGGCAGGTTTCTCTGACTCGAAAGCAAAGGAAGTCCTCAACCATTTTCCGGGTGAACTGTCAGACGGGGAGCGTCACCGGGTTGCGCTTGCACAGGTCCTGATCCGGGAGCCCCGCATCGTGATCCTTGATGAGCCCACCGGGACGATGGACCCGATCACAAAAATGGACGTGAAACATTCCATCCTTCATGCCCGGGACGAGATGGACGAGACATTCATCCTTGTCTCGCATGACATGGACTTTGTCAGGGATGTGTGTGACCGGGTCGCGTTGGTCAGGGGTGGGAGGATTGTCAGGATGGGGCCTACGGCCGAAGTGCTTGCCGAAACCGGGTTTGATGAGTGAATATGGGGTAGTGTGCATATAAAGCTGTAAAAAGGAAGAACCCTGTATCCTAAGTTAATTTGGCAAAAAACAAGGAGACAGGGCAATGAATAGTGAAGAACTTGTGGCACATTACCTTACCGATAATGAACAAGGAATGAAGAATCTAATCACCTGGTTTTTGAATGAGGTGATGCAAAAAGAGGCTGCAGAGCAGGTCGGAGCAGACAAGTACGAAAGAACAGGATCAAGATGTGCATATCGCAATGGAACGAGATCATGATCCTTGAAATCAAGATATGGGCGATTGAACCTGGATAAACCATTATTAAGGAATATCACATTCGAAACGCAGGTTTTTGAACGATACTCAAGAATCGAAAAAGCACTTGAAAATGCAATCATTGAATCGTATCTCCAAGGCGTTTCGACGAGGAAGATTGAGGATGTGATCTCGCACCTCGGAATCGAAAAGATTTCAACCTCATATGTTTCAACGTGGCAAAAGACCTTGATTCGAAGGTCATAGAATTCCTTTCACGACCCGTTGAATTTCATATCCCATATCTCTTCGTAGATGCGTCATATTTCAAAATTCGAGATGGGATAAAGTATTCCAATAAAGCTCTTCTCGTGGTTGCCGGGGTAAATAAGGATGGAATTCGTGAGATCCTGAGCGCCAGGATCGCAGATTGTGAAGACGAACTCACCTGGGAGGATCTCCTCTTGGACCTGAAAGATCGAGGACTTCACCATGTGGATATGGTAATTTCAGATGGCCACAAAGGCATACAGAGAGCCGTGGAACGATCGTTTCATGGTTCATCCTGGCAAATGTGTCATGTTCACTTTATTAGGGCAGTATTAAAGAAAATTTCAAGGAAAGATCACAAGGTTGCCGCCTCAATTCTAAAGGATTCACTGAGCGATCCCCGAAGGCTAAAGGAATGCATTTTCGAACTGGAATCGCGTGGTTATTCTCGTGCTGCAGACACGGTTGAAAGATTCCAGTTTGATCTGATG
>CAIKOD010000024.1 GCA_903828975.1 uncultured Methanomicrobiales archaeon | reverse complement strand
TAATTGTTTGGCAGCTTCTCGTACTGATGTATCGATCTCGAAGAGTTTGATCGCCATCAGAAACTTGGTGAAGGGAACTCTCAACCCTTCAAGAATGCTCCCACGTCTTACACCCCATTCACGATTGCAGGTGTAACACTTATATTTGGCTCTCCTTACCCTGTTTATCCTCTTTCCCTGACAATATGGGCATTCATGGAATGTCTTGAGAATTCCCTGTTCCCGGAGATATTCTTCAGCTCGTTCTTCATCACTTGTGTATTGGCTTAGTTCTACCAGGTTCATCCATCCGGCCACCAATTATTAGTATATAATCGTGGTCTTTATTAAGGAATCACCTATTATTATTGTTCCCTACATTGTATTTTCAGCACGGTACGTCACATTGGTCTATGAATATGCGTCCCTGGTGATCCCTGAATCTCCAGCAGAAGTTTCCGGGTAACCCTTCTTTTTTACTTCAATAGCAGGCCTGTGTGGGCGTAGTGAAAAAATCCGGAATTAACCCGAGATATTAAATAATCCGGGCATCCATTTTCTATTGTGGTGGAACATCCATGACAGATCGTTTTATTTGTTGAAAACTTGCGTTTTTTTGATACGACCTTACGGGACGGGGAACAAACACCCGGTGTCTCGCTAGAACCGCATGAGAAACTCCAGATCGCGGAAAAACTCTCCTCTATCGGCGTTGATGTAATCGAAGCCGGTTCAGCTGCTGCATCGACCGGTGAATGCGAGGCGATCCGCCTGATATCAGATGCCGGGTTGAGTGCAGAATGCTGCACGTATGTCAGGGCAATGCAAGGGGATATTGACCTTGCCGCAGATTATGGAGCCGATTCAGTACACCTTGTAATACCGGTGAGTGACCTTCATATACAGAAGAAACTCCGGAAGACCAGGTCCGATGTACTGACAATGGCCTATGATGCTGTCGAATATGCAAAGGAACGGGGCCTGATTGTAGAGTTATCCGGTGAAGACGCCTCTCGTGCTGATCCTGAATTCCTCCTCGAAGTATACAGGGGAGGTGTGGAGCGGGGTGCAGACCGCCTTTGTTTCTGTGACACGGTAGGACTCCTGACACCGGAGAAGACGGCAACGCTGATCCCACCGTTGTGTATCGCCCCGCTATCAATCCATTGCCATAATGATCTCGGGTTTGCGCTGGCGAATACATTCGCTGCCCTGAAGGCTGGTGCAAGCTGTGCCCATGTTACGGTCAACGGGCTTGGGGAGCGGGCAGGTAACACGGCATTTGAAGAACTCGTAATGGCGCTGGAGGTCCTGTATAATTATCGGACATCGATAGTGACCGGTGAGATCTACCATCTCTCTACCCTGGTCTCAAAACTTACCGGGGTAGCGTTACCGGTGAACAAGGCAATCGTCGGGGAGATGGCATTCACCCACGAAAGCGGGATCCATGCACATGGTGTGCTTCGTGAGCCTTCGACCTATGAGTCAGTGAAACCCGAAACGATCGGCCGCAAACGCCGGATTGTCCTTGGAAAGCATTCGGGTTCCGCATCGGTTGATGCGGCGCTTCACGAGATGAATTACAGGCCTGAAGAAAAGCAATTAAAAGAGATCGTGAAAAGGATCAAGGTCCTTGGGGATGAAGGTAAACGGATTACCGACACTGACCTGATGGCCATTGCAGACGCTGTAATGGCGATAGAATGCAGTCCGGTCCTCAGAATGAAACAATTCACGGTAGTATCCGGAAGCAACGTTATACCGACCGCATCGGTCACTCTCATCGTTCATAACGAGGAAATTACCAGTGCTGCGACAGGAACGGGGCCGGTAGACGCTGCCATGGAGGCGTTAAGAAAATCCGTTGCCGATGTTGCTGATATCCGGCTCGAAGAATACCATGTGGACGCAATCAGCGGTGGAACAGACGCGCTGGTCGATGTAACGGTAAGGTTAAGTAAAGACGGGAAGATAATTACGTCACGAGGCGCCCGCACAGATATTATCATGGCCAGTGTTGAAGCGGTGATCGCCGGAATGAACAGGTTATTGAGGGAAGAGAATGAAAACCGGAGCAAAACTCCTGATTGAAGGACTGCAGCGCGAAGGGGTGGAGACGATATTCGGCTACCCCGGCGGTGTAGTATTGCCGATATATGATGAACTCTATGATTCACCATTACGGCACATCCTGGTACGGCATGAACAGGCAGCCGCCCATGCAGCCGATGGTTACGCACGGGCAAGCGGTCGTGTAGGAGTATGCCTTGCCACGTCAGGTCCCGGGGCATGTAACCTGGTTACGGGTATTGCCACCGCCTACATGGACTCTATCCCCATCGTTGCGATTACCGGCCAGGTCCCGACCTCGCTGCTTGGAAATGACGCGTTCCAGGAGTCCGATATTACCGGTATCACAATGCCGGTGACAAAACACAATTACCTGGTAAAAAAGGCCTACGATATCCCCCGGATTCTCCAGGAAGCATTTTACATTGCGGGAACCGGAAGACCGGGACCGGTATTGATTGATATACCTAAGGACGTGAGCACCGGGACCGTGGAAACTGATCCTCCCAGGGTGGAGACTGTCAGCCTCCGCGGCTACCAGCCAACCTACAAGGGCCACCAGAGGCAGATTGACCGGGCTGTAGAACTACTCACGCTTGCTGAACGACCGCTCTTGTATGCTGGTGGCGGGGTGATACTTTCCAATGCATCTGAAGAGCTGGTACGATTTGCCGAGCAGATGATGATCCCGATCACCACAACACTGATGGGTCTCGGTGCGGTGCCCGGCGACCACCCGCTGAACCTCGGGATGCTCGGGATGCACGGGACCGAGTACGCCAATTATGCGGTCACCGAATGTGACCTCCTTATAGCAGTCGGGGTCAGGTTTGATGACCGGGTTACCGGAAAGATCGACACCTTTGCCCCACATGCGAAGATCATCCATATCGATATCGACCCGGCTGAGATCGGGAAAAACAAGAAGGTCGATGTGCCGATAGTCGGCGATGTCAGGAACATTCTCGGGGAGTTGGTACAGAAACTGCAAAAGATGGGACATTACCAGACCTGGCATGAAAAAATAAAAGGCTGGAAGAAAAAGCATCCCCTCCGTTACAAGGACGATGGGAAACTCAGGCCCCAGTATATCATCCAGCAGTTATCAGCACTGCTGGAAGAGGATGACATCATCGTGTCAGAAGTTGGCCAGAACCAGATGTGGACTGCCCAGTACTACTGTTTCCGGAAACCGCGGACCTGGATCACATCCGGGGGGCTCGGGACGATGGGGTACGGGCTGCCGGCATCGATGGGGGTGCACTATGCACGACCAGACAAGACCGTCTTCGATATTGCAGGCGACGGGAGTATCCAGATGAATATCCAGGAGCTCGGGACGATCGCCCAGTACAAAATCCCGGTGAAGATCGCCATCCTCAATAACCAGTACCTCGGGATGGTCAGGCAATGGCAGGAGCTGTTCTATGACAGGAGGTACTCGTTTACTGAACTGCCGGCAGTGGACTTTGTGAAAATTGCGCAGGCGTATGGTATTGACGGGATAAGGGTAGAGTCCCGGGATGAAGTGCAGTCTGCACTGAAGACTGCGATTAATACTCCAGGGCCCTTTATGCTTGATTTCAGGATTGAACGGGAAGAGAACGTGTACCCGATAGTTCCCCCTGGAGCCGCAAATAACGAAATGATCGGGGGTAACAACTCATGAAGCCGCATACCCTCTCGATCCTTGTTGAGAACCGGGCCGGGGTGCTCTCTCGCGTGACCGGGCTCTTCTCCCGTCGTGGTTTTAATATCGAGAGCCTGGCAGTCGGTACCTGCGAAGAGCCGGGAATGAGCCGGATCACCATTGTGTGTATCGGTGACGATGCCCAGATTGAACAGGTGATGAAACAGCTGAACAAGCTCATTGATATCATCAAGGTGTCTGATCTCACCGATAATGAGCGGGTTGAACGGGAACTCGCGATGATCAAGGTGAACGCCGACTCCGGGACTTCCCGGAGTGAAATTATGCAGATTGCCCAGATATTCCGTGCGCAGATCATTGATATGGGTACAAAAACTCTTGTGCTTCAGATCACGGGAAACACCGAGAAGATTGACGCCCTTGAAACGCTGCTCCGCCAGTACGGGGTAAAAGAGCTGGTCCGGACTGGCAAAATCGGTATGTTACGAGGGTCTAAAACAGTTAAAAGCGGAAAATGATTATATTTTTTTTGTATTTTTTTGGCCTGTCGAAATTCTGCACGGAATAAAATTTACAGGACTGCTCATACAGGAGGGGGTTTCACCCCCTCCCTGTCCCACCCCCGTTAAGATACTCAAGGCTAGGGTTCAATTGGGACATTCGAAGAAAAATTTCAGAGATTTTGAGATCATACCCTATCCCAACCGGGCCGCCAAAGCGGCGGGGCGGAGCCCCGGGAGCGTGATTAAATTTTGGAATAACCTAATGACCAAAATATATTGAGAGGATTTCAACAAAGCCGGAATAATACCAAATCAGCAAAATCCGCTTAAAAGGATTTCTACCAGGCCTACTTTTTCTCTGAATTTTGTTACCGCAGCCGTAAGCATCGCAATTTGTGTCTGACCGGGCCGATTTTTTTTAAATCCCTGATATGGCCCGGGGCTGCAGGGTGGTACTAGTCCGGACCATGATGGTCAATCATATAAATCGTGGCCACTTACTAATAAGAAGTGAAAACAGCGATACTTGGAGGGGGTCTTTCAGGCCTCACCCTTGCAAGGCTCCTTGCCGCCCGGAATGAGGATATCACGATACTGGAAGCAGGGGCCCGGACAGGTGGGCTTTGTCAGTCTGTCCGGAAGGATGGGTTTACATTTGATACCGGGGGTTCACATATTATCTTTTCCCGGGACCAGGAAGTGCTTTCCTTTATACATGATGTCCTCGGCTGCAACCGGAATGAATGTGAACGGAATACCAAAATATTCTATAAAGGGCTCTTCATCAAATACCCGTTTGAAAATGGTCTCTTTGCCCTTCCGAAAGAGGACCTGTTCTTTTGTATCAATGAATTTGTGAAGGCCCTTGTTGCATCAGAGAAAGGAGAATTCAGACCTCCTGGTAACTTTAAGGAATGGATCTACCAGACATTCGGCAAAGGGATTGCAGAATGTTACATGGTACCCTACAATGAAAAGATCTGGAATTACAAAACAGATATGATGTCTGCGCACTGGATGGAGGGGAGGGTACCAAGACCACCGGTTGAGGATGTCATCAGGTCCGCAATCGGGATCGAGACTGAGGGATATACCCACCAGTCAGTATTCTCTTACCCCCTGGACGGTGGTATTGAATCCCTTGTCCATGCGATTTGTGAGCCGGTAAAAGAGCAGGTTATTACAGGTTTCCGGGTTACGTCCGTAACACGCGATGGTGGAAAATGGGTGATCAGCGACGGTACACGGACAATTGTTGCAGACCGGTGTATTTCCACAATCCCCCTGCAATATCTCATTCCGACACTCAAAGACGTACCGGAGGACATAAGGAAGGCAGTGGATGACCTGAAGTATAACTCCCTGATCTCGGTCAGTATAGGAATTAAGGGAGAAGTACCCCCCATTTCGTGGATGTATATCCCGGATGAAAAGACCGGGATGGAGAACCGTATCTCGTTCCCTTCAAATTTCAGTCCCGGGACTGCACCTGCTGGTTGTAGTTCGATCCTCGCGGAGATTACCTATAATGAAGGGGATTCTGTTTCAACAATGAGTGACCAGGAAATTATCGACCATGTTATCCGTTCACTTACGGAAATGGATCTGGTCTCTCGTGGATCGGTCATCTCTACCGGTTTGTACCGCCACCGTTTTGCCTACGTTGTTTATGACCTCCATTACCTGAAAAATATCGCAATTATCAGGGAATATTGCAACAGCATTGGGATCTCACTGGTGGGACGATTCTCGCGCTTTGAATACCTGAACATGGACGGGTGTATACGGAATGCAATTGATTTTGTGAAGGGCAGCTGATATGCGGGTAAATTTCTACGTGGAAGACCAGTTGTTTTTTAAGTATATTGGCAGTGCAACGGTGGCGAAGTCCCTGTACCGCCAGATCGCGGTCTCTTCTGATATTGATGCCACATGGAAAAGCTATTCCCGGACCGCAGATATCGTTCATTATCATTCGTTCGGCCCCATTGCAGCCGTTAACCGGCGGATCAGCACAGGGTGTAAAGTCCTCACGGCCCATTCAACGCCAAGGATTAACCACGGGAATATTGCATTTGTTAAGGTGATCAACAAGCAGTACCCGAAAGTGTACCGCAAGTACGATCATATCATTACCATCTCAAAGTCATGCCATGAGGAAGTAACGTCCATGGTACCGGAAATGCCGGTGACTTATATTCCGAATGGAGTGAACCGGGATATTTTCAGGAAAGATGACAGGAAACGGGCAGCGTTTCGTGAAGAGTTCGGGATTGAAGATGATACGGAAGTTGTACTCACTGTCGCACAGCAGACGCCGCGAAAAGGGCTCTACGATTTCTTTGCCCTGGCCAAACAGTTCCCTGAGAAAAAATGGGTCTGGGTTGGCGGGCTTCCATACGGGTTTTTATCGAAAGATTACCGCAAAATCCGGTTTATGCGTGACCGTTGCGGGAAAAATGTTATCCTTACCCGCCATATCAAAGATGTTGTTAATGCCTATAACGGGGCGGATGTCTTTTTCATGCCGTCGTACGCAGAGACATTCGGGCTTGTAATCCTTGAGGCACTTGCCTGCGGTCTGCCGGTGGTCGCGAGAGATATCCCCGAATTCCACGATATTTTCGGGGATAAGATCCTATATTTCGCAAATAACGGGAAGGCTGCAACGTTGATCAATGACAGGCCCGCGTTACAGAGAATTGCAGCCGGTTCAAGGGACTATACACGGTCATTTGATATCAGGAATGTTGCAAAACAACATGTTGAACTCTATTATTCGCTGGTGGAACCATGATTTCTGTCATCATTCCCTCCTATAACGAGGAGGCAAATATAGCCCGGTGTCTGGAATCCTTGCAAAAACAGACGGTTCCAAGGGACGAATACGAGATTATTGTCGTCGATGGCAATTCGAAAGACCAAACACGGGAAATTGCAGGAAAATATGCAGACCTTGTGTTTATCCAGACGAGTAACAAGGTGGGTGGAGCAAGGAATGACGGGGTGCTGAGGTCCAGGGGAGACATAATCGTTACCACCGATGCCGATTGTGTACTGCCCAATGACTGGCTGGAAAACATTACCTATGAGTTTTCAAAACGGCCGATCGTCCAGCTCTTTGGGCCTGTCGATCCGATAGAAGGGGGTATTAAGAACCGGCTCTCTCTCTTCTTCGCAAATACATTTGCGAGAATCGGTTACTATACGGGTGCCCTGTATTACACGCTTGGGTGCAATACTGCATTTGACAGGGACGCATTCATCAAGGCTGGTATGTACCGGACGGTTGATGCCGGCGACGATCTAGAGATTGCCCGGCGCATGAGAAAACTCGGGAAGGTAAAGTTTTCCAACCGGGTCAGGGTGGGGTTCTCCATGCGCCGGTACCAGCAGTATGGGACGCTTAAATCCCTTTATGAGTGGCTCTACATTGTTGCACACGGTGGGTCCTCCGATAAGCACAGCTATACGAAAAGGGAATACAAGTAGGTGTTCCCGGACTGTAATCCCGTGACTGGAAGATGAAATCCCCCGGCATAATAATAAACCAGGAGATTATTGAGGCTTTTAATTCGTGTGAATTTGCACAGCTCCTTGGAATGAATGTTGTGGAAGTCTCGGGCCGGGGTGTCAGGGTCACGATGATTACTGAAGGGAAAGCGGGTCCCAACGCGGTTGCCCATGGGGGGGCAGTTTTCGCGCTGGCAGACCATGCCTTTGGTATTGCGGCAAACATGGGTGGAGAACGACAGGTCGCGCTATCGGCAACCATACAGTATATTAGTCCGGCGAGTGGTCATCTTGAAGCGATCGCGGAACGCATTTCCGGAAATGACCTGTGCTCGCTCTACAGGGTTACGGTATCCGCATGTGACCGCCTGGTCGCTATCTTTCTAGGCACCGGAATAAAAGTTACCTGATTAAACGTTCAATTCGTTGAGGAACAATCAGAGTATACTCAATTTAGCCCCCTCCTCAACTTACCATTCAGAGAGGAGTTGTAAATCGACCTTTCTATGAAATCCCAAAGAAATAACAAGGCCAAGTAAAAGCACATTCAAACAAACGGTCTTTACCACAGATCTCGTCGTATACTTGTGAATTTTCCTCAAAGAGAAAGTATTTTTAGCCGCTTTGAAAACAGGTATTCAGCAATGCTTACTGTCTCAATCTTTCTTCCACCACTTGTCGGGGAACTTCTTCGCAAGGATCTCGTCTCCTTCACCAATGGGTTCAAGTCTGAGTGCCCGGACATCAGCATCGACCATGATTTTCACCAGGTCATTGAATTTAATGATCGGTTTCCAGCCAAGTTTCGAGTGTGCTTTTCTCGAATTTGCGATCAGTACATCAACTTCAGTCGGCCGGAAATATTTCGGGTCAATTTTTACAAACTTATCGACATCTAGCCCTGAATACTCAAAGGAGGCATCGACAAAATCCTGGACAGAATGGGTCTCCCCGGTCCCTACAACATAATCGTCGGCACGTTCCTGCTGCATCATCAGCCACATGCATTCAACATATTCAGGGGCAAACCCCCAGTCCCTCTTCGCCTCAATGTTCCCAAGATACAGGTACTTGTCCTTTTTCGCCAGAATCCGTGCAATACTCCGGGTAATCTTCCTTGTAACAAATGTCTCTCCACGGCGAGGGGATTCATGGTTGAAAAGGATCCCGTTAGAGGCGAACATCTGGTACCCATCACGGTAGTTCTTCGTCATCCAGTAGGCATACAGTTTAGCACACGCATACGGGCTCCTTGGTTGAAAATTAGTTTCCTCGTTCTGTGGAGAACATGCAGAGCCATACAATTCACTGCTCGAGGCCTGGTAAAATTTTACTTTGTTGTTGCTCCGTCGTGCAGCTTCGAGAATTCTGGTAGTCCCCAGGCCAGTTACATTCCCTGTATATTCCGGCGTGTCAAAACTGACCCGGACATGGCTCTGGGCACCAAGGTTATAGATCTCATTGGGCCGGATATTGTACATTATGGAAGAAAGTTGTTCTGAATCGGACAGATCACCATAATGCAGGAAGATCTTTGCCTCAGGGTCATGCGGGTCGAGGAGGATATGGTCAATCCTGCCAGTGTTAAACGAGGAGGACCTCCTGACAAGCCCGTGCACTTCGTATCCTTTTGATAGGAGAAGTTCAGCGAGATAAGACCCGTCCTGTCCTGTTATACCAGTAATTAATGCCTTCTTCATCTGATGTCACCGGAATAGTTACTCATATATGAGATTTGGAGCATATCAAAGCTCCATCTCTGGATTGATCATGGCGGTTCAGAATGCTCTGGCGGAAGAATTATTTTATCGATTGTGCCAAACTTCCCGATTCTCCGTTCAACTTCACCAAAAGATCGTTCGATTTTTCCATTAGTCTGGGGATGCTTCATACTAGCGACGATGTGTTTGATCCCGTACTAATTCAGAAACTCCTTGAACTTATGATGAGCCTATTCCCAGTCCCGAGCTGAAACGAATTGAGTACCGTGATCCGTTAGTCTCTCACGGGGAAGGCCGTATTCATCAAATCCCTGTCGAAGAACCGACATGGTATTTTCCGTTGTTGGGGTGTCAAACACACCATAATAGGTGATTAGCCGGGACGAATCGTCCATGAAAGCAATGAGCCAATGTTTCTCCTTATTCATCACGAACTCTTTCCAATCTCCTTGCCACAATGACATGGAATGTTCCCGCTCATATCGGACCCATTTCCTTTGTTTCCGTTTCTTCATGTTGATCTTCACCAGGTCGTGGGACAGGAGCACATTGTATATCCTGTTATACGGGATGTGAATTCCATTGGTTTCTTCGATCTTCTTTTCCAGATGGATGGGATTCAGGTCGTTAGCGTGATAGGATTCGAGAATCAATCCTTCAGTGGCTTTGTCGATGGATGGGGATCGTCTTCCAGGTTGTTTGAGTACAGGTGGTTCCTGGAGTTTATTGAATGTCCTGATAATCTGGTAGATTCGCTGCCGGTTAACCTGAAAATACCGAGCAATCTCTGCAACCGGCTTACCTTTCAGCCACTGCTTGAGGTTCCTCTCAATATCCCGATTAGTTAGTTTACTCACATCGATATTTAGATTTGATGTGAAATGATTTCGGGATAGGACAGATACAACAACCGTGAAAAAGATTTATATGCGGATCTAGTTAATTTCATGTTGGCTTAGTTTTATTTGGGGCAGTTTTTACATAATTACCTTACCTTTTTTTATTACGCGTAGGATTTCTATAGATCCAGGTTAACGGGAAATCAAGGCGATATGCTCGTCCGCCTTCTTCTCAAGTTCCACCCGCTTGTCGAGGCCCGCAATATCGCGGATCGCCTCCAGCACATGGACCGAATCCTCAAGGAACGAGAGGAGGTCGGTAGGGTACATATCGATCCCGTATTCGTCGAGTAAATAACTGCTAATCTGCCGGTGCTCGAGACCCCTCTCGCGGAGCTCGATAACAAGGGTCGCAAACTTTTTTGCCGGGCAGTCACAGAGCGGGGACTCTTTACAGTCGCACTTGAGAAAATCGTCAAAAAATGAGAGGAGCTGGTCCCTGACAGCCGGGTCAAGGTAATCAAAGTTTAGACGGCCCGAGATCGCTTCAAGGGTCGTGCCATGAAACGCAGACATCGGCAACCGGTATCCCACAAGGCGTTCGATCTTTTTTGCACTTCTGAACCGTGCCTTTTCCGCAATCAACTCTCTTCCCCGGTATCCTCGTCAAAATTCTTCAGGGTGGTCATCGCCTCGTTCATCGTCTCGATCTCAATTAACCATTCGTCGAACAGGGTCGGCTGCTCGATGTCATCCTTGACATACTTCCCACAACAGGCAGCCCCGTTGATAACGTTGGCACCGATATTTGCTGCAATCCCGAGGGCTTTCTCCATGTCCTCGTCGATCATCTTTCGTCCCTCCTTGACGAGGACCTTGATATCTGTCGGGTAGCCACCCTCGATAAACATCCGGCAGGAGGCGAAAAGTGCCAGCATAGAGAGCTGGAGTGACTCCACAATTTCTTCAATCTCGTCCTCGGGGGCCGCGGACATGATAACAGATTCCACCTGGAAGAGTCTCTCAAGCGTCTCTTCCTTTGGGAACCGGCCATTCTGGTAGAGCTTAATGATTTTAAGAACTGATACGGTGATATCCTGGCCAAAATTATAGAGCGCACGGAACCCCTCGGGCATCTCTTCAGCATCTTCAACTATCTCAAAATCAGACTCTCTCAGGCGGTTCAGCCAGTTGTCCCAGCGTTCCTGGTTATAGAATATATAGAACAGTTTCATCGGCTCCGGTGCAGCCGCCGATTTTGCTTTTTTTGCCATTCTGTACAATTTAATCTTCGCCAATTAAAGAATTTTCTGTATAGAGCTGATAGAATACGGTGAAACAGGCTTGATTTTTTATAATCCTCAGGGAACCCGGGGATCAGAATGGGAATGGCAGATGCAAAACTGTGGAAATATGCTAAAAAAGCTTTCCCGCTATTTCTCCGGGACAAACTTACAAGGCAGATAAGTTACATACAATCCCCAAAGACCAGGGGACAGTGAATCCCTGGCAGGATACTGTGGTGAAGGTGGAAGAACAGACGGTGGTAATGGTCCGGTACGGTGAACTCTTCCTTAAAAGCGAGCCGGTCAAACGACATTTCATCGGTCTGCTTATCAGGAACATTAAACGGACACTTGACGCTGCCGGACTGTCCTTCAGGCATGAGATCCCGCGGGGGAGAATACTCATCTACGGGGATCATCCGCGTAAGATTGCGGCCGAGGTCGCAAAGGTATTCGGGGTGGTTGATGTCAGTGTCGCAACTATCATAAATAATACCCCGGAAGAACTTGGCAGGGTGGCCAGGACTCTGGGGCAGAAACACTTAAAGGCAGGAATGAGGTTTGCGGTCAGGGCGAAACGTGAGAAAGGGTCGGGGGGCCCTGACAGCCAGGAGCTCGGGAGGGTCATCGGCGGGTTGCTGCTCGACGATCAGCCGGGGGCACGGGTTGACCTTTCGCACCCCGAATACGAGGTCTTTATCGAAGCACGTGGAAACGGGGGATTTGTCTATGATCACCGGATCCCTGCACCCGGAGGTCTCCCGTTTGGCACGCAGGGAAACGCACTAGGCCTGATTTCAGCAGGTATTGATTCTCCCGTTGCGTCCTGGATGATGATGAAACGGGGGTGCGGAATGGTCCACCTCAACATGGATGCAGGTAGATGGGCAGGGTGTGCAACTGCTGCCGGGGCCGTGGAAAACCACCGGCGCCTTTCGCTCTGGGTGAAGGGGTACCCGCTCAGGATGCTCGTCGTGGACTCGTCCCAGCTCTACGACGCGATGTCCAAAGGGGTGCCGCAGCGGTATATCTGTGTCATCTGTAAGCGGTTCATGTTCCGGGTTGCTGCAAAACTCATGCCCGGAGAGAATGCCGAGGTGATTGTTACAGGGGAAAACCTTGGCCAGGTCGCCTCGCAGACGCTGTCCAACCTTGCGGTCATCTCGTCGGCTGTGAGCGTCCCCGTTATCAGGCCGCTCGTGACCTATGATAAGGGAGAGATTGTCACGATTGCCCGCCGGATTGGGACATTCAACCAGAAACCCGGGGACCTCTGCTGCAGGGCCGTCCCTGCGATGCCGTCTACTGCGGCCAACCTTGCGGAGGTAATCGCAGTAGAAGAGAGAATTGATTTTGATCAGGTGATTGCGCAGGCGATTGAACGGATAAGGGTCATAACCGCCCTGAATGGTGAGATTACCGTGCATGAAAAGCCGGAATATGAACAGACCGTTCCTTTGTGAGATGTGCGGGACTACATAACCACCCGTGAACGTTGATACCCGGCTGCGCACCCGGTCCATTGCGCGAAATATGGGGGTCAATAAAGGTGTTAAAATCCTTTTTGGTTGGATATATAACTGGCTATAACCGGATGGTTCAAGCAATGAACCCCCGATATCTTCTTATTTTTTTATACCCGGGATCTTCTTAGTACTCATACAATACCGCCGTAGTTATGGGATACCGCAAGTCCCGTAACACGGCTTATTCCGAGGAGAAGAAAGAATGAAACTGCCACCTTCCTCATGGATAGTGCTCTCGCTGCTCAGTGCGGGCAAGGCCTTCACGAACAAGGAGATTATCACGCTGACCGGGTTGTCTCCCCGCACGGTCAGGTATGCCATCCAGAAATTACGGGAGAACCGCCTCATCGCGGAAGAATGGAATTTTGAAGATGCACGACAGGTCAGGTACCGCAAGGATGAACCTGATGGTGCAAAGCAGAAAGAGCACCGCGTAAACCGGTCTGCAACGAAGAGGGGGTCCTGTGCCTGAGCCTGAATACACTGGCCATACCAGGCAGATTGTATGATAAGCCGCCACCGGTGTACTCCCTGGAGAAACGGAAGAGGTGGGGCACGTTCACGGCCGGGTATGCACCGGGGATTTCGTCAAAGAAACACTCACCGTTAATAGCCATTGTAATCAACAACACATTTTTCCAGGCAATCTCCTTTTGGGGTTACGAACAGATTTTGTCCTGTCGACAATTAGAGGTTATTTTCCCCACATGCAAACCTTTAAAATTAGTAATTTCAGTTATCCATGAACTCCCAATCCATGAGATTTCCTCACCGGTAAGATCAACCGATCGTAAGTCACCTGTGACTAAAATATATGCAGAAACCTTATTTTTACAACGCAGGTGTTTCAATAAAGCCGTAATAGATGCTCTTTTCCCATTTCACACGTATAATTATCGGTCATATCAAGGTTAAGTGAACCTAAATATGGCAGCGTGCACCCTTGTTCTTTTCAATGTACTGCTGGTGGTACTCCTCGGCCTCGTAGAATTCCCGGGCAGGAACAACCTGGGTCACAACCGGTTGCCGGTAGCGGCCACTCTTCTCCAGCTGCATAATTGCCGATTCAACCGCTGCCCGTTGCGCATCATCGTGGTAAAATACCGCTGAACGGTACTGGCTCCCGAAATCCGGGCCCTGGCGGTCAGGCGTGGTCGGGTCATGGATCCTGAAGAACTCCGCCAGGAGCTGCTCGTACGACAAGAGTACTGGATCATACATGACCTCCACCGCCTCCGCGTGCCCCGTCATATCTGTGCAGACATCCCGGTATGTCGGGTTTTTCATTTGGCCCCCGGTGTAGCCGACCCTTGTCGATACAACCCCCTTCATCCGGCGGAATGCAGCTTCCACGCCCCAGAAACATCCAGCGGCGAACGTTGCTTTCCTGAACCCTGTTCCTTTATCAGCATCGGTCATCTGCATATCAACCCGATGAATTCCTTCCCTCTCATCCTATATGGGGGTTGGTATTCGGACAAAACCCTTGAACAGGCGGGAAATATTTGTATTAAATATGCAGACATCACATAGGTGATGCTAAAGAGGTCGTCCTTTGGCATTTCCCGGGTGTTATTACCGGGACTAATCCAATGGGACTGGTGCCTGATGAGTGATACTAATAGTATAGAAGTCCGTTCGGTAACAAAGAATTTCCAGGGTTCACGGGTACTGGATGGTATCAGTTTTTCAGTCGGAAAAGGAGAGGTCTTCGGGTTTCTCGGTCCGAACGGTGCAGGAAAAACGACCACCCTGCGGATACTTCTCGGCCTGCTCAGGCCTGACTCCGGTGAGGCACTTGTCCTTGGGGAGTCACTCGGTACCGCAGATGCGGTTCGGAAACGTGTTGGGGTACTGTTTGAGAATAACGGCCTTATTGACCGGTTTACAGCCCGGGAAAATCTCCTCTATTATGCTGAGCTCTACGATGTCCCTGACCCGGAGAAAAGGGCCGGTGAACTTCTGGAATATGTTGGCCTGTCTGACCGTGCGGACAACCTCGTCGGCATATTCTCAACCGGGATGAAACGGAAGCTCGGCCTTGCCCGGGCAATCCTCCACAAGCCTGAAATTCTTTTTCTTGACGAGCCGTCCTCCGGGCTTGACCCCGAAGGCCAGAAGATGGTCCATGACCTGATCGTCGGCCTTTCCGGGCAGGCGATGACGATATTCTTAAATTCACATAACCTCGACGAGGTCAGTAGAGTCTGTTCGAAAGTCGCAATTCTCCACCGCGGGACTATCAGGGCATATGATTCAATTGAACGGCTCAGTGCCGGCCCGTCAGGAACCGGGCTTGAGATCACCCTCACTGACCCGGGCCTCGGGGACAGGGCAATTGCCATCATTGACACACTGCCGGGCGTGACCATGACTTCGCAGGAACACGGGCAAATTATGGTCACACTTACCGGATCAAGCGGGTCTCCGGTACTTGCAGCGCTGGTAACGGGAGGTATCGGGGTGGAGGAGGCAGTGCGACGAAAGCGTACACTTGAGGAGATCTATTTAGAGGTTGTCCGCGAGGCCGGAGGTATAAAGGACAGTCCGGTACCGGTTGCGGACCCCGGGAAAGGACAGGTATCATGATGAACGGGGTCTTCGTCATTGCGAAAAAGGAAATCCGGCAGCTGACGCACAACCCGCAACTTATGGTCTCGGCATTCGTAATGGCCTTTGTTTTCGGGGCGATATCAGGCCCCGCGTTGATTGCCACCGGGGGAGCGGGTATGGGTGTCGGGATCGACACACTGCTGTTTACCTACGGGCTGATGATCGGACTTCTTATCGGGTATATCCTCTCGGGCCAGACATTCCTTCGTGAAAAACAGGACGGAACAATCGAGACCCTCCTTGCCGGACCACTTCCCATAAAGGAGATCTGGCTTGGAAAAGTAATCGGCGTGCTCATCCCGGCCTATGTGCTGACACTTGCCTCGGCGGTACTGATGATCATTATTGCAGGAGCACTCCGGGGGGAGGCCTATATCCCGTCAGGACCGATAATCCTCCACTTTATTACCGTGGTACCCGCATTTATCGCGTGCGGTGTGGGGGTGCTTGGGTTTATCCAGTTGTTACTCGGGATGCGGGAAAACCAGATTATCAACATAGCAGTGATATTCGGACTCATCTTCCTGATCAGTTTCTCCCGTGAACTCCTCGGACCCGGGTTTGCCATTTCATGGGCAGGGGAAGGAGTCGCCCTCGTCATCACGGTCGCTCTTCTCCTCGCAGTCAATGCCATGACGAGGTTCCTTGATAAGGAACGCATCGTGAGGACAATCCCATGATATTGCACGAGTATAATCCGGCAGAAGGGTGCGTAATCAGGGGGCAAACAGGGGGACCCTGGATTAATTGAGGAGCATGAAACAAACGCACTATGTACACGGATATTCAGAGAGGGAGGCAGAACGGCTTTCTGACCAGGCCTCGACCCTTTCTGACCTGCTGCACCATGATACGTTCTTTCCACCGGGGTCGCGTGTCCTTGAGGTCGGGTGCGGGACCGGTTGCCAGACACGAATTTTAGCCGGTCATTCCCCTGACGCGGAGATCGTATCGGTGGATATTTCCAGGGCCTCGCTCACCATGGCAAAGGCCACACTCGGTGACCTGGGCATACCCGGGCACCAGTTTATCCTGGGTGACCTGTTCAGGCTCCCGTTCCAGGAAAATTCATTCGATCATATTTTTGTCTGCTTCGTGCTTGAACATCTGCCTGACCCGGGAACTGCCCTCCGTATCCTTCGGGATCTCCTGAAACCCGGTGGGTCGATCACGGTTATCGAAGGTGACCACGGCTCCTGCTACTTCCACCCCGAGACGGGAATGGCGCTTGCCGCCTGGCATTGCCTGATCGATGTACAGGCAATTATTGGCGGTAATTCACTGATTGGACGACAACTCTACCCGCTCCTGTCATCTGCAGGGTATAAGGATATTCACGTATCGCCACGAATGGTCTGTTCTGACCACTCAAAACCGGAATTTGAAGAGGGTTTTGTCAGGAAGACCATCATACCAATGGTTGAAGGTGTACGTTTCCAGGCGGTCGGGGAAGGGATGATAAAACCCCATGATTTTGATTTGGGAATTGCTGACCTCCACCGTACAGCCTCAGCGGGAGGTACATTCTGTTATACCTTTTTCAAGGGTACCGCGAAAAAATAATGCAATATTTGCTGTTTATGATGCCTGGTGGAGCGTTTTTAAACAGTTAACTTTATTTAAACTTTCCGATAAGTAACTATTAGGTACGGCGGGCAATACCGTCAGTCATGCGAGTCAAAAAATGATATGGATACTTCTTGTTGACGATGAACCTGCCCTTCTCGATATTGCCCGCATTTTTATCGAACGTGACGAGGGGCTCAGGGTAAAGACCTGCCCTTCTGCCTTCGATGCATTGCGGATCCTGGAACTCGAACAGTTCGATATAATCATCTCTGATTATGAGATGCCGGCGATGGACGGGATCGAGTTCCTCAAGAAGGTCAGGTCAGACGGGAACAAGACCCCCTTTATCATCTTCACCGGGCGGGGGCGGGAGCAGGTGGCAATCGAAGCGCTCAACTACGGGGCTGATTTTTACCTCCAGAAAGGCGGGGACCCGAAATCGCAGTTCGCCGAACTGCGAAACATGGTCCACCAGGCCTGCAAGCGAAAAGAAGCTGAAGAAGCCCATATCCGTTCAGAACGCAGGCTATTCGATATAATAAACTTCCTTCCCGATGCGACCTTTGCTATCGACCGTGATGGAAAGGTGATCGCGTGGAACCGGGCGATCGAGGATATGACAGGAGTCCCTGCCGCGGATATGCTTGGGAAAGGGGATTATGAGTATTCCATACCATTCTACGGAACAAGGCGTAAAATACTGATTGACCTGCTCTATGAAGAAGACGAGCAAATCAGGAACAAGTATTACAAAAGCATCACCCGGGACGGGCATGGAATTATCGCAGAAACAGAAGTCCCGGAATTACAGAAGAAACCGACCATTGTTTGGGCGAAAGCCACACCATTCTATGACAATGAAAAGAATGTAATCGGGGCGATCGAGAGCATCCGGGATATTACCGAACTGAAACAGTACGAGGCGACTATTCTCGAAGGAAAAGACAGGTTTCAGGAACTCACCGAGATGCTTCCCCAGAGCGTATTTGAGATCGATACCGGGGGTAAGATCCTGTATGCAAACCAGCGCACCTTTGATATGTTCCGGTACCCCCGTGGAGAACTGGGTGACGGGTACAATATTTTTAGCATGCTTGTTCCCGAAGAGCATGAACGTGCCTTGAAGGGTATCCGGGCACTTGCCGATGGTGCAGGCGAACAGGGGGATGTCTACACAGCGGCCCGCAAAGACGGGACAACGTTTCCAATCCAGATATTTGCGTCACCCATTATCCAGGGCGGGGGGATTTCCGGCCTGCGTGGGATCATCATCGATCTGAGCGAGATCCGGGCCGCCGAAGAAAAAGTCAGGGAAAGCCGGGGGCTCTTCAAATCGCTGGTCGATAACATGCCCGATGGTATTTTCATACTCGACTGGGATGGTACAGTCCTCTTCGCAAACGAGAACGGGGCAGAACTGATGGGTCTGCCATCCGGGGAGTCCGGAACCAGCAGGAATCTTTTTGACTTCCTTCTCGGTGAAAGCCTCACAACCGCACGGTACCAGGTGGCGAAGGTGAGGGATGGGCACCCCCTTCTTGGAGAGTACGGGATAAAGACTGTTTCAGGTGCAGAACGATGGATAGAAGGGCGGGGACGGATCGCCAGTTTCCAGGGCCGTTCTGCAGTCCTCCTGATTGCGCGTGATATCACAGAGAGGAAGAGGAGCGAGGAACTTGCCAAATCCCAGATGAACTGGAGCCTGAGGTATCACCAGGCGCTCCTTGAACTCGCAAGGACCGAACCTTCCCTTTTTATTCCCGCGGTCCGGCATTTCCTTGAAACTGATGCAGCGTTGCTTGACGTTGAACGAGTCAGTTTCTGGACATGTGATGAGGACCGGAAGGGCATCACCTGCCGTGATCTCTATAGAAAGAGCACGAATTCCCACGAGGAGGGGGGACATCTTGATGCCACCGGGCACCCGGTATACTTCCACGAACTCGGGGAACAGAGATTGATTATTGCCGACGACGTGAAAGAGCATTTCTGCACAAAAGAACTGTTTGAGGACTATCTCAAGCCACAAGGCATCGTCTCCATGATGGATGTCCCGGTCTGGTTAAACGGTCATGTAATCGGTATCGTGTGCCACGAACACATTGGGGAACAACGCACATGGACCGAAAAGGAACAGGAATTTGCGACCTCAGTTGCTGATTATATCTCGCTCGCCCTTGAAACATCAAAACGTCACCAGATAGAAGAGATATTGAGGGAAAGCGAAACAACGACAGGGGCACTTCTTGATGCTACCCATGAAGCTGCAGTCCTGGTTACGGATACAGGGGTTATCCTGAAACTCAACGAGGTAGCGGCAAAATGGTTCCACATGAACATGGACGATATCCTGGAGACTAATTTATACCAGATCGTCCCGGAAGACTATGCCGCTGCCCTGAAAGAGCAGGTCAGCAAAGCAGTCCGGGGAGGTACACCGGGGTCTTTTGAATTTACAACTGGAAGCCGGATCATCGAAAATTCCATTAACCCCATACGGGAAACCGATGGCCGGGTCAGGAAACTAGCCATTTTCGGACGGGATATCACCAGTAAAAAGACCTATGCACTTGCACTTGAGGAACGGGAGCGTTTTCTTAACAATATCTTCTCAAGTATCAGGGATGGCATCAGTATCCTTGACAGCGAGATGCGGATCATCAGGGTAAACCCGGCAATTGAGGGGTGGTATGCGCACCAGATGCCGCTGGTAGGAAAGAAATGTTACGAGGCCTACCACCTCAGGAAAGAACCGTGCGAAAATTGCCCTTCCACCCTGACAATATCCACCGGGGAACCAAAGGTTGAGACGGTCCCGAAAATAGGTCCTGCCGGTAAAATCGACGGGTGGTTTGAACTCTATAGTTTCCCCCTGATCGATGAAAACAGCGGGGAATCTAAAGGGGTAATCGAGTACGCAAGGGATATCACAGAGCGGAAAGCAGCAGAGGACGAACTCAAAGACACCTATGCAAAGCTGAAAATGGCCTTATCCATCTCTGAAATGCAGCTCTGGGAGTGGAGTATAACCGACGAACGCATCAGTGAGTTGCCTGTCCGGGACCGTGCGACCATTCAGGAGGCTGCATTTGCTGACAATTTTATGGACTTTTTGAAACTTGTCCACCCGGATGACCGGGAGCACATTGAATCAACACTCTCAGGGGCTATTGCCGGTTGGCAGTCTCATCCGGATTTTGCCATCGAATTCCGCCTGTTATTCCTGGACGCGAAGGTAGAGTGGATGCGTGCGATTGGCAGAGTGATCGCGGACGACAGTGGTCAGCCAGCCCGGCTGACGGGTGTGGGCCTGTTTATCACCCGCTACAAGCAGCTCGAAGAAGAACTCCGTGAAAACGAGGAGCGACTACAGATTGCCATCGAAGGAGGGGATGTAGGTATATGGGAATGCGATGTAACACCTGAACCGGATATAATAGTCAGCCAGAAAGTACTTGACCTCCTTGGATACCAGGGAGAAGCCACAACCGTGGATATTGCCCTCCTTGAAAAGATTATTCATCCGGATGACGTTGACAAAGCCATCTGCAGCCTTAAGAATTTCCTATCCGGTGCATCATCAATCCTGGACGAGGAACAACGGCTCCTCTGCAGCAACGGGTCCTACAAGTGGCTGCTGTTCCGGGGGAAGGTAATCAGGTACGACGCAACGGGAAAACCAGCCCACGTAGCCGGGACAATACTGGACATCTCTGAGATGCGGAAATACCGGGAGATGATCGAGCTGACGAACAGGCGCCTGCACCTCCTGAACAGCATTACCCGTCATGACCTCTTAAACCAGCTCACTGTCCTGAAGGGGGCCCTTGACCTCCTCACCGCCGAACCACCCGGGGACCGCGAGGCTCCTTTTATCAAAATGATCCAGGAGGCAACTGCAACAATTGAGCACCAGATCGCCTTCACGAAAGATTACCAGGATATCGGGGTGAATGCCCCTGTCTGGCAGGACCTTGCGGAGACCATCACGCGTGCATCCAACGTATTGCATAGCGATCGGATCACCATCGATATTGATGTGGGTAAAGTAAGGGTACTGGCAGACCAGCTGCTCGAAAAAGTGTTCTATAACCTCATTGACAATACTCTCCGTTATGGGGGCGAACCGCTCACCACGATACAGCTCCTGGCCCGCGAGGATGACTCAGGGCTTGTGATAATCTTCGAGGATGACGGTATCGGGATCACAAGAAAAGATAAATCAAGGATCTTTGACCGTGGGATCGGACAGAACACGGGACTTGGACTGTTCCTTGTCAGGGAGATCCTCTCCATTACCGGGATTACTATTACGGAAACTGGAGAGGCAGGTCACGGTGCAAGGTTCGAGATCCACGTACCCCGGGGCAGGTACACCGTTGATTACTGCAAAATGTAATGAAAATAGTATTGTTCGACAACTAATTTTCTGGTTTTCCGGGCCCTAATTTCCTTCCTTTAATAATACCGGGCTGATTTGGCATCCTGATCTTATTTTGACAGGTAAGGCCATTAAACATATTTTATACATTTTTTGGCTCTGTTGACATCCTGCGTACTAAAAAAAATGAAGACGAAATAAGTGGGCCAGAGGGGATTTCACCCCTTCCCTATCCGATTTCCGTTAAGATATTCTTGGGCAGGTCCAATCTCAGTACTTCGCCAATTTCATGACAATCCAGAAAACCAGAATTTTGTGAGTTTATAGAAAGATCCATTAGCCCCCTTACCAACTCACCACTCAGAAAGCCGTTGTATGTCAATCTTTTTGTCAAATCCCAAAGAAATCACGAGCCCGAGTAAAAGTACATTCAGACAGACCGTCTTTATCACAGATCTCGTCGTATACTTGTGGATT
>CAIKOD010000023.1 GCA_903828975.1 uncultured Methanomicrobiales archaeon | reverse complement strand
TCTTCTCTCTCCTGGAATTAAAATGGCAGGATGCGCGGGTGTTTTCTGTAATTGTATGAATCTGGGGGTTGCATCCATTATTGATATTGGGTTCTCTGGTGGTCCGTCCAACAATTATCCCAGCTGGTTGGACGGGCTCCCCTGATATGTTTCTTTATGGGAACACTTAAATCTCGAACATGCGATTTAATTTACATCATCGGGGTCGTGGCCTAGTCCGGAATGGCGACGGGCTCCAGCGGTCTTTCGCGTCTTCTGTGCGAATGATGAACAATGGGTCTTCTGAATAGTGATGATCCGTTGGAGCACTGACGCATGTCGGAGAGACCCGTCGATCGTGAGTTCAAATCTCACCGACCCCACATTTTTAATTACACCATTTCTCATAGCGGTGAGTTATTTCCGGGCGGTTATGCCATCCTGTTTCATCATACCAAGGGGACAATACTCACCAGGAGATGGAACTGATGGACCAGGACAGGTTTGAACGAGGAAAGAAACAGCTGGAAGCGATGAGCGGTACGGGGGTTGATGCAATGCTGGACAACCTGAAGGGTATTGCACCTGATCTTGCCCGTTACACGGTTGAATTTCCCTATGGTGACGTGCTGTGCAGGCCGGGCCTTGACCTCAAATCACGACAAATAGCCACGGTTGCAGCGCTCACTGCACTTGGTAATGCACCAGTCCAGCTGAATGCACATATTTCCATGGCGCTGAACATTGGATGTACGCGTGAGGAAATAATCGCGATTATCACCCAGATGGCAGTGTATGCCGGGTTTCCTGCTGCACTGAACGGTATGGCCGTGGCAAAGGATGTGTTTGCAGACCGGGACAGGAAAGGGTTGAGCTGAATACTAAACAAATTATGTATTTACCAGGGAGATTTCAGATGGATTTTGAATTCATCCTAAATTTCATCGTAGATCTTTCCGGCACCCAACCCATTTTATGATCACAATCACCGGTATTGCAGGTACATCATCATTTTTTAGGAATCCCGGGGGAATTAAAACATTTATCATATAATGGGGCTACATAGTAAACAGGAGACTCGAGGATTTTATGTATCTTATTGGAGAAGCACTCGTCGGGGACGGGCCGGAGCTCGCCCATATCGACCTGATGATCGGAGATAAGGAAGGGGCGGTCGGGTCCGCATTTGCCAATGCACTCTCGCAACTATCTGCAGGGCATACCCCGTTACTCGCCGTTGTGAGACCAAACCTGCTGACGAAACCTGTCACACTCGTGATCCCGAAAGTCACGATGAAGAAGGAGATCCAGGTACGGGAGATGTTCGGACCGGTGCAGGCAGCGGTGGCGAAGGCTGTCGCGGATTCAGTTGAAGAAGGGGTTTTCAAAGACCACGATATTGAAAAGATCGTGGTCCTCGCAAGTGTCTACCTCGACCCGTCAGCTGCAGACTACAATAAAATTTACCGCTACAACTACGGCGCCATGAAACTTGCAATCAGCAGGGCAGTGGATGCATTCCCAGACAAAAAGACCCTTATTTATGAGAAGGACCGTGCCGCACATGCGGTTATGGGGTTCAAGGTACAGCGCCTCTGGGACCCGCCATACCTCCAGGTCGCCCTTGACCTGGTCGATATGAACAAAGTCACCCAGGTGCTCGCCGAGCTCCCGGCCAACGACCACCTTATCATCGAGGCAGGGACACCCCTGATCAAGCGGTTCGGTCTGAATGTGATCTCTGAAATGCGGAAGATCAGGCCGAATGCATTCATCATTGCGGATATGAAAATCCTTGACACAGGAAACCTTGAGGCCCGGATGGCTGCCGATGCATCCGCAGACGCCGTAGTAATTTCGGGGCTTGCACCTGTTTCAACGCTTGAGAAGGCAATCTTAGAGGCGAAGAAGACCGGCATCTATTCCATTGTGGACATGTTAAATGTTGCCGATCCGGTCAAGCTGATTGCAGGACTGTCTGTTAAGCCGGATATTGTTGAGCTCCACAGGGCAATTGATGCTGAGGAGACCAAGCACGCCTGGGGCAATATTGCGGCCCTGAAAAAGGCCGCCGGTGGAAAACTCCTCGTTGCAACTGCAGGGGGTATCAGGGCAGAAGTCGTAAAGGACGCACTGAAGTCAGGTGCAGACATCCTTGTGGTCGGCAGGGCAATCACCGCGTCCAAGGATATCCGTTCCGCGGCTGAAATATTCCTTGAAAACCTGAACAGGGAAGAGATCGACCAGTTCAGGGTTATGACCGATTTCTAACTGATATGCTACTTTTTCAGTTTGGAATCCAATAATCTCTTTTTGTTTCTTCTTCGGCGTAATTATTGTATAGGACTTGTCCAATCAGATAAATTTTGGATTAATATGAACCATTCCTGCCTTAAATGTAATAAAACAGAGTGATGAGAGTTTTATTTCCTGAATTAATCGGAATAGAAATTTGAAAAAAAGTGGCCTAAATTCTCATAGCTCGATCGTTTCACCTGGTGCAAGGACGGCGACCTTCATGTCAGTCGTCCGCTCAATTGCAAATTTGAATTTTGACGGGTCCTGCACAATCTTTAGCCAGGTATTGTAATGGATCGGGATGACCAGGGGTGCCCCGATATACTGGGCGGCCATCATGGCCTCGTCAGGCCCCATCGTGAACCTCCCCCCAATCGGGAGGAGGGCAACATCCGGGCGGTAAAGGTCACCTATCAGTTTCATATCAGAGAACAGTGCCGTGTCGCCGGCATGAAAGACCTTTTTCCCGTCCATAGTAATGACGTACCCGGCGGCAGCACCCCCGTTGTACCCGATACCACCTTCCTCGAGCCACGAGGAATGGACTGCAGGGGTCATGGTGAACCGGACGCCATCAACTTCGATAGTCCCCCCGATATTCATCCCTTCAACAGGGATACCTTTTATTGCGAGATATTTTGCGATTTCATTAATTGCAACCGTTCTTTTCCTGAGCCTGACCGTATCACCCATGTGATCGGCATGCCCATGGGTGACCGCGATAATATCACAATCAGCAGTAATTTCTTTCCCTTCACCAATAAAAGGGTCCACGATAATGTTTTTCGTTCCCGATAACCATACACAGGAATGCCCGAACCAGGTGAGTTTCATGTCAGGTACAATATCCTCACACTTCTTATGAAAACGTAGCTCTTCCTGAACCCCGGGGGGAATGATAGAACCGGTGAATCCCATGGAGCCTCCCCAGATGAGACAATTGGTTAAAAATGTTAAAAAAATGAGTGAGAGCCCTCACTGAAGTATAACTGGATGGAATTCATCCATCCCTGCTGGTATTGTTCAGGCTACATCAATTAATTCTGCTTCTGTTATATCGATTGAATCACCGAGACCATCTTTTATGGCACTCCGGGTCATCTGCTCGCTGAGGTCCCGGTCTTCCATGACATCCCTTATACGCTCAAGGTAGTGATCAATGGTATGGTCATCCCGCTGGTCGATCACGTGGCGGTATTCACGGAGCGTGGACGGGCTTACCCCGAGTTCTTCGCTGATCTCCTTCATCGTCTTTCCTGATTCCATGAGTATTTCCATCTTCTCGCGGTCAAATGGCATCTTGAAATCAAGGTCACGGAATAGTTTCAGACGAACACGTGCTCGTGCGACGGTCTTTGACAGTTTTTCATCCCCAAGTTCTCTGGCGATCTCAGTATCGTTCTTGCCGAGATAGTAGGCAGAGACGAGCTTGGCGAGTTGAATAGGCTTCAGTTTGGTCTTAAAGAAGCCCTGATCTAGAATCTCCCTCATAACAAGGGCGATTTCACGTTCAACGGCGTCACGGTCTCTTAAAGATCCGTGGATTTTTTTCATCGGTTCCACAATCTTTGTTTTGCTGGTAATGTTTGTGAACAATTCCAGAAGCTGAATTTTACGTTTGTCTTCCGGCATGTTTGAAAACCACTCAAGGATTACCGGAATAGATGCGCGGATTAATATTTAACTCTATCTCAATTTTCGGAATTTATGAACGTGAAATATGACCGATATGACTCATCCTGGTTATTTTTTACCTTATTGTACCGTATCCCAAGATAAGAGTAAGGCTTTTCCAGCAAATCCCGGGGCAGGTTAGGGGGTGAGATTTTTCCAGTGTTAATACTCCGATTTGAACAACTTTTTCATACCGTGCGTTCTATAATAATGGATAACCAGTGGTCGATATGAGCGATGTATACGATAAAATAAATGATCTTACCAAACGACGCGGTTTTGTATGGCCGACATCCGAGTGTTACGGGGCAGTCGCAGGGTTTATCGATTATGGTCCGCTTGGTTCCATGATGAAGCGACGGATAGAAGACATATGGCGCTCTTTTTACGTAATACAGGAAGGGTATTACGAGATAGAATGTCCAACCATCGGACAGGAATCAATTTTTATAGCATCAGGGCACGTCAAGGGGTTTTCAGACAAGATGTTCCAGTGCCCGCATTGCAGGGAATACCTGCGTGCCGACCATGTGGTTGAAGGAGGTGGAATTGCCGGATCCTCCACAATGTCAGAAATGCAGCTTTCCACAGCACTGGCCCCACTCACCTGCCCGGTCTGCGAGGAGGTACTCGGGAAGGTCGATGTCTTCCCGTTTAACCTGATGTTCCAGACCACAATTGGACCAGGATCGCAGCGGAAAGGCTATTTAAGACCCGAGACTGCACAGGGGATGTTTACCGATTTCCAACGTCTGCTACGTTTTTACCGCGATAAACTGCCGTTCGGGGCAGTGCAGATAGGGAAATCCTACCGTAACGAGATCTCCCCCAGACAGGGTATGATCAGGCTCCGTGAGTTCACCCAGGCCGAAGCAGAGATCTTTGTACATCCCGGAGAGAAAAACCACCCGCGTTTTGCACGGTATGCTGGATATGAAGTCCCGCTATTCGGGCAGAATCAACAGCAGGAAAATTCAGCGCCCCTGGTCATGACAATGAGAGAGGCCGTGGACAAGGGAATTATCGCGAACGAGTATGTCGCGTATTACCTCGCACTGACCCACCAGTTACTTGTCAGGATCGGCGTGAAGCCTGACAGGCTCCGGTTCCGGCAGCACCTGCCCGACGAACTTGCCCATTATGCGGAAGACTGCTGGGACGCAGAGATCCGCTCTGAACGCTTCGGCTGGGTGGAGACGGTCGGGATTGCGGACCGTACAGATTACGACCTCCGGGCACACGAAAAACAGAGTGGCCAGTCCTTTACAGTCTTTATCCAGTATGAGACCCCTAAACGGGTGCAAAGAAGGAGAGTTGTCGCTGACATGGGGGCCCTCGGCCCGAAGTACCGCGGGAAAGCGAAAGATATTGCTGATGCGCTTGCAACAACGGCCCCAGGCCCTGACGGGATTACGGTTACCGTTGGATCAGAACAGTTCTTTGTCCCAAAGGACCTCTACAAGGTTATCGAAGAAGAGGTCGATCTCCCTGGAGAGGAGGTCAGGCCACACGTCATAGAACCTTCATATGGCATCGACCGTATGTGCTACGCGGTCCTTGAGCAGAGTTATTACGAAGAGATAGTTGACGGGGAGGAGCGCCGTGTGCTCCGCCTCCCGCCCCTCGTTGCACCCGTCCAGGTAGCAGTATTTCCCTTAATGAACCGTGACGGGCTTGACACAATCGCCGCCCAGCTTACCCACAGGCTCCATGAGCACCATATCCTCGCCGAATACGATGATTCCGGGGCAATCGGCCGCCGTTACCGGAGACAGGACGAGATAGGCACGCCCTTCTGCATCACCATAGATTATGATACCAGGGAGGACCAGACCGTAACAATCCGGGACCGGGACACCATGAAACAAATGAGAGTTCCGATCGACCATGTACCTGACATGATCAGCGACCTTATTGAAGGAAAAGGAAGTTTCTCCACAATCTGTCCATGACCTGCATCAACCACCCGCTGATACGACCTGATAGCCTGGAATCGAGGGAGTATCAACTAAACGTCGCGATGCGGGCGCTTGATGCAAATACGCTTGTTGTCCTCCCGACAGGCCTTGGGAAGACTGCCGTGGCGCTGATTGTTGCGGCATCCCGGTTGTATAACGAGGGGGGCAAGGTGCTCATGCTCGCCCCCACCAAGCCGCTTGTCGAGCAACACCTGAGATTTTTTGAAAAACTGCTTGTTTTACCTGATAAACAAGCTGATACACCTCATTTCGTGATGTTTACCGGTGAGACCCCGGGTGAACAGCGCACAAATGAGTGGGAGCAGGCGACCGTTATTTTTGCCACACCACAGGTTATAAAAAACGATATTCTCGCTGGCCGTTATTCCCTGGCAGATGTTACCCTCATGATTATTGACGAATGTCACCGGGCCGTTGGAAACTATGCCTATGTGTTCCTTGCAGATCAGTACCGTATCCAGGCAAAAAACCTGAGAATTCTTGCCATGACTGCATCACCCGGCGGCCAGCAGGAAAAGGTAAGAGAAGTCTGTGCAAATGTCGGGATCGAGCAGGTAGAGACAAGGAGCGAGGATGACCCCGATGTTCGGCCTTACGTCCATGAGCGTGATATCGAAATCATCAGTGTTTCCCTGCCCCCTGAACTGGAGAAGGCACTCGACCACCTTAACAGGCTGCTTGACGACCGGTTGAAGATGCTCGCCGGGTCCGGGTTTTCTGTTCCGAAACGACAGCAGCTCTCGATGAAAGCCCTCAATGCAATCAATGCGCAGGTCCAGGAGAAAATCCAGCAGCGGGAACCTGCCGGGTTTGCAGCAGCCTCGGTCTATGCAGAGATCATGAAGCTGAAACACGCGGTGGGACTTGCGGAGTCACAGGGGAGCGGGGTATTAAAGACCTACCTCTCACGCCTTGCCGCAGAAGCAGCCTCTCCTTCCGGTTCGAAGGCGAGTCGCCGGCTTGCCCAGGATCCGGTATTTACAGCCCTCATGGACCGGGTGGCCGGGTGGGAAGGCGAGCTTCATCCAAAACTCGGAATTGTCGAAGCAATTATAAAGTCAGAACTCATGAATTCGGCTGACAGCAGGGTCATCGTATTTGCGACCTACCGCGATGCAGTCCAGCTGATTGTAGACCGGCTGATCTCGCAGGGCATCCCATGTGAACGCTTTGTCGGGCAGGCAACAAAGGATGCAGAGAAAGGACTGAGCCAGAAAAAGCAGATCGATGCTCTCCGGAGGTTCCGGTCAGGAGAGTTCCGGGTACTTGTCGCCACGTCGGTCGGAGAGGAAGGGCTTGATGTCCCTTCAACAGACCTTGTCGTGTTTTATGAGGCGGTACCATCAGAAATCCGCAGCATCCAGCGGAAAGGCAGGACCGGCAGAAGTGGTCATGGTAAAATTATTGTCCTTGTAACTAAAGGGACACAGGATGAGACCTTCCGTTACGTAAGCCAGTCACGGGAACGGGCGATGGTCAAGGGGATACGGCAGATCGGCAACGACATGCCGCAATCGTTTCCCGGTGAAAGTAAAGCGACCCAGATGAGTATCGAAGAGTTTACCGCAGGGGTTGCCCCTGCCGGGACGGGACCGTCGATTATTGTCGATGACCGGGAGACTTCATCGAAGGTCGTGGAATCACTTCATGCCATGGGAGCCTCGATCAGTATCCAGAGATTACTCATAGGGGATTATGCGATAGGAGACCGAATAATAGTCGAACGGAAGACGACAAGGGATTTTGCTGATACCCTTGTAAACCGTGATCTTCTCGGGCAGGTACGGTCACTCGCAACCTCCTGTATCCGCCCGGTACTGGTCATCGAGGGGGAGGACCTCTTCCAGGAGCGAAATATCCACCCGAATGCAATCCGGGGGACTCTTTCAGCGATTGCAATCGACCTCGGGGTGACATTGTTCACGACGAAAGATGCGGCCGATACTGCGGCAATGCTTCTGGTCATTGCAAGACGGGAGTTTGAAGAGCGTGGAGAACGTGCACCATCCATCAGGAAACCCTACCATTCATACATGGAACAGCAGGAGAGTATTATTGGTGCATTCCCGGAAATCGGGCTGAAAAATGCGAGGCTGCTCCTGGACCATTTTGGATCAGTGCAGGGGATTGTCAATGCAGATGAAAAAGCGTTATCAGAAGTTCCCGGGATTGGGGAGAAACGGGCGAAAAAGATATACGAATTATCGAGGCACCCTTACGGCTGAGAGAGGAGCTTCAGGGCTTCGATCCCTTTTTTCACGGTATTCATCAGGGAAAGGCAACGGTCAGGGTCAGGTTCGCAGGCGATCCTTTCGGAGAGCGTGATCAGTGTTGTTTCAAGTGCACATGCAAGTTCGGTAGCTGATGATGACACGCGGTTTTCTACCTTTGATTGTTCAACCGGTTTTTTAATTGACTTCTTTGTTTTTTCTGCTGCCTTTTCTTCTTCCAGTTCACACATCACGCAGAATGTCCGGTCCTTGTAGGTGAACATAGGCGATCCGCAGGCAGGGCACGTTTTTGCCAGCATTTTTGCCCCTTTCAGGAGATATTCTGCCATTACATCATCGGGTTTCTTCTCTGGTATCGGTATCACCTGGTTGTTAGGTTGGTTTATCAAACTATATAAGGCGGGATAGTAGTATTTATAGAGAGAAGCTCACGAATGGTGATATCATGACGAATCCGGAAAAAACAATAGAGAATTGCGTCCAGATGCTGCAGCACATCATGGATGACAACACAATACCGAGAAATATCAGGCGCGTCGCAGATGAGACAAGGATGCTGCTGACGAATCCTAACAAGGGAATAGGTCTCCGTGCCGCGGAGGCAATCTCAAAGATTGACGAAATCAGCAATGATCCCAACATGCCCGTGCATGCAAGGACCCGGATATGGGAACTGGTATCCCAGCTCGAGACAATCCCGCTCGATTAATCACACCGGCAAATACTTCCTTTTTTAATCAGCCATGAATAAATCTGCTTTCAGTATATATCTGACTGGTAAGATGGAAGGTTATCTTTTTTAGTACCTGGAATCATTTAAGCGCATTTCACGCTGTCCGATCCCAAAACCCTGCAATGAGGTACGGTAATACCAGATTAACAGTATCATGGTTTTGTGAATCAGGCCCGGGAAATGTGCATTTCTCTGCCTGGCGTTTACATAGTCCCATCAACGGTAATTAAAACAGTCCTTTTACGCCCGGACCTTACATCCAGTTCAACAAGTACGACCTGCTGCCAGGTCCCGCACATGAGTGCTCCATTCATAACTGGAACGGTCAGAGAAGGGCCGATGCATGATGCTTTCACATGGGACCTTCCATTCCCGTCATTCCACCGGGTATTGTGATCATACGGTATAGTGTCTGGTGCAAGGACCGAAAGGGCCCTCCTGAAATCCCCGAGGACTCCCTCTTCGTATTCGATGGTTGTGACCGCTGCCGTGGAGCCGGTCACAAAGATATTGGTGAGACCGTTCATCACTCCACTCTCATGGACAATTTTTTCCACACCAGGGGTTATATTTACCATCTCCCCTTCACATTTCGTCTGGAACTCTAATGTTTTCTGAAACATACACCATTCTTTTTTGCAGGACGAGATAACGGTTACCATGTTGTGGTTGAACGGAAGTATACCCTGAAAATATCACTAGCGTCACGTAGAATGAAAAATCAGGCTCTTTAGAAACACACATGAACGGGAAGTTCACACCCCAACCATGAAAATGCCTGTTTCAAATCTCTTTAGATTGCGGCTCGTTCGGACATTTTCATGGGAAATCCTCTCAAATCTATCCTGCAGATTGGTAATTCCAAAATTTCGTCACGCTCCCGGGGCTCTGCCCAGCCGCTTTGGCGACCTCGATTGGGATAAGGATTGATCTTCAAATCTCTGAAATTTCCTTGAATGTCCCAATTTAACCCTGCCAATGGATATCTTATCGGGGGTGGGGCAGAGAGGGGGTGAAACCTCCTCCTGTCCATGTATTCCTTCTTCGTTTTTTTAAATCGGCAGGATGTCAACAGAGCCAGAAAAATACAATATCTTTTACAGGACAATCGGAAAAAATCAGGGGGTTGGAGAGGATGGTTCTCCCGGACCATGTTCATACCTGATGAAATAGAGGATAATCACTATGACCGGTACGATAAAATCGAGGTACATAACAGCCCCGGCATTGTTGATCGCTGTATCATTGAAGACAATCAGCTGATAGACATGTCCGATCCCGGCCCCGATCATGAATATTGAGAAAGAAATGATGGTCGCGAGACGGAAAGACCGGTTCATCCTGACCGAGAGAAGGCCAAGGACCCCGATTGCAAGGTTTGTAACTGCGACTTCCTGCTGGAACGGGTTTCCTGCCAGCCAACCGATGCTTACCGCAACCTGTGCTGCGAATACGGTGTGGGCAATAAAGGCCCAGATTCCTGCTACCCCGAGCTCGATAGCAAAAAACCATACCAATAGTATTTCAGCCAACCCGGGCCGCGTAATGGTATTCCGCTTGTGAAAAATCTGCACACCGGCACCTATCAGTGTGATTAGCATAAACAGGTAAGGTATGAAACCATCTACTGACGTCATTATCAGGTGGTTAACCCCTTTACAGATAAATCCGCCTCTCAGAAACAGCAAAGCCAGCTATCATGGAAAAGCCATTGATCAGTATGATGGCTGGCCTGCTATCACCTGGAATGCAAAAATTATCCATCATCCAGGCTTGTGTATTCCTTGTTTTTAAGCTTTGTTGAAATGCCCTCAAATCTATCTTGCAAATTGGGAATTCCAAAATTTCGTCACGCTCCCGGGGTGCCGCCCCGCCGCTTTGGCGACCCTGGTTGGGATAAGACATGGGTACCAAATCTCTGAAATTTCCTTGAATGTCCCAATTGAACCCTACCCAAAGGTATCTTAATGGGGGTGGGACAGGGAGGGGGTGAAACCCCCTCCTCCCTGAGCCGTTCTGTTAATTTTTTAGGTGATTGCTTAATAGAGACCACTACTATAAACTAATCAAGGGTGGTCTGTCTGAATGAACCTAATAGAACTTACTCAGCATACGAGCGATGAAGAAAAAGCAGAGAAATACCTTCAGAAGATAGGGATTCTGAAAATATTTGAGGAATACCCATATTGCGGCAGTAAACGAGTTGGTCGTATACGTCGAGGCAAGATCAAATGTTACGAATGTAGAAAGGAATTGGGAATACGTCGAGGAAGTATTGTGGGGGGATGAGGATCCCTCTTACCAAATTCCTCATGGCCTAAAGTTATTTGAACTTGACACCTCGGTAAGAGAGGCTGCACGACAGCTTGATCTCGCCTACAATACAGTCTATTCCCTCAATACAATGATTCGAAGAGCGATTCTAATCACCGATACAGAATCATTCTCACTATTTGGTGAGATAGAGATGGGTGAGTCTTATTTCAGTGGAAAGAGGAAAGGAAACAGTTCCGGTCTTCGGTATCCTGGAACGGGGAGAAAAAGTCCGGGTAGAAGTGGTCCAGGATGTTCAGGGTGAAACACTTCTTAAAATGGCGATTAAGAAAGTGAAACGTGGCAGTCTCATATACACTGATAAGTTCCGCAGTTATAACAGCTTAATTATATACGGGTTTAGGCACAGGCGAATCGATCATGGTAAGCGATTCATGAATGGGAAAGTGTATATCAACGGTATAGAAGGATTCTGATCCTTTGCAAAAGAGAGATTAATGAAATATCATGGATTCAAACCTGAAAAATTCCCGTTCTATCTGAAAGAGTTGGAGTTCAGATACAATCATCGGGATCGAGATCTTTATGATGACCTGCTCCAAGTTTTAGTTGGTTATAGTCAGGGTGCGGTTATTGACCAATCACCTATTTTTATGCGTAGGATTATACAGAGTCTTTTTTTTTTGGTTTTTCCCCTTACTCCCTTGTCAGAAACCTTATTCAACAGGGTGATTTTTGCATTAAAGAGATGAAAATTGCTTCGCCTTTTCCTTGGTAAACCCGTCACGAAAGAGTGGGTACTGCTAAGGACATAGCTACCAGATTGGTGTTCCAGCGATCTTAAGTAGAAAAATGGCAGATGAGTACCTATGTATGAGAGGTACAAATGCTCGATTTGCGGGAGGATATATGACCCTGCAAAAGGCGACCCCTACGAGAATATCCCCCCCGGTACTGAATTTTTGTGTCTGCCTGCCGACTGGCGGTGCCCGGTCTGCCGTGCATTAAAAGAAAAATTTTTTCCCGAAGCATGAGAACCCGGGGAAAGTCCCCGGGGGATCCTGACTGATTTTTTGAAAACCCTGCCTGAATAATAGTGTTGGGTGACAATGCCTGAGATGAAAAGGTTCATGTAATTTTGCCCCCTTAATCACTTCATCAGAAGGCGGATTAAGGAATGAGCTTTAGATTTTTACGTACCTCTTGCATTGCACAACCATCCCCCAACTACCGTTGCATACCCGGAGGACTTATGATATGCCCGTGATACTCCCAAACCTTAACAGGATGTTGGTCATCTACAAAGGGGCCTGGGGCTGGATAGCCTTATCCCAGTTATTCGTCATCCTCGGTGCAACGTTCATGCTTCTTATCCCTGTCCAGATATCAGCACTGATTGACAAGGGTGTCCTTGCAGGAGATATCGGCGTGGTTGTTGACAAAGCCCTTCTAATGCTCCTTTTTGCAATCCTCGCCGGGGCATTTTCAATGGCAAACCTCTATATCGCGGCAAGAGTCGGGGAAGGCACGGCACATTACCTCCGGAAGGAGGTATATAAGAAAATCCAGACGTTTTCATTCGGGAACCTCGACCGGAACCCTGTCGGGGTACTCCTCGTCCGGCTCACGAGTGATATCTACCAGATCAACGTGGCAGCCAGCTTTTCCATCCGCTTCGCTCTCTACGCCCCATTTATGATCTTGGTCGCCCTTGTCTTCGTCTATATCAGCAGCCCGGACCTTGTATGGATTTTTATTGTTGTTATCCTGATAACTGCCGTGATGTTCGGTGTTATCTCGTGGCTGTTACAGGGCCAGTACATAGTCCGGCAGCAGAACCTTGACCGGGTAAATAATGTGCTCCAGGAGGACTTTTCGGGTGTGCGGGTAATCAAGGCATTTGTAAGGAAGGATTACGAAAACAGCCGTTTTAAAGGGGTAAATGAAAAATTCAGGGCAGCTTCACTTTCGCCCCTGGGTACCAGTGCCTTCATTCTCCCCGCCATTTTCTTAATACTCGGGCTCTCCAATGCTCTCGTTATCTGGTTCGGGGGATTGCAGGTAATTGCAGGGACGATGGGGGTTGGTGAAATTATTGCATTTACCCAGTATTTCTTCTTCATCCTCGCACAGCTGTGGATACTGTCGTTTGTCATGCCGCAGATAATTTCGGCCGAGGCCTCGGCAGGGAGAATTGCAGGAATTATCGATTCAAAACCCAATGTGGTTGATTCACCACAGGTTGCAATGCCGGGTACCACCGGTACACAGGGGAGAGTGGTGTTTGAAAATGTTTCATTCAGTTACGAGGGGGCCGGGGGTAAAGAGGTGATAAAGAACATTTCTTTTACTGCAGAACCCGGCCAGACAATTGCGTTTCTAGGCCCCACCGGTTCAGGAAAATCAACGCTTGTCAACCTTATTCCCCGGTTTTACGACGTCACATCCGGCCGGATTACCATTGACGGGACTGATATCCGCGCTATCCCGCAGGACGAGGTCCGGGGTAAGGTGTACATCGCACTGCAGGAAAGTGTCCTTTTTTCAGGCACAATTAAGGAAAATATCGGATTTGGAGGTACTGATATGCCCTTTGACCAGCTCGTGGCAGCATCTAAGGCTGCAGAAGCAGATGGATTTATTTCAGTGATCCCTTCGGGATATGATTCTCATGTGGCCCGCCGGGGAGCAAATTTTTCAGGGGGCCAGAAACAACGTCTCTCCATTGCGAGGGCAATTGCCCCGGAACCTGGCATACTTATCCTTGATGACAGTACAAGTGCAGTTGATGTCGCGACGGAAAGTCGTATCCAGGCAGCCCTTGCGACCATGATCCCCAGGACAACGCGGCTTATCGTCGCACAGCGGATCAGCACGGTTCTGATGGCCGATAAGATTATCCTCCTTGACAAGGGGGAAATTGTTGAGATGGGAAACCACCAGGACCTGATTGCCCGGAGTCCCCTGTACATGGAAATTTTCGAGTCGCAGCTTGGCGGTATTACCAGGGAGGATATCGCATGACAGCGAGTACAACCGATGCCCTGGCGAAGGTTGAGTCACCAAAAAGCAAAGGAAGAATAAAGGCCCTGGTCCGTGCACTTCAGTATCTCGGATTACAGAAATTTTGGTTTGTCCTTGTAATTGTCCTGTTTCTCATTGGTACTATCGGTTTTATTTCCTTGTCAGTAATGCTTGGGATTGCAGTCAACTCGTTGTCCGGGACAACAGTTCCCGGTCAGCTCATGCAGCTGGTCACCATTATGGCCGGCCTTGCCCTGGTTACCTTTATTACGTATTATGCCGGGTTTCGGTTACTGGCCGGTGTCACGCAGAATGCCCTGTTCAGGCTCAGGCAGGACCTCTTCGAACATACCCAGGAGTTATCGCTGAGGTTTTTTGACCGGCAGCCGATTGGGGAACTCATGAGTCGGGTCACCAATGATATCGATGTTGTTACCGCGTTTTTCCAGCAGCCCCTCGGTACCCTGATCATGGGTATATTAATGCTTTTCACGACCCTCGTGGCGATGGTACTGCTTGACAGCCGGCTTGCCGTTATTGCATCGATTGCCATACCACTCCTTATCGGGCTGGTATGGCTGCTGGCACGGGTCGCAGGGCCGGCTTTTTCACTCCTGCAGGAGAGGCTTGCAGACTTAAACGGGCTGATGGAAGAGACTATCGCCGGTGAAAGGACCATTATCGCGTACCGGCAGCAGGACAAGGTAGCACGAAAACAGGCTTTTGTTAGCGAGACTGCACGGGATACCGGGGCCAGGGCACAGATCCTCTCCCTCGTGATGATGCCGCTCACGGTTCTGGTTACCAATATCAATATCGCCCTCGTTGCCCTGACAGGGTCTGTAATGATCATCAACGGGACATTAACCGTGGGGGTGCTGACCACCTTCCTCTCCCTGACCATGATGTTTGTACTGCCGCTTATGACCATATTCGCCAATTACAATTTTATCCTCTCGGCCGCGGTGAGTTCAGGAAGGATCTTCTCGATCATGGATGAACAGCCTGACATAAAAGACCTGCCCGGGGTTGTTGAGCTGAAACCCGTCCTGGGGCATGTCGTGTTTAAGGACGTTAACTTCAGTTACGTCCCCGGCAGGCAGGTTTTGAAGCATAACAGTTTCGAAGCCATGCCCGGCCAGATGATTGGGCTTTGCGGGCCAACCGGTGCAGGGAAAAGTACTATCATCAATATCCTCACCCGTTACTATGACATCGACTCAGGGGTTATCGAGATTGACGGGCAGGACATCTATACCGTTACCCAGGCAAGCCTGCGTAAGCAGATCGGGGTCGTTCTCCAGGAGCCGTTCCTCTTCTCAGACACGGTAATGAACAACCTGAAATACGGACGGGAGGGGGCAACGGACGAGGAGTGTATAACTGCTGCGAGGGATGCGAACTGCGACGAGTTCATCACCCGGTTACCGGAAGGTTATAACACGCTGCTCACCGACGGTGGCAGCAACCTCTCCCAGGGACAACGACAACTGCTGACAATTGCGCGGGCGATGGTTGCCAACCCGCGGATCCTCATCCTTGATGAAGCGACGAGCAACGTGGACACAAGGACCGAGCGGAACATACAGGCCGCTATTCGAAAACTTCAGGAGGGAAGAACCAGTTTCGTAATTGCCCACCGGCTCAGCACGATCCGCCCGGCACAACAAATCCTCGTAATCAATGATGGCGAGATTATCGAGCGGGGTACCCATGAAGAGATGGTGAAGGCAAAAGGGTTCTATTATGACCTGTACATGAGCCAGTTCAAGGGAAGGATCGCAGAAATAATTCCGGCGTGACATTGTTGCCGGTAAGAAAGAGGTGAACAATCGAATGATCAAGGAAAAAGTTATCAGGAAACTTCGTGTGATACCGGGAAAGATAATAAAGCTGAAAAGCTTTGAGACCGGCTGGGCGCAGAACGAGGAATTGAAAGTATATGAGAAAGGTGTGGTAAAAGAACGGGCAACCGAGATACTCGAGGCAAACCGGCTTACTCTTGCCTCGTCGCAGGAATTGCTCTGGGTTGATAACATCCATTCGGTACTGATTGTGCTGCAGGGGATGGACACGGCGGGCAAGGACGGGACGATCCGGCACGTCATGTCGGGGGTGAACCCCCAGGGCTGCAGGGTCTGCAGTTTTAAGGTCCCTACCCCGGACGAGACCGACCACAATTTTCTCTGGCGGTACAGCCGTGACCTTCCCCGCCGGGGTGAGATCGGGGTCTTCAACCGCTCATATTACGAGGATGTCCTTGTCGTGAAGGTGCACCCGGAACTTCTGGAGGGCCAGCAGCTCCCTTCAGGAAAGCGGGGAGAAAAGTTCTGGGATGCCCGTTACGAAGATATAAACGCATTCGAGCGCCACCTCGTTCGAAACGGCACGATGATCCTTAAATTTTTCCTTCATATCTCAAAAGATGAACAGAAAAAGCGTATCCTGGAACGCCTCGAAACAGAGGAAAAATACTGGAAATTCTCACTTTCCGACCTTGACGAGCGGGCGTTCTGGGATGCTTACCAGAAGGTGTATGAAACAATGTTTGCAAAAACAAGCACGGATGCAGCTCCCTGGTATATTATTCCCGCAGATTACAAGTGGGTGGCACGGACCCTTGTGGCCGATATCATTTCCACCCGGATCCAGTCGCTTGACCTGAAGTACCCGGTGTTATCGGCAGAGCAGTTGAAAGCGGTTGAATCCGCCCGGGAACAATTGAAAAAAGAGTGAAAAGGTGACGGCAATACAGGCACAGGCGATATTGACCAGGACGGACCGGATTGTCCCTATTCCTGCCCGGGATGCGATGCGGTTCGTCGTGGCGCTTGGGGGGAATGCCCTGCTGCAACGTGGCCAGCCGATGACTGCCCTGGTCCAGCGGCAGAATATCCGGAAAGCTGCAGAGGCCATTGTAACGATTGCGATGTCCCACCAGCTGGTCCTCACTCATGGGAACGGTCCGCAGGTCGGGCTGCTCTCACTCCAGCAGGCTGCCTACCAGCATGTGTTTCATGAGACGTCACGTGAATCATTCGAGTCGTACCCGTTTGACCTGCTGAGCGCTGAAACCGAAGGTCTGATTGGGAACCTGATCGAGCAGGAACTCGGTAACTTGCTCCCCAATGATGTTCCCATTGCCACGATCCTTACAATGGTGGAAGTTGGCCCTGGTGACCCTGCCTTTCTGGACCCTGCGAAATTTATCGGCCCGCTGTACGAAGAATTGGACGCAAAGCGGATTATTGCTTCGAAAGGCTGGACGTTCAAACTGGATGGTGAGAAATGGCGTCGAGTAATACCCTCCCCGAAACCTCTCCGGGTCCGGGAGATCAGGCCGATTACATGGCTGCTGGAACGGGGGTTCATTGTCATCTGCGCCGGTGGTGGTGGAATTCCGGTAATACCCGGACCCGGCATGGAACGTGGGTTTATCGGGGTGGAAGGTGTAATCGATAAAGACCTTGCCAGCGGGTTGCTGGCGAGGGACCTCGGGGCTGACATGTTCATCATGGTGACTGATACACCCGGTGTGTTCATCAATTAAAAAAAGCCGGATGCCAGGCTGATCCGGTGGATAACTCCCGGCGAACTTCGCCAACACGTGGACCAGTTCCCGGCAGGCTCCATGGGGCCCAAAGTCGAGGCTGCGTGCGCCTTCGTCGAGGCAACGGGTAAAACGGCCGCTATCGGGGCAATTTCAGATATAGGGAAGATATGCACGGGTGAAGCGGGGACGATTGTCGGGCCCGGAGTATACGTATGAGTCCTGTTTCCTGTCCAGTGGAGCATCCGGTATGACACACTACGGCGTATATTCGGAGGTCGGAAAGCTCCGCACCGTGATGGTCTGCCGGCCCGGTCTCGCACATATGAGATTGACCCCTGAAAACTGCCATGATTTGCTGTTTGATGACGTAATATGGGTGGCGAAAGCAAAAATCGAGCATTATAACTTTGTGCAGGTAATGCGGGAACGAGACGTTGAGGTGCTGGAAATGCACGACCTTCTTGCTCAAACTATTGAGCAGAAGGAGGGGCGCCGGTGGGTACTGGACCGGAAAATCACGGCGAATACTATCGGGCCCATGGGACTCGGGGCTGTCCGCACATAGCTCGATGAGATGCCTGCTAGTGATCTGGCCGGGCTCCTAATTGGTGGTATTGCTGCAGGGGAGATACCCTACCCGCCATTTGCTGACTTTTCAGATTACGACCCCCATGGCCTGTGGATCCCGCCCCTGTCGAACACAATCTATACCCGTGACACGACCAGCTGGATTCACGGGGGTGTCACCCTGAATCCCATGTTCTGGCCGGCCCGTTGCCAGGAAACCCTGCTTACCACGGCGATTTATAAGTTCCACCTGGATTTCCGGGACGCTGGGTTTAAAACATGGTTTGGAAACCCTGACTTCAGTTACGGCCCGGCAACCGTGGAGGGTGGGGACGTGATGCCAGTCGGTAACGGGGTTGTCCTCGTTGGCATGGGAGAGCGGACGACATCTCGGGCAATTATGCAGATTGCACTTGCGTTGTTCGAAGAAAAAGCGGCAGAACGTGTAATTGCCTGTGCTATGCCAAAGAGTCGCTCAACCATTCACCTCGATACGGTCTTTACGCTGTGTGATTCAGACTTTGCAAATGTCTACGAGAAGGTAGTACGGGAAATCCGTTGTTACAGCCTCTACCCGGGTGAAGAGGCCGGATCACTTCAATTCGTCCCGGATGAAAAACCCTTCCTTGACGTCGTCGCCGGAGCGCTGGGGCTGGCCCGGCTCCGTGCCGTTACCACCGGGGTGACTGGTTCCAGCAGGAGCGTGAGCAATGGGATGATGGTAATAATGTTCTCGCTCTGGAACCCGGTGTGGTTGTCAGTTGTGACAGGAATGTCCACACCAATACAAAACTACGGAAAGAGGGCGTGGAGGTCATTACAATCTCCGTACCTGGACAATGAGGGGATCACCACCGGGTTTCCATGCAACAAGGTCTGCCGGTGGCAGGACACTTGTATTATGAATGACCGTGTGGCCCATGTCGCGCAACATGTCCCGCACAGCGTAGGAGGTTTTCCTGCTCCTCGTGGTGGGACTCTGTAGTACCGGGTTAATTCCGGTGGTTGCATGTCCAAGTGAGCCTGAAGCGAATCTCATTTGTGGCACCCCCATCTGCCGGGCACGAAGGGCACTATTAAACCGTCAGGGAACAGAGTGATCCCCGGCTCCCCTTGTGGTGTGGATCGGTTTCTGTTGCAGGTTACATGAGCCGGGTGGGGCTATTCCTTACCAATTGATTCATTTTAAGACCTTCTTTTTGAATGCCGGGTGCGAATGGGTGCTGCACGACGACAACGATACCGTCAGGTCTGTTGGGCGGTCTTAGATTGTTCATTTTTCATCCTCGCGTGCGGTCAATTGAGAAATAACACAGTTCTCCGCACGCTATCCTGTGTAGGTATGATGAGTATGTGAAGGCATGTCGTGCATGGTGTGAAAGTGAACTGGCTGGACATATTACATGAATGGTTTTTGCTGTTACTTCATGCAGGACATAAAAAAACCAGGACCATTATGTTCACGAGAATGATGGGTATCCGGCTTTAAATGTGAAAATCCAGGAATTTTTCATTGGAAACAGTGGAGGTGATAATGGTTTCCCTGTTATCCGTTGTCCGGTATCCGGTTGTTTTCATGGATATGGGGATGAGATTTAATCGTTAATGGGCAGTTGCGTCGGTAATCCTGGATAACGAAACGGTGCACCGGGGCTTAACATCACTGGCAGCATGAATGCCGGAGCACCTCTCCCGGGATCCCCTAACATTTCAACAGGGCAGGGGCACCGTTAAAAAATCAGCCTGTGCTGTCACCGGGGGGGCGTCCGGATGAAATTACCACTCGAGTCTCGTTGTACCATACTGGTCGACAACGCCGTGTTTCGCGGGGAAATTATTCCAGTCAACAGTGCCCCTGAGGACAGGGTAGTCGCGCTCTACCGCGTGAACCGCCCGGTTAACCAGTAATTCTTCGCTTACCTTAAACCAGACGCTCACTTTGGGGTCAAAATAAATCTGCCCCACCGTGTAGGTACCATCATCATTGGCTTTTACAATGACCCAGCCACGGTCTTGGTCGTAACTTAAGTCAGTGGGACTTTTCTGGACCGATGATCCGGCAGAGTATTTTGCGTCAATGGACGTATTCGCGGTTGTCAGGTTATCAGCCTGTGTCGCTGTTCCGGCAATTTGGGATGTTAGCGGGGTTACCAGGGCGGGGTCCTGGGTGGCTGACCCCTGGCCTGAAGGTACAGGTGTTGCCTGGGGTGTGTAGGATGTACCAGACCCGGAATTAGAATTCGTAGGCTGGATACACCCTGATATGCATACCAGCATGAAAAGAATAACTAATATCGTAATAATGAATCGTCCACGCCTTATTCCGAGTGGCATAACATATAATCCTGTCCTGCCTGACTATAGATATATCGAAAACGACAGTTTTCTCCCTGTCCGGGTACGATGCAGAGACCCATTTTCCAGGGAAGTACCTCCGATTCCCCGGCAAAGCTCTATGTGAGGCGATAAAAAACAATTAAGAGTAAGGGGGTGCCCGGGCCCTCGTGAGCCCGGATTATTGGGGGTTAGAAATGGAAACAGACCGTTAGGAGTGCCACTACCAGTAACGATATACAGATGTTGGTAATGACCGGGTTCAGCTTCATCGGAGCATCATGAAGTTCTTCTTCTCCCGTCATCCGCTCAGATGATATTCCCATCTCATATTTCCTGTGCATGATGGACCTTTTTCCTGTATCTAATGCCTTTTGGACCATGTTGTCTGTATCACCTGTCCATTCTCCCCAAGGGGAAAATAATTATGATTGTTAGGGTGTTCCTTTCCGGAGGGGTGTCCTCTTTGTTAACAGGGCCTTCCTCCTGTTTTGTTGCCACGGATCTCGCCGGTATGCGATGCCCTGAACAGTTCAAGCCATGATTTCAGGGCTGCCGTGTCCCCGTTCTGGATAGCAGTCTGTGCTGCCGAAACATCGACGCCCTTCTGCTCAAGTTTGTCTATGATATCTCCCGGAACCGGCCGGTCCTGGTTACCGGTCTGGTTCCGGGGGTTGGCGTCCCTGTATGCATCGAGCCATGATTTCAGGGCTGCCGTGTCCCCGTTCTGGA
>CAIKOD010000022.1 GCA_903828975.1 uncultured Methanomicrobiales archaeon | reverse complement strand
GGGAAAGCCGCTTAATCATACAGCCACCCCCTTCCCCGAGCCACCCGAGCCCTTGATCAGCCCGTATTCAATGTCATACCAGGCAGACGGGACCGTAATCGTGTACGTGTCCAGCCGTTCGGCCTCGGCCTCAGCCACCTGCCGGAGCAGGCTTTCCCGTTCAACCGGTGAATGGTCAAACGTGAGCCACCGCTTCGTGCTGTCGGCCATCCTGTACGACCGGCCCTGCACCTCTGGAGGTGCGACGGTAACGGTGTCGTCGGTTGCATCGAAGTAGCTCAGTACCTGATTGGTCGTCTGCTGTGCAGCTTGTGTTTCTGCAATCGCGCCCGTTGCCCTCCGGTGCTGGATATACGCAAACCCAGCGAAGGCGAATGCAAAAAACAATTCAATAACATTAGTTAATTCTGGTTCCATGATACGCCTCTTTTGATTTCTGGTGTTCATCGCGGTGGGCCTCGAACTCTGCACAAATGACCTCGTATTTTCCGATCCTCTCGTAGATCACAAAAAGCGACGGGTACAGCGGGAGCACTACCGCAAGAACAATTACAAGAAGTTCAACGTCCATCCCGGCCACCTCGATGAAAAGGCAGGGGGGGTTGGGATTTCACGAAAGGTTTCGAAGACTGCCCCGGAACCCCTGCCATTTTCACACCCGTCTAAGCAAGTGCGGGCTTTGTGTTCGCCCAGGTGTTCACGCGGGCGACAATCGCATTGTCCTCGTACGAGGAAACAGTGATTGTCTTCCTGGCGAACGTGACAGTATAGTCCTCGCCATTCGCGTCGTGGCAGTTCAGGGAGATTGAATACCCTTCGGTTTCAGTGTCCTGGATCGGGTCCCCGCCGATTGCGGTCGCAAGTGCCGTGTTACCGACAAGAGCGGTCGAAGCTGCGGTATAGCCGGCAACGGTTGATGCCTTCGCAGTTGCCGTACCCATGTTCTTCAGGGTTGTGGGGTTCTCGTACACCACGCGGATTCCAAATGACTGTGTTCCACGGGTAACGCCCTGGTGGGTTTCTCCGGCAACAACGTGGTCTACACACTGGAACGAGTTTGCATCGATGACACCCTGCACGAGGGTGTTCAATGTGGCGACATCAGCAATCTTGGTCGTGATGACACGGACCGACCGCTTGACATCTGCTTTCTGAACAAAGTCTGACATGGTTTGGTAGTTCCTGCCCGTTTTGGGCAGTCAGGAGTTTTAATTAAAAGGAGAAGAATAGTTAGATGGATGTTCGATTGGGCTGTTGTGTATTGTTGGTTTGGTGAACCGGGGCGATCCTGGATTTTTCTGAGTAGCGATTATCTACAAGGAAGGGGTTTCTGTTCAGATTTTGTTTCCGGTAGGGGCATAGTCACTACCGCTCATGAGGACCCCAATGAGTTACCGCTCATTCACACTTTCAAAAATATACTCTATCAATGCGACCATCCGGGCCCGGGCAATTCGTGTATAATATGTACCTCGCACCTTCTCTTGTCAGAACCATTAAGCCCTCATACCCCTTCTGTCACTTACAGGTGTACCTGATAACAATGAACGCAGGTGCTCAACGATGAAACGTGAGCTCAACCGGGTGTTCATGCCTGCGACAATTACACACATTATACGATGTGCAGTTGTTGTGTGACAAGAATATTACATAGGATATCAGGATCTGAGGATGCTACACCCCAAGCGCCCATCATGGTGAGACTATGGAAAAAATAAAACCCGCACCCGCATGGATATCAGGTCAGGTCAGGTCAGGTCAGGTCAGGTCAGGTCAGGTCAGGTCAGGTCAGGTCAGGTCAGGTCAGGTCAGGTCAGGTCAGGTCAGGTCAGGTCAGGTCAGGTCAGGTCAGGTCAGGTCATTCTCTATTTCGTTGAAAAATATCCCACCGTCTTTCACGATGGAAGTAGTTCGCATACCCGTCCAGATGGATAGGAACGGTACTTAATGGCAGATACACTCCGGGTCCTCTACGTTGATGACGAACCCGATCTCCTTGAGATCGGCAAGGTGTTCCTTGAGCAATCCGGGGATTTTTCTGTAACGACAATTGGTTCGGCTTTTGCAGCCTTAAAATTCCTCCCCAATGAAAAATTCGATGCCATCATCTCTGACTACCAGATGCCTGGCATGGACGGCATCCAGTTCCTTGTAGAAGTACGTACACACTTTGGATCGATCCCGTTCATCCTGTTCACCGGCAAAGGCCGGGAAGATGTCGTCATCCAGGCAATTAACAGCGGTGCGGACTTCTATCTCCAGAAAGGCGGCGAACCGGGTGCACAGTTTGCCGAACTGGTCCACAAGATTAAGCAGGCGGCTTCCCGGAAAAGGGCTGAAGATTCTCTTGCCGAGAGCGAACGGGTTCACGCAACAATGATCAGTAACCTGCCCGGGTTTGTGTACCGCTGTGCCAATGACAGCGACTGGACAATGGAATATTTAAGCGAGGGTTGCCGGGAAATAACCGGTTACGCCCCCGATGAACTTCTTAACAATAAAACACGGACCTACAATGATCTCGTTCATCCGGAATTCCAAAAATCCCTCTGGGATAAAGTTCAGAACTTTCTTGAAAAGAAAGAGGTCATTGAGGTAGAGTATCCCATTATTACAAAAACCGGAGAGACACGCTGGGTCTGGGAACGGGGACGAGGCATTTGCTCAGAAGACGGCCGTTTGCTCTATCTTGAGGGATTCATCACCGACATCACCGTGCGTAAGCAGGCCGAGAGCGAGCGTACCGAGTACCAGACACGGTTAAAAGAGGTTATCGAGTTTCTCCCGGATGCGACTCTTGCCATTGACCGGCAGAAGCGGATCATTGTCTGGAACAAGGCAATTGAACAGATGACAGGAATTCCGGCAGCGGAGATGATCGGTAAAGGCGATCATGCATACGCGGTACCGTTCTATGGTGAGGCACGGCAGCAGCTGATGGACCTTGTCTTTGAGGATTCAGAAGAGATCGCTGCCCGGTACCCCACTATCCGGCACGAGGGGGATACACTCATTGCAGAGGTGTTCTGCAATGCCCTCTACAACAACAAGGGAGCCTGGGTTTATGCCAAGGCCTCTCCGCTGTACGATTCATACGGGAACATTGTCGGTGCGATTGAGAGCATCCGGGATATCACCGACCGGAGACGGGCTGAGGTGGCGCTGCGCATTCTTGCCGAGAGCCGTCTGGGGACGGAGCAGGATCTGTTTCGCGTCCTTGTGCAACAACTCGCCGTCTCGCAGGGCGTGCAGTATGCCCTCATTGCCCGGGTCGGGCCGGAGGATAACAGCACGGCCCACACCATAGCCGTCTGGGCAGGCAGTGACTTTGGGGAAAACTTCAGCTACGCGCTTGACGGGACTCCCTGCGAGAATGTAACTACGAACAGGATCTGTTTCTATCCCAGCGATGTCCAGCAGATGTTCCCGCGCGACACGCTCCTTGCAGATATGCATGCGGTGAGTTACTGGGGCACGCCACTCTATGACAACGACGGTCAGGTGATCGGCATCCTTGCAATGCTCGATGTGAAGCCGATGGATGCCTACCCCCAGACGCTTGCTATCCTCGAGAGCTTTGCCATCCGCGCCTCGCAGGAACTCGCGAAGATAGATGCAGAAGATGCACTGCTCAAAAATACCGAAGAACTCCATGCAGCCAATGAGCAATTGACTGCTTCTGAAGAAGAACTGCGGCAGAATGTAGACGATCTCAGCAGGACCGAGCAGGCACTCCGTCAGAGCGAGCAGGATCTTAAGGATGCTCAGGCAATCGCACAGCTGGGCCGTTGGGAACTGGACATCCTCCATAATACCCTGCACTGGTCAGATGGAATTTATCAGATCTTTGAGATCAATTTCGCAGAATTCAGAGCAACGTATGAAGCGTTCCTGGCATGCATTCATCCCGATGACCGGGACGCAGTCAATGCTGCCTATACCGATTCACTGAATACAAAGAAACCCTATGAGATCGTGCATCGCCTTCTCATGAAAGACGGGCGGATCAAATGGGTAAATGAAATCTGCCGTACTGAATACGATTCCAGAGGGCAACCGTTACGCTCGGTTGGCATAGTCCAGGATATTACAAAAATCAAAGTGGCAGAGGATGCACTGGCCCGTGAAAAGACCATCATCGATGCCATCTTTGACAGCGTCCCGGGGATGATCTATCTCTATAACGCAGAAGGACAGCTGGTCCGGTGGAATAAAAAGCACGAGCAGATCACCGGGTACACTCCCGAAGAACTTTCCCGCATGCAGCTTCTTGACTGGTACAAAGGGGATACAAAGAGCCAGAACGCAGTTATCGAGGGTGTGAAAACCACGATGCAGAGCGGCTTTGGGGTGGCAGAAGCCGATCTTCAGAAGAAAGACGGGACAAAAATTCCCATGTATTTCACCGCATCCCCGCTCACCATCGGAGGAAAGCAGTATTTCGCTGGTCTGGGTATCGACATCACCGAACGCAGGCAGGCGGAGAAAAAACTGAGCGAGCGCGAAGAAAAATACCGCACAATATTTGAAAATGCCGGTGATGCAATCGCGATACACGATCTATCAGGACATTTCACTGAAGTGAATGATATTTTCTGCAGGCGGTATGGCTATTCCCGTGAAGAATTATTAACAATGACGGTGGGTGATATTGATGACCCGGTTCAAGCCCGTAATATGGAGGGGCGGGTTCAGGAACTTATTAAAAATGGTCATGCTGTCTTTGAAACAGTCCACATCACGCGGGATGGCCGGCGGATTCCCACAGAGGCGAGTGCAGTTCTTTTCCATCTAGGCGATCAGCCATTTGTGATGAGTATCGCCCGCGACATCACCGGGAGAAAGCTGGCTGAGGAGGCACTGCTCAAAAATACCGAAGAACTCCATGCAGCCAATGAGCAATTGACTGCTTCTGAAGAGGAACTCAAAAGCCAGTTCGATTCACTAGCAGAGAGCGAAGGGCGTGTCAGGAAGAAACTGGAAAGTCTCCTTTCCCCCGGGGGGGATATCGGGATGCTGGATCTCGGGGACATCATAGACCCCCAGGTACTCCAGCGGCTCATGGAGGATTTTACCCGCGTAACCGGCATGGCAACGGCGATCCTTGACACGAAGGGAACGGTACTGGTCGCCACCGGCTGGCAGGAGATCTGCACAAAATTCCACCGGGTCAACCCGGTGACAGCCGGGTTCTGTACTGAAAGCGATCTCCATCTGGCAAAAAATATGAAGCAGGGCGAGTATGTTGCCTATCACTGCAGAAATCATCTCTGGGACGTAGTAACCCCGCTCTATATTGGCTCTAATCATATGGGCAACATCTTCACCGGCCAGTTCTTCTATGACGACGATATCGTTGACGAATCGGTTTTCATCCGGCAGGCAGAGGATTACGGTTTTGACCGGGACGCGTACCTTGCAGCACTTCAACGGGTTCCGAAATTCAGCAGGCAGAAGATATCGGAGCTGATGGACTACCTGGTGAAGCTGACCGATTTCATTTCCCTGCTCAGTTACCGTAATCTTGAACTTGCCCGGACGGTAACAGAGCGCAATAACCTGCTCACTTCGCTGCAGAAAAGCGAAGGTAAATTCAGGACACTTGTTGAGAACATTCCGCAGAAGATCTTCTTAAAAGATCTGGATTCCCGCTATGTCACGGTTAACGAAAATTTCGCCCGGGACCTAGGGATTTCACCTGAGGAGATGGCGGGTAAAACTGATGCAGATTTATTCCCGGCTGAGTTTGCCGCCAGCTATCGGGCTGGCGACATCAGGGTATTGGAAACCGGAAAGACCGACGATTTTGAAGAGCGGTACCTTGTGGATGGAAAAGAGACCTGGGTCCACACAATCAAAACCGTGGTAAAAGACGATGGTGGAGAAGTCGTTGGCCTGTTTGGCGTTTTTTGGGATGTCACCGACCGGAAGCGGGCGGAAGAAGCACTTCGGATGAGTGAGGTGCAGTTTCGGAGCTACGTCGATAGCGCTCCGGAGGGGATATTCATCGCTGACGAAAAAGGGTACTACACCTTCGTCAACGATGCAGCCTGTATAATGACAGGGTATACCCGGGAGGAACTGCTCTCAAAGAACCTTGTCGACGTCATCTTCCCAGAAGATATTCCCAAAGCCGGAGAGCATTTCCAACGTATCGTTACGACGGGCAGTGCATCGGGAGAGCTACGTTTTATCACCCGGAGCGGAGAGGTCCGCTGGTGGGTTGTAAAGGGCGTACGGCTCAGTCCAACCCGGTTCCTTGGGTTTGTCAGCGACACCACCTACCGGAAGCGGATTGAGGATGCGCTGCGCGAAAGCGAGGGGAAATACCGCTCTTTGTTCAATCAGTCAACGGAAGGCATCTGTGTTCACGATTTGGAAGGTCGTATTCACGATGTCAACGAGATGGCCTGCACGCAGTCCGGCTATTCCAGAGAGGAGTTACTTAGCCGCACCGTGTTTGACGGTCACCCGGGCCAAAGCACAACGTTCCCTCCCAAAGCCGAGATTCTACGGACCTGGGACCAGTGGGCGCCGGGACAGCGATTTGTTATCGAAGCAGAGCACCAACGCAAGGACGGCACCGTCTTTCCGGTCGAGATTTCGATGGGAGTGGTCCAGTATGGAAATGAAAAAGCTATACTGGCACTGATAAAGGATATCACCGAACGCAAAGTAGCAGAAGAGAAGCTCCTCGAAACAACGGAATATCTCCAGAACCTGTTCGATTATGCAAATGCCCCGATCATCGTATGGGACCCGGAGTATGTGATCACCCGGTTCAACCATGCATTCGAGGACCTGACCCTCATCTCTGAGCAGGAAGTCCTCGGGCAGCGGCTTGATATTCTGTTCCCCGAAGACAGCAGGGATACCTCACTTCATGAGATCAAAAAAACCCTTGAAGGCGAACGGTGGGAGACTGTCGAGATCCCGATTCTTGTTAAAGATGGGAGTGTCCGGATGGTGCTCTGGAATTCGGCAAACATTCTTGATCTTCATGGCCGGATAATCTCTACCGTTGCGCAGGGTGTTGATATCACTGAACGCAAAGTGGTAGAAGAAGCGCTGCAACTCAAGAACTTTGCAATCGAATCGTCAATAAACGCCATCGCCATCGCAGATATGGCGGGTAATCTGACAAACGTTAACACGGCATTCCTCTCGATATGGGGGTACGAACACCAGCAGGAGGTGCTTGGGCAATCAGTGCTATCCTTCTGGAAGGTGCCTCACGAGGCGCAACAGGTTGTTGATGGAATACAGGCGCAGGGAACCTGGACGGGTGAGATGACGGGGCAAAGAAAAGATGGCACACCGATACCGGTTCAATTGTCGGCAAACCTGATTCGTGATGTTTCCGGTATGCCTGTGGCCATGATGGGATCGTTTATCGACATCACCGAACGCAAACAGGCTGAGGGGACGCTGCATCAGGCAAACAAAAAACTCAACCTCCTCTCTTCCATCACCCGGCACGACATCAACAACCAGCTCACAGTGCTACGTGGATATCTTGCAATTTTAGAAAAGAAGCAGCCCGATCCTTCACTCACCGAATATTTCGGAAAAGTCAGCACTGCTGCGCAGCGAATCTCATCCATGATCCAGTTCACCAAGGAGTACGAGAACATCGGTGTCAATGCTCCGGTCTGGCAGGACTGCAAGACTGCCATAGAAACAGCAGCGAAACAAGCCCCGCTCGGAAAGGTCGTGGTGAAGAACGACCTCCCGGACTGTACTGAAGTGTTTTCTGACCCGTTAATTGTCAAAGTCTTTTATAACCTGATGGATAATGCGGTGCAGCACGGGGGGAAAATTACCACCATCCGGTTCTCGTTTGAGGAATGCAATTGCGATCATCTCATCGTGTGCGAAGATGATGGCGACGGTGTTCCCGCTGAGGAGAAAGAGAAGATCTTTGAGAAAGGTTATGGAAAGAACACCGGTATGGGATTGTTCCTCGCCCGGGAGATCCTCGACATTACCGGCATCACGATCCGTGAGACCGGAGAGCACGGGAAGGGTGCACGGTTTGAGATGGTGGTGCCGGAGGGAGCGTGGGGGAGAAATAAGACGGTCAGGGATGGGCAGGTGAACAACCCATGACATCCGGGCAGATATTCGTTGCACCCGTGAAAGGATGGCTTACACTTATTCTTCTTTCCGTCCTGACCATTGTATCCCTTATATTCAGTTGTGTGTTCGTGAACCTGGGACCTGCTGTAATTTTCATACCTGTCATCATTGCGTGCATGTATTACGCAAAACGAGGGTTTTTTTTCTCGGTATTCGTTGCTTGTATTTACTTTATCCTGACAATTGCCATATCTTCTGATCCGAATGTTCTCCAGACCGCGGCTATCCGGGTACCGTTTTTTATTCTTGTAGCGGGAGTTATCACGTATATTTCCCTGCAAAGGACCAGGGGGGAAGAGGCACTCCTCAAAAATACCGAAGAGCTCCAGGCAGCCAATGAACAGTTGACCGCTGCCGGGGAAGAGCTCAAAGCACAGTTCGATGCGCTCGTAGAGAGCGAACGAATAATCCGGCAGAGCGAGGAGCGGCTGAACATGGCGCAGGAGATTGGCCATACCGGCAGCTGGGAGTCTGACGTATTGACCAATACCGCCTGGGGCTCTGAAGAGTTGCTCCGCATTTTCGGTATCCACGGTGTAGCGGGTAATTTCCCGATGGAAACGTTCGAGGCCTGCATTCCGGAACGCGAACGGGTCCACCAGTCAATGGTTGACCTGGTCCATGCAGGGAAGGAGTACAATCTTGAGTTTGCCATCAACCCCGCAGACGGCTCCGTTCAAAAAATAATACACTCCATTGCCCGGCTCGAAAAAGATGCACGGGGTAATCCACTCAGGATCCTGGGTGTTGCACAGGATATCACCGGGCGTAAGCAGGCTGAGGCAACACTGCTCAAAAATACCGAAGATCTCCATGCAGCCTATGAAGAGCTAACTGCAACAGATGAGGAGATGCGGCTGAATCTCGATGCCCTTGGCAGGAGTGAAAGGGCACTGCGGGAGAGCGAGGAACGGTACCGGCTGATCAACGACGCCAGCCTGGATTACATCTACAGCTACGACAAGACCGGCCGCTTTGCCAGCGCTAACCGGAGTCTCTGTGCCGCAATGAGGTTGCGTACCGATCAGGTCCTTGGCAGGACACATGCCGGACTGGGGTTCCCGGATGCCCAGTGCCGGGACTGGGACGAGTTGCACAGGCGGGTCTTCGAAACCGGTACGACGGTCACCGCCTTCACATCTACACCGATGCCGGATGGCACAATCCGCCAGTACGAGGTGGTATTGAACCCCCTGCACGACAGTGCCGGCGCGATTACCGGCATCGCCGGGACCACCCGCGATATCACCGAACGCAAAGTGGCCGAGGAAGCGCTGCGCAAAAATGCCGAAGAACTTCATGCAGCCTATGAGGAACTGACAGCATCAGAAGAAGAACTCCGCTCCAATTTGGTAGACCTGACCCGGCAGGAAGAAGCACTGCGGGAGAGTGAAGAGCGTTACCGCTATCTGTTCGATTCCGCTCCTGACGGCATTACTGTAATAGATAAAACAGGTATCATTGTAGGATGCAGTCAACGTACGCTGGACGTCACGGGCTATACGAAAGAGGAACTACTTGGCAAACACACCACTCACGACATACTGCTTTCTTCGAAAGGCGTTTTTTCCGAGAAGTTTCCCTTGTTGCAGCAGAATAAACCTGTTGAAGGAGAAATCCAGATTGAGAGGAAAGACGGGAGCGTTGTCTGGATTTGGCGAAAGGGATTTCCGTTGCCCGACCATGCGGGCAAATTTTCCGGAGCGCTCTTATACGACCGCGACATTTCGGAGCGCAAACTCGCCGAAGATACCCTGCTCCGGGTGAACCAGAAGCTCAATGTGCTCTCCCAGCTGACTCGGAAAGACTTAACAAGCCAGACCTTTGTCCTGAACGGTTATCTCGAACTGCTAAAACATCAGCTAGCCGGGCAGGACCACCCCATCGATACCCTGGAAAAAGGTATCCAGGCGGTCCAGTCAATCCACAAGACGATTGAATATTCGAAAGATTACCAGGACATGGGGGCAAAACCTCCGAGATGGCAGAACGTGAAGACCGCGATGCTGCTCGGGCTATCCCATATATCAATCGGAAAGATCCAGCACAGCCTTGAAACCGGAAACCTCGAGATCTTTGCCGATCCCCTGCTGGAATTAGTATGCCAGCGCCTCTTCGAGAACTCGGTTAAGCATGGCGACCATGTCACGGTGATCCGGGTCTGGCATACGATCACCCCTGAAGGGGCGACGATATTCTTTGAAGATGACGGGATCGGCATTCCGCAGGAGAAGAAAGAGCAGATCTTTTTACGCATCGAGGGTACCAGTGCCTCCAGGGGGAGTCTCATCTTTGTCCGGGAGATCCTTGACATTACCGGCATCACGATCAAAGAGACCGGTGAACAGGGGGAGGGGGCCCGGTTCGAGATGGCGGTGTCGAAGGGGGCCTGGCGGATCACCGAAGTGAAATAAGGACCACTATCAATGGCTGATAACAAATATCCGGAACGATCGTTACACATGGTCTAAAAAGTGTATTGAACCAACATAATTATCATCCAAAAAGTGTACAATATATTCTGTTTATGGATCGAAAAATTTCCGACAGCTTGAAACAATGGAAAAAAACTCCCCATCATAAACCACTTCTCCTGTATGGAGCCCGGCAGGTTGGAAAGACATATTCAATCCTGGAATTCGGAAAGAGACATTACAAAAATGTTGTCTACATAAATTTTGAAGCAAATGCTGAGGCTGCGAGAATTTTCAAACGGGATCTGAATCCATCCCGGATCATAAAAGAACTCGCCGCATTATCCGGAACTACCATCCTCACGAACGATACATTAATTTTTTTCGATGAGATTCAGGTATGTGAACAGGCCCTGACATCCTTAAAGTATTTCTGCGAGGATCCAACCGATTATCACATCATCGCTGCCGGCAGCCTGCTTGGGGTCGCTCTCAACCGGGAACACTATTCATTTCCTGTCGGAAAGGTAGAGATGTGCACCCTGTACCCGCTCGATTTTGAAGAGTTCTTATGGGCTTTGGGGAAACGGGAACTTTCTGAATTGATCAGGGATGCATATCGTTCTGGTACTCAGATGGCACTGCACGATACCGCTCTTGATCTCTACCGGTTGTACCTTGTGGTGGGGGGGATGCCTGGTGCGGTTCTCGAATACAAAGAGCGGCAGGACTTTGATCTTCTCCATGCGGTTCAGAAAAATATCAGTAATGCCTATATCGCCGATATGGCAAAATACGCAGCCCCGGCAGAAACGACACGGATTATGGCGGTGTTTCGCAGCATTCCTACCCAACTGGCAAAACCCAATCATAAATTCCAGTACCGGTTAATAAAATCCGGTGCCCGAGCAAATCTGTATGAATCATCCCTCAACTGGCTCAAAGAATCAGGTGTCGTTCTCATCTGCACAAGAGTCAAAGAGGGCAGACTCCCCCTTTCTGCGTATGGGGAATCATCCTTTTTTAAAATTTATATGACCGATACGGGTCTGCTTTGCGCTCATTTCGGCATACCCGCACATGTAATTCTGCAAAAAAGTTCACAACTGGATAGTGTCAAAGGTGCTCTTACAGAAAATTACGTCTGCTTTGCACTTCTTGTAAATGGATACACGCCCTATTACTGGGAATCACCGGGAAATGCAGAAGTGGACTTTGTCGTTCAGAATAAAACCGGTGGGATTATTCCCATTGAAGTAAAATCTTCAGAAAATGTGCGATCAAAAAGCCTTGCACACTATATTGATCAGTACCATCCGGAATATGCCATACGCATATCTACAAAAAATTTTGGATTTGAAAATAATATTAAATCGGTTCCCCTGTATGCAGTGCACTGCATCAACGAATAAAAGGGGATTCTCCCCCAGCTCCGCGAATGGTTTACCCCGTTCACCTGCTTAAAACCCATTTTTTTATCCCTGCCCCGGAAAAAACGACCCTCATATTGGCATTCCGGCAGCCTTTTCGGGGTCCGGATGGGGGAAAATTAGGTGGCAAAAACTGCCTCAATTTAAGGGGCTTTGATGGACTTTTAATGAGATGCATCTCTGCCGTATTTTGGCAAACGGGGCGATATTTGAGCGTTTTTTCATAGGTACTGAATCGGACCGTTTAACGGGGTTTTCCGGATGGGGGCATGGCAAACGGAGCCTAAATTGGGGTTATTTTCTCCTGTCTCTCTTACCCCTAGATACCCAATAATCAGATCTGCAGGAAGAACTCCTGGAATCACTCCCCTCAATCATAATCATTAACACTGCATACTGCAATCATCACATACAGTATATCCCTGAATAAAAACAGGATTCTCCGTAAAATTTTATAACGATACGCAACGTTTCAGCGGATATTCAGTCCTGTGATAATGAGCGCACAGAAAAAATAATGTATCCATACGGTGTGAAACGACGAAAAATCAAGACAACCCTTCTCCCCAGAACAAGCCGGACCAAGCCGGGATAAGTCAAGTCAGGAGGAGTGCATGATGGCAGATAAAATCCGGATCCTCTACGTCGATGACGAACCCGATCTCCTTGAGATCGGCAGGATTTTCCTTGGGCAATCCGGGGATTTCACCGTTACAACCATAGGTTCGGCACCTGCTGCATTAGACCTCCTCCATCAGGAAAATTTCGATGCCATCGTCTCCGATTACCAGATGCCTGGTATGGATGGCATCAAGTTCCTAATCGAGGTCCGGACGAAATTTGGACCGATACCATTTATCCTGTTCACCGGGAAGGGCAGGGAAGAGGTGGTCATCCAGGCCATTAATAACGGTGCGGACTTTTACCTCCAGAAAGGCGGAGATCCGACTGCACAGTTCGTAGAACTGGCCCATAAGGTCAAAAAGGCAGTTGAGGGAATTCAGGCGGGCGAAGTTATCCGGACATCCTATGAACGGCTTACCAAATCGGAAGCAATCCTCGATATCAACAAGGTTGAGATCGATACGCAGGCGGAAGAGCTCAGACGAGCTTATCTCGAACTCGTAGAATCGCGGGATAAGTACCTCGATTTGTATGAATTCGCCCCGATTGCGTATTTCACACTCAGCGACAAGGCACAGATTATCGACGTCAATCTCACAGGGACCACACTTCTTGGTTTAGAGCGGGGCAAACTGTTAAAGGCACCATTCAGTAAATTTTTGTCAGAAAAAGATGCCGATCAGTGGTACCGGTATTTCCGACAATTACTGAACAAGCCGGAAAAACAGGTCTGCACCCTCATGCTTACACGTGGTAACGGGTCAACGTTTCCCGCACGACTGGAAAGCATCATGCTCGCCGGGAATAACGATGGAGCAACAGCTGTAAGGGCAGCTATCAGCGATATCAGTGATATCCGGACGCTGACCCATTCCCTGGAGGAAAGCGAGGAAAGGTTCCAATCGCTCTATATGCACATGATTGAAGGCGCAGCCCTTCATGAAATTATCTATAATAACCAAGGTATCCCCAAGGACTATGTTGTCCTTGAAATCAACCCTGCATTCGAGAAGCAGCTTGGCATCACCAGAGCTATGGTTATCGGGAAGACGAGCAGGGAGGCATATGGTGTCGATACACCACCTTACCTTGATATCTATGGAAGAGTGGCAATGACCGGAGAGCCGGAGGTCTTTGAGACATATTTCTCCCCGTTGGCTAAATATTTCTCAATATCAGTATACTGTCCGGGCAGAGGCAGGTTTGCCACAATCTTTGAAGATGTCACCAAACGGAAAATGGCAGAGCGGGAGCTCCACGAGAGCGAAGGTCTGATCAAAACAGTGGTAGGCAACCTGCACGGCGTCGTCTTCTCCGTTGATAAGGAGGGGGTCTTCCTCCTCTCTGACGGAAAGTCTCTTTCGTCTCTGGGACTCATGCCCGGCCAGGTTGTCGGGCAATCCGCATTTGATGTGTACACAGATGTACCTGATGTTATTGCGGGAATGAAAACTGCTTTGTCAGGAAAACTCTGGTCGGGGATCACTCATGTGCAGGATATTTTCTTTGATACATTTGTCACGCCTGTTTTCGATAGTGCCGGAATAGTTTCGGGTGCTGTGGGAATCGCGACAGATATCACCGAACGCCAAAAGACAGCACTCGAGTTGGTATCTGCCCAGCAGAGACTGAAAGAAGTGCATCGCCTGGCACATATCGGGACCTGGGACTGGGTCATAGAAACCGATACCGTGACCTGGTCAGAGGAACTATGCCATATCTCCGGATGGGACCCGGAAAAACCGGCACCCAGATATGCAGAACTTCCAGGTATCTATACATCTGCCAGCTGGGATATCCTGAGTGCTGCAGTAACCCGGGCTCTCAGTTCCGGTGAACCCTATAACCTTGAACTGGAACTCGTCCGCCCGGATGGCAACATCAGATGGACGAATGCATTTGGTGAAGTTCAACGTGACGGGAACGGAAAGATCACCGGGCTCCATGGCACAGTACAGGACATCACTGAACGCAAAGCGGCAGAAGACGCATTGCACAACGTCAATGAATATCTCCAAAACCTGTTGGACTATGCAAATGCCCCGATCATCGTATGGGACCCGGAGTTTCTGATCACACGTTTCAACCATGCGTTTGAGGACCTGACATTCAGGTCTGAGCAGGAGGTCATCGGGCAGCGGCTGGATATCCTGTTCCCCAAAGAAAGTAAGGAACAATCACTTCTCCAGATAAAAAAGACGCTTCTGGGTGAGCAATGGGAAACGGTTGAGATCCCGATTCACGTCAAAGATGGCAGTATCCGGACAGTAATCTGGAATTCAGCAAACATCCTTGATCTTCATGGCCGGATAATCTCTACCATTGCGCAGGGTGTTGATATTACCGATCGAAAACGGGCGGAGGCGGCATTGTCAGAATCATTTGCGACCTTCAGGACTGTTATGGACAGTCTTGATGCGCTGGTGTACGTAGCTGATATGAAGACCTACGAAATCCTGTTTTTGAACCTGTACGGCCAGAAAACCTGGGGCGATCTTACCGGGAACATCTGCTGGGAGTCGCTTCAGTCAGACCAGGGAGGTCCCTGCCCCTTTTGTACGAATGAAAAATTGCTGAATCCGGAAGGGGATCCGGCAGGTATCCTGGTCTGGGAGTTCCAAAACACCGTCAACGGCCATTGGTACGAATGCCATGACAACGCGATACGATGGATAGATGGCAGGACCGTGCGCCTTGAGATTGCGTTCGACATCACCGGGCGCAAGCAGGCAGAAAAAGCACTTCAGCAGGCAAACCTGAAACTCACTCTTCTCACAAGCATTACACGGCATGATATCCTTAACCAGCTCGTGGTGCTGATAGGGCAACTTGAACTTCTCGAAATAAAACAGCCCGATTCTTCGTTCAAAGCCTATTTTAACAGGATAACCACCGCAGCCGATCGGATCTCTGCCATGGTCCGGTTCACGAAGGAATACGAGGAAATCGGTGTCCATGCCCCTGCCTGGCAGGACTGCCGCACACTCGTGGACACAGCGGCAGAGCAAGCCCCGCTCGGAAAGGTCACGGTGAAAAACGATCTCCCAGTCGGTGCAGAAGTGTTCGCCGACCCGTTGATTGTCAAGGTGTTTTACAACCTGATGGACAATGCAGCCCGGTACGGTGGCAAGATTACGACCATCCGGTTCTCTGCCCTGGAATCCGGTTTCGATCAGATCCTGCTATGTGAGGACAATGGTGATGGGATTATTGCTGAGGAGAAGGAGAAAATATTCGAACGTGGATTTGGGAAGAACACAGGGCTTGGCTTAGCCTTATCAAGGGAGATTCTTTCGATAACCGGCATAACGATCAAAGAGACCGGTGAGCCAGGCAAGGGTGCACGGTTTGAGATTTTCATACCTGGCGGTGACTGGCGCCAGGCCGCGAACGGGGATTAATCAGGAATGTTGGAGATCTGACCCCATCCGGTATGGGATCAGATAACCGTCAGTCAAAGCGGTGGCGATGATAAATCGTTCTGACACCATGGGCCGGGTTCACGGTGGCAGAGGAGAAATTATCATAGAAGGCGCAGTATGGAAATGATTATCCTCTTTTGAACAAAACACACTTCACTATCAGTTCACACAAACTCACTATTACATGTAGATTGAAAACCAGGGGATACATGACAATAAAAACAACGCAGGAAAATACAACGGCACTCAAAAAAATCGTTGACATCATTACGCGATCAGCACATCCAGACCGGATTATCCTCTTTGGGTCACGATCAAAAGGGACGCAGGCCCAGGAGAGCGATTATGATATCTGCGTCATCAAACGGGGTGTCAGGCACCGTCGTGAACTGGCAATGAAACTGTATCGCGATCTTTATGGAGTTGGTGTGCCCGTCGATATTATTGTCGAAACCCCTGAGACATTCGACGAATTCAGGAACAACCCGTTCATGATCTACCATGACATTGCACAGCAGGGCAGAGTTATCTATGAAAAACCGGCCGCTTGCTGAACAATGGATCATCCGTGCCCGAAGTAATATCAGCCGGGCAAGACAGGGAAAAAATGCACCAGACATAATGTACGAAGACCTCTGTTTTGATTGTGAACAGGCTGCAGAAAAATCGCTCAAAGGATTGCTTATTCTCAACGATATTGTCCCACCTCAGACTCATTCTCTCTCCCTTCTCATTGAGACACTCGAAAAGCACAATTACTGTGTGCCGGATTACGTGAAAGTCGCAGTTTCACTCACCCATTACGCAGTCGCTACACGGTACCCTGGATCCTATGAACCCGTGAAAAAGCGGGAATATTTAAAAGCCCTGAAATCTGCGGATATGATCTTTGTATGGGTAGAACAACAATTTAACGAGCCGGAGTGAATTGCGTCTTTGATAATGGCGGTATTAAAAAAGAGCATCTGTCGAAGATTTTAGCTCTTTAATAACAGGGGGACCTCTTGTGTCCGGGATACCTGTGTCATCTTTGTCTTTTCCGTGAAGTGAATCAATGAAGACTATGGGGGAAGATCACGACCATCCGATTCTCGGCTAAGGAAACCGGTGAAGATCATCTTATCGTATGCGAAGATGATGGCGATGGTATCACGGTTGAAGAGATGGAGCAGATCTTTTTGCGCGATGAGGGTACCGGCCGTGCGACGACGGGAAGTCTCATCTTTGTGCGGGAGGTCCTCTCCATCACCGGCATCACGATCACCGAAAACGGCGAGCAGGGGAGGGGGCACGGTTCGAGATTGTCGTGCCGAAGGGGGCGTGGCGGTCCCAGGAGAAGGGAAAAGAGTAACGACTGCCAATAGTATCCTTCAAAAATATTCACCCACAATGCAACTATCAGCCGCTTGACCATCCAATGGCATAATGTGCATTGCCCAAAATACCATATCATATTCATTAAACCTTCACACCAACAATCTGTTACGTACAGGTGTACCTGATAACAGTGAAGACCGGCACTCAACGTTGATCCGTTCGTTTCAGTTGCGGTAGCTCATCCCGGCGACAACTGAACGCAATCATTACGATGTGCAGTTGTTGCGTGACGTGGATACAGCATATGATATCAGGATCTGAGGATGCTACACCCCAAGCGCCCATCCTGGTGAAACTATGGAAAAAATAAAACCAGCACCCGCATGGATATCAGGTCAGGTCAGGTCAGGTCAGGTCAGGTCAGGTCAGGTC
>CAIKOD010000021.1 GCA_903828975.1 uncultured Methanomicrobiales archaeon | reverse complement strand
TTAAAAAGCCAATTTTTTAATATTAGGATGATCCAAATTAAAGAAGCATTTGCCAATTTTTGAGGGCTCGTGGTCTAGCTGGCTATGACGTCGCCTTGACATGGCGGAGGTCAGGAGTTCGAATCTCCTCGAGCCCATTTTTCATATTCCTGTTTCTTCGTTGAACCTGGTAAGGGTTTTTGGTTTTCAGACTGCGGCGGGTCGTATGTTTTCGGTCTGCTTTTCCGTTTGCGGATGCGCTCCCTCTGAATTTTTACCAGAGAGATAGATACGAACGGATCTTCCCCGACAGCTTTGCAGAAGGCACGAACCTTGAATATGAGCGCAATTATCGAGGTAATTTGTAAATTAAGCTCATATTGGCCTTATATGTAATCCCTATCATTGTGGGGACTGTTTTCGAAAATAAAGGTAAGACGTCATATGAAATCGGAAACGCGGGATGAATTATACGCCCACGACCAATATACTTTATATACAAGGAGATTTAACAAAAAACTAAGGTGCACCGGTTCCGCAGGCGACGCCTGCCTGAATATCGCCTAAAGATCAAGGTGGCGTCAATAGAGACGATATCACAGGCAACCTATTGCGGGGGCGGTTGATCGGTACACCTAATTGTGATATCACATTCTTGTTAAAAAGGTATCGTATTTTATCTGACAGATGTACGACATGGGTCTGATAAATTTCAGGTTTTCACCCGGTAATATTATAAAATACAAGAGACGATCTGCGTATTCTGCGATCAACCGAAAATCCGCTGTTCTCTCCCACTCCAAAGTAAATCATGGTGTTCTGTTCATGGCTGCATATTGCTTTCCAATGAGCGTTCCTATCAAGACATATAACCATTCCGGGCTATCAGAGCGTGGAATGTCTCAATATGTATATGCGGGTAGAGGAACACCGTATTATTGCAGGAGGAATGAGGTATCAATTTTCAGGGGGCAGGTATTGCTGTTATAACCGGGATGATAGTATGTCTTTTCCTTATTGGAACCTGTAGTGGTGAAGATTGTGGATGCGGTGGTTTTGATACAAGTCCCCCTGATTATGGATGGAACAGTCCGGGGTTTAGCGGGCTTGATACCCATGAAAGCCCCAATGGGGGGTCAACACCGGGTGGCGCGGGCGCAGAGCCCTCTGAATCATGTGGCAGTTCTGCGCCAGGGAATTCAATATCCGACACCGGTTCATCAGGGGACCGTTCCGGCGGAGGCGTAAGCGGTTCAGAATGTTCATCAGATTCCGCTCTGTTGCTTGTCGTAAAGGGTTCTGACTATTTCCGCGAAGGTGATATGAACCAGTCGCTGAGCATGCTGAACAATTCCTTGTCCATTGACCCGTACTCTGTACAGGCATGGATGACCAGGGGGAAGGGGTTGTCCGCCATGGGACGTTATGATGAGGCAATAATCGCGTATTCCCAGGTGCTTCACCTCGACCCGTCAGATGGATCTGCAGCAGAACAGAGAGGGGAGGCGTTGATGAATGCCGGCAAATACCAGGAAGCGATTGTGTGCTATGACCGGGCAAATTGCAATGAACCCCGGGCGGTCTGAGGTCCTGTTAAACAGGTCGATAGCTAAACAGCTCGCCAGTGGGGCCGTCAAGGCAAACCTATCTGCTGCTTATCAGAATGAGACTGCAGTGTTGAATTCAAGCATTGATTTGCCGGTGGTAACGTTGCCCGGGAGTAACCTTCCCGCGACAATACCAATGGTTTCACCGGTTCCGGATACTACCAAAGCTGCCGCGTCCATGCCGGTAATGCCTGCCGCATTAGTGATTGCAGGTTTCATGTCCCTTATCTTTCGAAGACGTTAAAAGGATGATGTCATAGCTTCACCATCCCACCCTTTCAACGGGTTTTTACAGAAAATGATATAACAAAAATTTTCAGGGGTGACGCCCCAGATCCAGTTAACCTGACCGGTGTACTTAAACCAATAGGGCGAACAGGGGGGTCCGCAAAGGTGCTGCCAAGAATTCGTGAATTCCTTAAAACAAGGTCTTTCTCCCGTTACCTGCTGTTTGTCATGGTTTTTCTCATTATCTGTTTAGTCACCGGCATCACCGTCATTGATTATCTCAATGAACAGACAGCATTCGAACAAAATTCGAATATTGTCCAGTTCCAGACAGAGGCTGACCTTAAAGAGTCCCTTCATCTGGTCGACTCGGGGTTTAAGCTCTATGATAATACCCTGAATCGCCAGATGAAGGAAAATTTCAGGATATTTCTTGAGGAATACAACCGATCGGGGATGGACCCTGGAAAAATGGACCTGACAGGAATCCAACAGGAGATGGGTGATAATATTGACCTTTATATTATTAATGAGTCAGGGGTCATCCAGTTTTCAACATATAAACCGGAAATCGGTCTTGATTTCAGGACGGTACCCTACTTTTTTGATTATCTCAACCGGATCAGGCTGTCCGAGGGTTTCTTTCCTGATCGTGTAGTGCGTGAAACAGCAACCGGAAAATTACGAAAATTTGCCTATATGCCCACTCCTGACCACCGCTATATTCTTGAACTGGGGCTAACCGGGGAAGAACTTACAAAAGAACGCGGTAGCCTTCAGTATGAGGTTATTATTAACAGGATTGCTTCACACAACCCCTACATTGAAAAGATCAGGATCTTCAATTCAAAAGGACAGCCAATAGGAAATTACCCGGATATATCAGACCCTGGAGAAGCAGTTTTGTTCCAGAAGATCTTCCAGAATCGTAAAGATATAAAAAATGTCAATGTTTCGACCGGTTTAACTGTTAAATATCTTTTTATCGACATGAGAGACCCTGATTACGGGTCTGATACAAGCCTGGTTGTTGAATTAACGTATAATAACCTGCTTATCCATGATGTATTAACCCGTCTCCTTCTCATGAGATTGTCAATTGCCCTCATTGCCCTTATGGTCGGTCTCGGTGCTGCGCTCCTGGTTTCAGAATACCTCACCAGGCCAATCAGGGGGATCGTGGAGGATGTTGACAGAATTGCACAGGGGGACCTGGACCACACCATCCTTAATTCGACCGGAATAGAGTTCCAGAAGCTTGGAAAAAGCATCAATTCGATGGTCTCCACACTGGAACAAACTATCAGTAGACAAAAGGAGGTCGAATCAGCCCTTAAGATCAGTGAAGAACGTTACCGGATGACTTCCGACCTGATATCTGATTATGCCTATGCGATGAGGGTCGATCCCTCCGGGAAGTTTGTTGCGGAATGGGCGACGGGGGCGTTCCGGAGCATTATCGGGATTTCAAGGGAAGAAATTCTCAAGGCCGGGGGTTGGAGTTCATTCATTCATCCGGAAGACCGGGGAATTATCGAGGAACACCGCCGGAAATTATTTGCAAACGAGAGCCATGAAAGTGAATTCCGGGTGATCAGCAGAAATGGCGAGGTCCATTGGGTTAACCACAGGACTCAGCCTGAATGGGATGAAAAAGAGGGAAGGCTGGTCCGTTTCTATGCTGCAGGCCAGGACATCACAGGCCGGAAACAAACTGAGGATGAATTATTCCGTATCCTTAAGGCGGTGGAAAGTACCGGTGATGCAATTGGTATTTCAGATCCTTGTGGAATTCATATTTATCAGAACCGTGCATTTACTGACCTATTTGGGTACCCGGTCGAAGAATTACATTCACCACTCGGTCCCATTATTTTGTATGCAGATCAGGGTGTCGGACGTAGGGTCTTTGAAACAATTATGGGTGGTGATTCCTGGAAGGGGGAGGTAACTATGATGGCGAAAAACGGGCGCCAGTTCCCGGTTGAATTGCGTGCAGATGCAATTAAAGACGATAAAGGGAACATCATCGGTCTCATTGGAATACACAGTGATATTTCCGCCCGGAAACAGGTTGAAGAAGAGCTCTGGCAACTCAATGAGGGACTCGAGGCCCGGGTATCAAGCAGGACTGCCCAGCTTGAGACGATAAACAAGGAGTTGGAATCATTCAGTTACATGGTGTCACACGATCTCCGGGCCCCGCTTCGTGCAATCGACGGTTTTTCGCGTATCGTGCTTGATGATTATACCGGAGAGCTGCCGGATGAAGGAAAACGATACCTCAGTCTTGTCAGGGAAAATGTGTCCCAGATGAGGACACTCATTGACAATCTGATCAATTTCTCCCATATGAGCCGGAAATCGCTAAAAATTGTTACGGTACATCCTGCAGACATTGCACGCGAGGCCTTTGATGAACTCCGGAATGAGAAGGTGGGGAGAGTGGTCGATATTGCGATCGAAGATCTGCCCCCCTGCAGGGCAGATCCGGATATGCTGAAGCTTGTCTACACCAATCTCATCTCCAACGCCCTGAAATTTACCCGCAAATGCCAGGAAACCCGGATAGAAATTGGCTCCTTTAGAAAAGACGGGCATAACGTTTACTTTGTACGGGACAATGGTATCGGGTTTGATATGCGGTACCGTCCAAAGTTATTCGTGGTATTCCAGCGCCTCCACCCTGTGAAAGAATATGAAGGTACTGGTCTTGGTCTTGCCATCGTCCAGCGGATTATTCACCGTCATGGAGGGGATGTCTGGGCAGAGGCAGAGATTGACAGGGGCGCAACATTTTTCTTCACAATAGACGGAGGTACCGGTGACGAAACATGATCTCTCTGATCCCGTATGTGGTACGATGACCCGTCCCAGGGAAAGGCCCCGCATACTGCATACGTGTAAAACAGTGGGTGGCCGCTGCAGAACGTTATGTGGCCCTGAACATCATGTCATTTCGAATTCCACCTGCTCATTCACAACGTTCATACCAGGTACCCTGTCATGCCAATCCCTCTGAGAATGCTGATCCTCGAAGACCGGCCATCCGATGCCGAACTGATGCTTCATGAACTGAAGAAGGTGGGTTATGACCCAATCTTCCGGCGCGTGGAGACGAGAGAGGATTTCCTCGCACATCTTGATCCATCACTTGAGGTAATCCTGGCTGATTACTCGATGCCCCAGTTCGATGCGCTCCTTGCGCTGGGCCTTCTCCAGGAGAAAGGGTTTGATATCCCGTTTATCGTAATTACCGGGGCCATTGGTGATGAAATTGCGATCGAGTGTATGAAGCAGGGTGCATCCGATTACCTCCTGAAAGACCGGATGGCCCGTCTTGGTATTGCAGTTGCCCACGCAATCGAAGAAAAGCGGCTGAGGGAAGAAAAACGACAGACAGAGGCATCGCTCATACTATCCGAAGAAAAATTCAGGACACTTTTTGACAATGCAAGCGATGGGATCATCATCCACGACCTTGATGCCCGGATTCTTGAAGTAAACCGGGTGACCTCTGAACGGCTTGGTTATTCACGTGAAGAACTGCTGCAGATGTCCCTTATGGATATAGAGTCCCCGGACTACGCGGCAATGGTGAAAGGGAAAATTCAGGAACTTCTTGTTGAAAAACACCTCTTTTTTGAGGGTGCCCATATCCGCAGGGACGGGTCGTTCATTCCGATAGAGTTATCCAGCCGCCTTATCCAGTATGAGGGTCAGCCTGCAGTCCTTTCGATTACACGTGACATCACCATCAGAAAGCGGGCAGAAGAGGCATTAAAGCGACTAAATGAGGAACTGGAAGACCGCGTGGACGAACGCACCAGGAACCTCCAGGAAGAGATTACCGAGCGGAAAAAAACCGAGAAGGCGCTCGAGGAGAGCCGCAGAATGCTCGCTACCCTTCTATCAAATCTTCCTGGAATGGCATACAGGTGCCAGAACAGGCCGGACTGGCCGATGGATTTTGTAAGCGACGGTTGTTTCCTGCTGACGGGATATAACCCGGAGGAGTTATCTGGAGGGAACTGTCTCTATGGTAGCCTCATCCACCTGGAAGACCGGGAAAAAGTCTGGAGCAGCGTCCAGAAGGCAATCGAGCAAAAGCGCCCCTTTACACTCACCTACCGTATACTGTGCGCTGATGGTACCGAAAAGTGGGTATGGGAGCAGGGGTGTGGTGTTTTTGATAGCGAAGATAACCTTCTCGCACTTGAGGGGTTTATTATTGATACTACTGAACGAAAACTGCGCGAATCTGACATTAAACAACAAGCACACCAGCTTGCTGTCATTAATGATATCGTTACAATTATTTCGCCCACACAACCATTCCAGATTATTTTCCGGAAGAGTATGGACCGCCTTTCGAAACATCTGGGATTTGATCTCGCTGCATTATTCGTGTATGATCCCCACAGGAGGGAATTTGAATACCGGTATAGTACCGGTAAACCCATTCATGAATTGTTTTCCACAAAATTCCATTCGATCAGAATAGATAACGAAGATTTCGCCCCCCTGCTGCTCCATCGTCGTGCGCTCTATTTTGAAAGGCCCGGCATGCTGCGGGACCTGGTGGATACCGGGTTGAAATCTGCGGCTGCTGTGCCCATCAGGACCGATTCAAAGGTTTCAGGCATCATTTTTGTAGGGCGGATGGACAATGATACCTTCGATGAAACCGATAAAACAATCCTGGAAGTGCTCGGGGAAAAAATCGGAAGGGTAATTGAAGAGGCAACACTCCACGCAGAACTGAAGCGGCTCCACGAAGAAGCCAACCTGTACCTTGATATCCTTGTCCATGATATCAACGATGCCAATACCCGCTCGTTCGGGTATATTGATATCCTTACCGAGATGCTTAACGGGAAAATGAAAGAATATGCAATCACGACCCGGAAAGGGATCGAAGAGAGTATCGAGATAATCCGGAAAGTAACACTGATCCGGCGCATCAGGGAAAAAACGACTGACCTTGCCCCTGTCGACCTTGATGCCATAATAAGGACGGAAACGCTCAGAAACAGGGGTGTTGCCCTGTTTTATGAAAAAACCGGCATCCTGGTCATGGCAGATGACCTCCTATCGGAAATTTTTGCCAACCTTATCAGCAATTCGGTGATATTCGGGGGACCGTTTGTCACCATATGGATCCAGGTAAAACAAACAGGGGAAACGGTGACGGTAACGGTTGCTGATAATGGTCCCGGGATCCCGGACCAATTAAAACCGAAGTTATTTATCAATTCGTCTAAAGGTTCCACAAGGGGAAATTCAAAGGGATTAGGCCTGTATATTGTAAAGATGCTCCTTGACCGGTACGGTGGAAAGATCAAGGTGAACGATCGTGTGGCAAATAACCCTTCACAGGGTGCGATCATGATATTTACGTTAAAAGCGGTGCAGACAGCTGATTCTCCATGATCCGCCAGGACCGTGCATAGCACGCTGTTGTTATCGCGATCCTGGGTATTACCTGGTGTCAGTTTCTATGTCTTTTTTCATCAGCAGAAAAGGACAGGAACAGATAAGAGAGAATAATCTCTAACACTTGCCATGAATTACGATGAGCTCTCTCAAATCCGTGATCCTTGCAGGAGGTGTCGGTACAAGGCTGTGGCCTCTTTCGCGGACGTACCAGCCAAAGCAATTCCTTAAAATTGAAGGGCATTCCCTGTTTCAGGAGACCTTTCTCCGTGCCCTACGCTTGGGTGCTCCATGCGATATTATAATCGTTACCAATGAGGTTCACCAGTACCTTGTCCGGAACCAGATCGAAGAGCTTGGACATTTCCTTTCGGAATCACAGGTCCTCAGGGAACCGGTTGGTAAGAATACCCTTCCTGCGATTACCTGGGCGATGTCCGAGATACGGAAGCGGTTTGGCGACTCAGATGTGGCCATTTTTCCAAGCGACCATAAACTCGGGGAGTCTGCAACGGATGAGATCAAAGAGGCAGCAGGAATTGCCAGCGACTACCTTGTTCTCTTTGGCATACCCCCCACCCACCCGAATACCGGGTACGGGTACATCGCACAGGGCACCCCGCTTGCATCAGGCTACCGGGTTTTGGAATTCAAGGAAAAACCTGACCTGCCTACCGCTGAGCAGTACCTGTCATCCGGGTACCTCTGGAATAGCGGGATGTTCCTTTTTTCCACGAAAATGTTTTTTCTGGAGCTTGCGAGGTACCAGCCGGAATTTCTAAAGGCATTTGAAAACAATATCCCTGATTACCAGGAACTTCCCTCACTGTCTATTGATTATGGACTTCTTGAAAAATCCGGACAGGTTGCGGTAGTACCACTGAAGGCACCATGGACGGATTTAGGGACATTCCAGGCCTGGTATGAGTACCGAGACCATGATTCTGCCGGGAATACCGGGGAGGCTGAATACCTCGATGCAACGGGTAATTTTGTATCTGCACCGGGAAGGAAAGTTGCATTGATCGGGGTGAAGGACCTCGTGGTAGTGGATACGGGGGATGCCCTGCTCGTTGCGGACACAGTTCAGAGTGGCAGGGTCAATGAGATGGTCAGGCGTCTCAGGGATAAAGGTGACCCGGTGGTCGATTATCCCCTGCAGGTACAACGGCCATGGGGTTCATATATCGAGCTTGAAAGGTCCCAGTTTTTCCGGATTAAACGGCTTACCGTGAAGCCCGCTGAACAACTATCCCTCCAGAAACATCTCCACCGGAGCGAGCACTGGATTGTCGTAAGCGGGATGGCCGATGTCCACCTTGATGGGAAGGAGTACCAGTTCAAACGCGGGGAGAGCACGTATGTCCCTGAAGGAACGAAACACCGGTTAGGTAATTCAGGAAAGATCCCCCTCGAGGTTATCGAAGTCCAGATCGGCGAGTACCTCGAGGAAGACGATATCATCCGGTTCGATGACCGCTACTTGCGATCATGATGATGTTACCTGTTTAGAGGGTCTGAAAAAAATGCGAGCTGGTCCCGGATAATATCTTCGACGCTGTATGATACCCGGAACCCAATTTTTTCTATTTTCCGGGTATCTGCGAGCAGGATCGGTACTTCTGCAGGCCGGAACTTCGCCGGGTCGAATATAACAGGGACCGTCCCTTTCGCTGTCCGGATTGTGATGCCGCCATCTTCAAGCAGGTATTCCACCTCCCCTGAAAGGAGCATCCTGTCAAGTTTTGTCTTGGGGAACCGGATACCAAACATGGGTGTGATATCGGTTTTCGTCGGGTCCTTGATGACCTTACCACCATTTGATGCTTCTACCTGCTGCACCGGGTATCCTGCAGTCTCGAGACTCATGAGAAGGTACGACAATACCGAGGTGGTCCGCATTGTACCGAGGTTATAGACATCACCATAGACTCCCTTTGTGGCAAGAATACAGTAACCACGGATGGCGTCGTCGATATGGGACCAGTCCCGGAACGCATTGACATTGCCAATCGAGAGGGAACCGGTTTCACCTGCAACCAGCTGTGCTACCTGTCGTGCGATAACTGCGGTCACAAACATAACCCCGCGCCCTGCACCTTCGTGGTTGAATGTGCGTGAAACTACCGTTTTTACGCCATAGCTATGAAAATAGTTCCTTGTCAGGTGGTCCCCGAAGACCTTGCTTACCGCGTAGGGGGACATTGGCCTGAGCGGGTTTGTTTCAGAGATTGGTACTTCTGGGATTACTGGTTCCGGGAAGATTATGCCATAGTGCTTTTTTTGTTGCTCATATTGTTGCGGGGAGCTCACCACCAGTCCATATTCATCAGAAGAGCCTGCAAACACCACGACCGGGTCACCATCGCCGTTCCTTACCGCTTCAAGGAGGTTATTGGTCCCGATACAATTCGTCTGCATCGTCCCAAGCGGATCGGTAAATGACTTCGCCACAGATGACTGGGCTGCAAGGTGAAAGACTACTTCCGGGTCCGCAGCTTCAATCGCGTCTTCCAGACTTGCAGGATTATCAAGATCCCCGATGACCTGTATCATCCCTGATGCACCCCGCGAGCCGGCTGTATTCTGGTGGAGGTCATCTTTAATGGGTTTTCTCACCAGACCATGGACACGGGCACCCTGGTCGAGGAGGTAGCGGGCGAGGTACGGGCCCGCAAACCCTCCCGCACCGGTAATCAGTACCCTTCGATCGTTCCATTCTGTCATCATAGTCTCGCAATCCGGCAATAAATTACTATAGTAGGTTGACCTGCATGTGATTATTGCTTTTGTTGTCGGGGGTAGTACTTCCCACCCGACCCTTGCGGGCTGATCCGGGAGGGTACTGATACACGGGAGCGATACCTGTACAATGTTCGCTGGTGGTGAACCGCGGTGCTGACAAATCCCCCTGTAATGGTCGTACATGGTCCCGATATCTTTGACCTCGGCTACGTCCGGTGGCTGATAGAGAATATCCGGCCTGGAAGGACGATTGTTTCCGGGATCATGGCCCGGACCGCTGCCGAGGAATCAGGTCTCCCCCTTGAGTTCGCCGGACAGCCACCTTCATATGTCCTCCGCGACCTGGAAGTCCCTGCGTTTCTCGCAAACTGTGGCAAGACCCGTGAATCGGGGCAAATTTTTGGCCGGATTATTGCCGGGAGACTGCTCCCGGCGGGACTCGTCCATCTCGAGTGCAGTGACCGGACGATCTATGCCTGGAACGATGCAGACCCCGGGCTTGCAGATTTTTTATCCCGTGCAACCTGCTTTCCGGTTGAGCGGTGTAGTGCCCTTCCGGAAGTGGAAGTGGAAGGTCTGCGGGAAATTCGCGGCTGCATCCCCGGTGAGCCGGTCTTTGTAAACGGTCTTGTAATCGGGACTGCCACCGCAGCCACCGTCGTAATCAGGGGCCTGGATGGCAGGATTGAACCAGTATCCGGGTTGCGTCCGAAAATTCATGGATTTGAGAAACTTGCCCGTCTCGGTCCGGTGTCACCTGTCGGGGCATGGTGTAAGAGCGGGGTTGTCAGGCGCCGGAATCATGGTGGCCCGTATGAGAAACATAGAGGCACGGCGGTAGGCCGCGTGATTGTAATAGACCATTGCGGTCATGGGCTGTACCAGAACCTGGATGAAGACGTCGCAGGAGTGCTCGCCATTGGTGACGATACCACCTCGGTCTGCGGGCATATCTGTGCGCACCGGGGTATCCCGGTGTTCGGTATTGTCGATGGTGACGCAGACGGGGTAATAGCACCGAAGTTTGCGCCTGGTTCAGTGGTGGTCATGGTGAAGTCCGGTCGTGATGATGATCTTGGGCGTGAAATTGCTAAAAATATTCCAAACGGACCTGTAGAATGGGATACATGGGTCAAAGCGCAGGTATCTGCTATTGGTGACCGGGGGACTGTTGTGTATCCGGAGGAATACCCACGATGATGTGTGCGACCTGTAAGGGAAAGGGAATGTGCGGACTCCCCCATTGCCCGGTGATGAAACGGTTCCATGCCCAGGTACGGACTGTTCCCAGGCAGGAGTTCATGGGGGCTTCACCTTCACTTTTTATCGGTTCGTACGGGTACCCGAGGGTTACCGGGGGCCCTCTCTTGATTAACGATGCGGATGACCCCCCGTCATGGGTAGCATCCGGGCTTGGGATTGATGATATCGTGGATATCAGGGCCCGGACAATCAGGGGAGTATCCCCTGTGGCCCCCTACCTTCCGGCCCTCCAGGAACTGGCGATTTCGAGTGTCCCGCTTGATGTTGAAGTCAGGTTCACCCGTCCGGTATCTTTTGACCTGACGTTTGACGGCACGGTTGCCCCTGTCGGGCTGTCCGGCAGTCTTGAGAAGATGAAGGTGATCGATAACCCTAAAGTCGATCCTTCCGTTGACCGGGTCACATCTGATACCGACCTGGGAGCGAATGGTGCCTGCTCCGAACTCCATCGGTCCGGTATTGATGTATACCAGATAAGCCACCTGATGTCCGGTGGGTTAATTGGCAGGCGACGGAAGGTCGTCCCGACACGGTGGTCGATAACGGCGGTTGATGACGCTGTCTCCTCTGCCCTGAAACAAAAGATTGCACGTTACACGCCGGTTGATCATATCCGGGTATTCTCGAATGACCTCTATGCCAACCGGATTGTCGTGGTGTTACTGCCGGGTGACTGGCGTTATGAGATGATTGAACGGTGGGAACCACAGAGCCTCTGGTCAGGGGATTCTGAAAGTATCACCGTTGACCGGGAGGGGATGAAGAAGAAGGGGTACTCCCCGATAAGTGGTGCTTATTATTCTGCAAGGCTCGCGGTAGCTGAATACCTGGAAGCAACCAGGAAGTGTGCGAGAGTTATCGTTATCAGGTGTGTTTCAGCTGAATACTGGGCACCGCTTGGGACCTGGGTGATTAGGGAAGCAACGAGGGGTGCCTTGAGGCAACCTGGTATCCCGTGTGAGACCGTTGATCAGGCAGTAATGAGGGCTGGTATTGCATCAGGTTTTACCGGTTGGGAAGGATACAGCACCCTTCTTCCCGAAATTCGTAACCAGAGGGCACTCTTTGATTTCAGGACCTGAAAAGAGGTTCTATACCATCGGAATGCCTGGCCCTGCCTGATATTAAAAACGTTCCTTTGGCTTTGTTGAAACCCTGCATATTTAAAAAAAGAGGGAATACGTTGACAGGAGGGGTTTTCACCCCCTCCCTGCCCCACCCCCGATAAGATATTCATTGGCAGGGTTTAATGGGGGCATTCAAGAAAATTTCAGAGATTTACAAGATTAATACCTATCCCAACCAGGGTCGCCACAGCGGCGGGCCATGAGCCCCGGGAGCGTGACGAAATTTTGGAATTACCAATCCGTAAGATAGATTTGAAAGAGTTTTAACAAAGCATGCTATGAGCCTCTGGCTCATAGATGAGCATGAAAAAAGTGGCCTTTCAGATTGTTTTGCCGGAGTTTTTCATATCTGCCGTTCCTTTAACTATTTGGCTGCCGCTGGTACCGTTCCCTGATGCCCCCCAGTGTTTCTATATCAGTAATGTCCTTGTCATCCCTGATCCGGACGAACCGGGGGAAACGCAATGCAAATCCTGCCGGGTAGTTCGGACTTACCTGGAGCTCTGAGTAACCGACCTCGAAGACAAGTCCCGGTTCAAAACGCACCTCTTTTCCGGACTGGGAGATGATCCGGTCATGGAGCAGGTCATATACCTCTGCAAGCTGCTCGTCCGAAAACCCGGTAGCTACTTTTGAGAGGGTGATGAGCTCACCATTCTCCTGGCATGCAAGGAGGAAGGAACCAAAATAATGGGCCCGTTTTCCCTCCCCCCATTCGGCACCGACAACGGCAAGGTCGAGGGTGTCTACTTCAGGCTTGACCTTCAACCAGTTCTTCCCCCTCATCCCGGGTGTATAGGGAGATCGCGTAGCCTTGATCATAATCCCCTCATGTCCCTCATCAAGGGCAGCATGGTAGAACTCTTCAACAACCACCGGGTCACCGCTTACGAGCTGCGGTGCGACATGACTGCTGACAGCCCTGTCAAGACGCTTCCTCCTCTCTGATAACGGGAGGTCGATCAGGGTCTCGCCGTCGAGGTAGAGGATATCGAATACATTCGGGACGAGTTTCACCTCCTCCTGCATTTCAGAAATCCCGTGTTTCCTGCGGAACCTGCGGAGCACTGCCTGGAATGGGAGAGGTTTTCCCTCTTTTATAGCAATTACCTCCCCGTCGAGGATGATATCATGGTCTGTTGACCCGTTCAGGATGGCGATCACATCCGGGAGGGCATTTGTCACGTCCTCAAGTTTCCGGGAATATAGCCGGGAAAGGCCGCCCCGCCGATGAAACTGGAACCTGCTCCCGTCATATTTGTATTCTGCTGCGATTGTCCCGTTTTCTTCGATTGCTGACATAATTGACCCCTGCTGGGCGAGCATCATCTTTACCGGTCGGAACGGGGATATGTGGACGTCCCGGAGGGCGGCCTCCCCGGTCTTTGCGAGCTGCGCAACATACCCGAGATCGTTTAAGGCCTGCACGGCATGTTCAACAACGGCGGAATCAATCCCGAATGCCCTGGCAACTGCTTCCCTGATATTCCCCTCCCCTATGCCGATCCGCAGGTCTTCCAGCATGATCCGGGCGAGGTAACGCCCCTCGAGGGGTGTTGCATTTGCAAGGAGCTTCCGGACGCCCAGCAGTTTTTCCCGTTGCGATTTCTTTCCCCCGGTATCCGCGATTTTTTCGAACTCACAATAGACCGTGACAAGATCGAGTTCTTCGGAAAAAAAGGAAGTCTGTTCTTTACCGGCTAGAAGGAGTTCTACTGCCTTTCCTACCTCACCCGTCCTGTTGATGGTCTCAATAACAGATTCCCTCTTTGTACCAACAACATAGGCGACCCCTTCGTAGAGGAGGCTTGGACCAATCCCAAGCTTCAACGGGCTCCAGTCCGGGAATATGCGGCCCATGATGAACCGCACGAAGACCGGCAGTTCCTCGTCAGAAAGTGACGGGAGCCGCCGGCTGATCAGGTCGATCATCTCGAGACGACCTGAAATTCCCTCAAGTTGTTCACAGATGGCAGAAAATTCCCGGAAGAGCATGGAAAGACCCATTCGTCTGACAAATAATTGTCCCTTGTCCCGGATAAGAGTTCCCACCGGTGAGTAGTGGAATAATATGGTGGAATCATTGCCTGTTTGTTAAATCCCGGCCATCTTCTAAAAATTATTATAGTCTGAAATGTCAAAGGTACCCTATGGAAGAAGAGTGGCAGCCTGATGCGGTTCTCGACGTCAGAATTGCCCAGGTGAAGAAAGAATTATCGGAATATGTCGAGAAGAATGCCGACAAGATTGATTCGAACCTCCCGGTTTTTTACGGGCATGTCATGTCTATCATAGAGAATTCGTTCCGGGGTATCAGCGATGAAGCACACGACCGCCTGATCGATGATGTAACGATGAAAGTGCTGGAAGTGAGTAAGCGTTCCGGTGAGATCGAGTATGTCGAGCGCCTTTTTTCCCACGCAGTCCGGATGAGGAAACGGCAGAGCGGCCGGATGATTTTTGATATCATCCTTGGTTTCAAATTGATCGATCTTGGAAAGTATAACCAGGCTGCAGAGGTCCTTACCAAATACCGGACAACCGACGCGATCATCTGTACCGCTATCTCCTACTGTTATTATGCCCTCTCTGAGGAGCACCTCAAAGAAGACGGAATACCTGCCCATAACCGGAGGCCAAGCGAAAAAGCACTCGCTGCAAGGGAACAGATGATTGAGATGGTACGTCTTTGTCCCCCGGTGAACCGGCTGAAATTCCCCCACGTGCTCCAGGAGCTGAAAATCAACAAGATTTTCTGGTACATGCTCCGGCTTTCAGTAGACTGGTTCCCTGCTGAAGTGGAGTTCTTAAAAATCGGCCTCGAAAAGGCCAGGAAAGATGGTAACAGGGATATGAGGGGGGAGCTCCTGAAGATTGCATCAGAACGGTACTTCAGTGATATGTTCTTCCTCCGTGACCTGTATCACTATAAAATTGAGATCCGTGATGCAAGCGGGGCAACGGCGGTAGTAAGGCAGATGATGCAGCAGCACCCTGATGAACTGGAACCTGTTTATTATGGGATGCAGCTTTCAATAATCTCTTCGCAGAACTCTGCCTACAGCAGTTTCCGGAAGATCGCGGTTGGAAAAAAGATGCCCTCCAATGTCCTCGCGCTTCTCGATTTTGAATTCGAACTTGTCGCAGGAAAAAAGACCGAGACCTATGCATGTCTCGAGGAGATCAGGAACCGGGCCCTCCCGAAAAGTCATTACCTCATACTGATAGAATATGCCACGGAAGATGCCTTTTCAGGCGAGGAAAAACGGGCAAAGGCGGCGAGAAAAGCTCTCCTTGATTCTCTTGACCTCTACTGCATGAAAATTCTGAAAATGAAGACTGATTGAAAATTCAGCATCACCCGGTTATTGGTATCCAGGCAGTCGGATTTGATCATCAGAGTGTTATTTCATCTGACCAGCAGGGGGAAGGCCCGATCTCTGATGCCACGGTAAGCATGGTATCGCTGATGAATAATCCAAGGCCCGTTCTCCCGTTTTTTAAGGCAATATCTGGTGTATTATTGACCTCGCTTAAATGCGCAAGCCGGATATGTGTTATATCCTGGCCAAGTGTCTTGATACATTCTGATGCCTGGGTATTCGAAAGGTGGCCGTTTTTCGACCGGATCCTCCGTTTCAGCATTTCAGGGTAGGGCCCGGTGCGGAGCATTTCAGGGCAGTGGTTGCTCTCGAGAACGATCGCATCCGACCGTTTCAGGTATACCATCATCCGTTCTGTAACGATCCCGGTATCCGTGCAGTACCCGAGCCTGGTATCGCCGGAAGTGACCAGGTAACCGCACGGCTCCCGTGCATCATGGGATGTCGGGAATGCCTCAACGGTAAATTCATCCAGGCTAAACGGTTCATGATAGCTGAGCGTGGTATAATGCACCGGTTTTCTCTCCGGGATTTTTCTCGTCAGGAACGAATAGAGCGTCCCTTCAGTCGCATACACCGGGACATCCAGTCTCCTTGCAAGCGGTGCAAGCCCCTTCATATGGTCACCATGTTCGTGGGTGACGAGGATTGCCCTGATCATATCCTGGCTCCCCCCGGCTTCCGTGAGCCTCCGGAGCGTCTCTTTGATTGAGAGCCCTGCATCGATGAGAATGGCCCCGCTCTCACCTTCGATGTACGTACAATTACCCTTGCTGCCGCTCGCGAGAGTGATACACCGCATATTGAATAATATTCGTTGTCAGCCCCATTAATAGGATATGATTGGTACAGGACAGGCAAAATGTGAGAAAATGGACTGGGAAAAGGAATTGAATTACCCGGTTGAAATGCTCTGAAATTTATCTTATAGATCCAAGGTTATTCCAAAAATTCACTCACGCCACAGTACTTCGCCGCGCCGCTTTGGCGACCCCGGTTTGGATTGGGAATGGTCTCCCGAATCTCTGAAATTATCAGGAATTCTACCGTTGAACCCCGCCTAAAGGATATCTTATCAGGGGTGAGACATGTTGGGGTGAACCTCCCTCCTGTCTATGCGTCCCGCTTCATGTTTTAACATTACGAAGGGTTTCCTCAGAGTAGTCGCATTAGCTCTTCATAACGTGCACAGCTGACGCCTTGAAACAGGCCTGCATCTCCTTCCCGGGCTGGATCCCCAGGTCTTCCACCGACCTCCTGGTGACGATGACCTTCAGCGGGAACCCGCAGTCCAGGGTAACGAGGACAAAAGGGCCACTCAGCGTGGTAACCGTGACCGTCCCCATAATACAGTTCCTGGCACTGGTTGTATTTTTTTCAATACCCTGTCCGCTATGAAGCGTGATGTCATCCGGATGAATACTGATAAATACCCGGTTTCCAACCTCCTCTTTTGTCACAGCCTCGATCCCAGTCCCATGAATGGAAATTGCTGCAAGTCCGTCCTCAGCTTTTGTCACTGTCCCCCCGATAACATTTTCAAGCCCGACAAACTTCGCGATCTCGCTGTTCAACGGCCGGTGAAAGACCTCTTCCGGGGTCCCTGCCTGGGTGATCATGCCCCCTATTACCACGGCAATCCGGTGGGCAATATGCTGGCCCTGGTCAAGGTCATGGGTTGAGATGATGATCGTGGTCCCAAACCGGGAATTAATTGCCCTGATAAGTTCCTCGATCTTTTCGGTCGAGGCCGGGTCGAGATTTGCAGTCGGTTCATCAAGGAGGAGCACCTCTGGTCGGGTGACCATTGAACGGGCAATTGCAACCCGTTGCATCTCCCCCCCGGAGAGGGTAGGGGCATAACGGTCCTCGTAGCCGGATAAACCTACCAGGTCAATCGCTTCTAATATCCTTGACTTCAGTTCCTCTCCTTTCACGCCCCGGAACCGGAGCCCGTATGAAACATTCTCAAATACCGTGGTGGAGAGGACTATCGGTTTCTGGAAGACCATTCCCATTTTCCGCCTGAGTTCAAGCTGCTGTTTCTTATCCCTTGTTGCCCGGGTACCGTTGATTACGATGGATCCCCTGGTAGGATTGTCCAGGAGGTCTATCATCCTCATCAGGGTAGTCTTCCCTGACCCGCTTGGTCCGATGACCCCAAATATCATCCCATCGGGGATGGTGATGTTTACATCTTTTACCAGCACCCGGTCGCCAACCTTCCTGCAAAGCCCGGTGATCTCGATCATGTCCTGCTCCTCTGCTGGACGATGTTCAGAATCACTGTGATAACAAGGGCGATACTGAGGAGAATCAGGCCGAGTGCGATTGAGAGCGGGAGGTTCCCCATCGAGGTCTCAAGGGCGATGCTGGTCGTAAGCACCCGGGTGTATCCCCTGATGTTGCCACCAATCATCATTGCTGCCCCGACTTCGGATATTGCCCGTCCGAACCCGAGGATAACTGCTGCAAACACCGCAAACCTGACCTCTTTAATAACCGCAACCATGGACTGGTACCCGGTTGCGCCAAGTGATGTGATGGTGTCTACGACGGTCCGGTCGACACCGGAAAACGCGGTAATGGTAAGACCGATCATCATCGGAATGACGAGGAGCATCTGGGCCAGTATCATCCCTGCCGGTGTGAAGAGGAGCCCGAGCATACCGAGCGGGCCGGAACTCGAGATGAGCAGGTAGACAAAAAGACCTACAAGCACGGTGGGTACTGCATACAGGGTCTGGATGATGTTAATGACCACACGCTTGCCGGAAAACTCATGAAAATGGATCCACCACCCGAGCGGGATGGCCACCAGTGATGCAAGGAGCGTGGCGGTGAGGGATATCATGAGGGTCCTCATCGCGATCTCCATCACCTCAGGGTTCAGGGTAACGATCAGCTGGATTGCCTGGGTAAATCCATCAATAATATCGTTCATGCAACATACCCCTCCTGGTCCGGGTTTGCCGTTTGAGAATTGCCCGGAATAGTAAAAATACTCAATTCCCGCTATCTGGCATTTGTTCTGGAAAGTAATGAATATTCTGGTAATTTCCGGTGATGTACATTAAACTGTATTGACATTGGGCATTGCAGAGGGTGGGTATCTATGGATCCCCGTAGCGGGATAATGCATTGATAATATCATTGAACAATTCAGGTCCGAGGATTTTCTCCGCCTCCGGCCGGTAATGGGTTTTCATCAAACCTACGAGAATTTTTGTCCCTTTCATGGTAGTGAGAATACCTACCCGTTCTGCCCGTGTGACCAGCTCTTCCTGTTCCATCATGGCAAAGTAAGGGAGGACATAGTAATGTGGCACTTCAAGAAACTCTGCCAGTCTCCGCGTTGTCGGAAATTTCACCTGGATTTGTCGTTCCGAGAACGAGACCGAAATATTCCGGTCGTGCAGGACCTGTATCCTGATGGCCGCGTCAAAAAGGATATCGATAGAAAGCGCCTGTGCCATGATATTGTGATTATATATTCTGATTAACTGCCATTAAGACTTGCTCACCCGGATGTGACTCCATTCATTTCATGATGACATGGCCGGGAGGTACCGGACCCGCGGATGTATTATCCAGATACACCATCAGGCGTTATTCTGCTTCTGTTGCCATACCGGCGATGAAAAAAAGTATTAGTGTTCGAATTTATGCTTCTCGTCTTCTGGTACCGGTTCCATGTAGATAACCTGGGCACCTACATCCTTTGCGATCTGCTCGATCTCGACCTTGCGGAAATGGGTCGCCTCGATCTGTAACTGTCCGCCCGTTACCGCGACTATCCGGTATTTCGGCTGTTTTACACCTTCGCCAACCTTCTGGCGTTCTCGTACATAGATCTTTAACATATTCTGCACCTGCTGATATACCAACTGGTTTATCACTCATATTATTAACTACACTGGAATATAAACATATCGTGATTCTATGCACCGAAGATTTGAACTTGACAATACATTAAAAGGGGAAACCCTCTCACGAAGAAGCCTTCTTGCCGCGTACCGTGACCGCCCGAGGCTCAGGTTAATGCCTGAACTCAATGTCGTAAAAATTGGAGGACATGGCATCATCGACTACGGCCGCGAGGTCCTCCTTCCCCTGGTACGTGAGATAGGGGGGCTTTCGAAAGATAACCAGATGTTGGTTGTTACCGGTGGGGGAGTCAGGGCGCGCCATATCCTGGATATCGGGCTTGACCTCGGGATGCCCACCGGTGTGCTCGCCGAACTTGCGGGAAAAATATCCGAACAGAACGCGATCATGGTCTCGATCCTGCTGGCCCCCTGGCATGGTGTCCGTATCCACACGGCAGACCTCCTCGAGTTACCGACGCAGATTTTCCTTGGTGCATTACCGGTGATGCACGGCACCCCGCCGTACGGGTTATACGAGCACCCGGGTGAACACGGGGCCATTCCTCCCCACCGGACTGATACCGGAGCATTTCTCGCTGCCGAAGTTGTTGGAGCAAAACGCTGTATCTTATTGAAGAATGTGAATGGGCTTTATTCAGAAAACCCGTATACAAATCCAGATGCTGAATTCATTGCCGATATCACGGCAAAGGAACTCCTTGCCATGGACCTGGATGACATGGTCCTCGAACCCATGATCGTAAGTCTTCTCCCGGATGCAAGGAATGTCAGGGAAGTGCATATCATCAACGGGCATGTCCCGGGAAATCTTCCGAAACTCCTGAAGGGTGAAAAAGTCGGGACCGTGATTCGTGCCGAATGATACATTCAGGCATTCACCACTCCTATTAACTAAATATTATTAACATTAACTAAAAACAACATATTTTTATTCGATCGGTCGTAACACTAGAATGCCGCATTGGGGGTTTTTGCGGCACAGGGTAATCAAATCTGTATCTTTATGGTCCGGCAGGCAGTATAGCCAGGGCCAAAGCGATCATCGTGATCCCCGCTCCAGCTCTTCATAGGTTTCCGGGAGAAATCCGCATGGATTATTCCTGCATAACCTTTCACAAGGGAATTGTTAAGTCTGGTTACGTTTTGGAAGGTTCCGGCCAGGTATACCGGAAGATGAAACCCCGGGTTCCCTGGCCGGGTCTCCATCAGATTTGGCAGAACATTTGCATCCTTTTTATCAGCGGTCGGCAAACCTGCGATCTGCCCGGGACGTAGCCATACTCCCTGCTTCTGGAAGCCAGCCTGTTTTTTCACCAGGGTATGAATCAATTTCCGGGATATATGGTTTTATATCCAGGATGGGAGTCCCGTCCAGGATGTCGATATCTGCGATCTCTATCCCTGATCCATCAACACTGAGCAGCCTGACCACGGATAACCCTATTTGGCTGGGACGTCTCGGTGCCCGTGTTGCAAATACCCCGTGGGGCCTGGTATCAAGAAACGGGGTTACCGTCAGGTCGTACCCGGTTGACTGGTGGAACAGGTAGATCAGAATGATGCGTGAGAACCCTGCAAGGTCAAAGAGCCCCGGGCGGTATTCCTCGTTAATATCAACACGTCCCTTGACGCCCATCGCTCCTGTAGGTTGAATAGGCATACCTTCAGCTGATTTCCATGGTGAACTGATTGTGCCGATAATAGTGAGTGATTCTGGTTTCATAGTTTGTTTCATGGTCAATCAGAAAAATCACGTGTTATGTAGATTCCAATCCTGAATGAGATGATTTCCGGATTTTTTGCCATATGAAAGTTGGGTTTTACGTGTGGAATTCCTATTGAAAGAAGGTTCCCGTCTCCTGACCTGGACGTAGGGACCCCCGGTGATTAATGGTCCTTTGTCCACCAGATCTTTGCCCCGTACGATGAACCCCTGAGCTGGAACTCAGTCCCGATCATGGATAACTTTGTGCGGAGATAGTCCCGGATAATTTTATCCTGGTGTTCGTCAGTGCAGTCCATGCGCCGGTGAAAATCTGCAGTTGCATCCCCAATCGTTGGATAGCGGTGCCTGTGGTCAGATTTCAAGACTTCAAAATTCGGATAAATCCCCATCTGGAGAAGGGCCATAAAAAGACAGTCCGCCTTCGGCTCGTAATAGTATGGGACTCCATGGACTTTTGGCCAGAGATGATGGAGGATCTCCGAAGATGGTGACGGCTTTAAGAACCAGAACAGGTAGACCGTACCTGAACAGACGGTACCCATTTTACGAACCGCCTCTCCGATATCCACCATCGAGAGCGAATATGATGCAATAACAATATCAAACGGCCCCCCCAGCTCTTCGATCGTCACATCTTCCCATTTCTTCTCAATAATGCGGATATCCTCCACCTGCTCTGAAGCCTGGTAATCTCTTAGTGCGGACACCATCATTGGTGAAGGCTCAACTACGGTGACCTTACAGCCCCTTCGTGCGAGCGGTACTGCAAGAGTGCCCGGCCCGGCACCGATATCAAGGACCTTTGCACCCGGGTAGATCTTTATGCCACCCAGTTGCTCCATGACAAGCGTTGCTCTCCCTTTCTTGTCGTAGAGATACAGGCGCCTGACATTCTCTTCGTCAGACCAGAAATCGATACTGTTCTGGTAGTGCGGTGTTGCGAGCTGCCGGAATTTCCTCTCCTTCCAGACGTTAATCCAGTCGATAGTATCAAAACACTGGTCACTGGATGATTGTATTGGTAGCTCATTATCCATATGGTCACGTCCGGTTCTTCCTCTATACTACTACTTAACCAGATAAAAATGTTAAGCGAACAGTTTTTTTATGGCGCCAGGGGTGGTGTGATATCTTTCCCCTTTTGTTTCCTCTCCCTGTTCCATTTCATCAGGTACGCGAGGACCATCCCGGCAATGAATCCACCTACGACAGAGAGTAATGCAAGGACTCCCGTGACGACGGTGACTGGCAGGGAGTCTGTTTTTAACCCGTGCTTTCCCATCTCGATAGCGACAAAGACAAGGAGTGCCCCATAAATCCCCGGGGATATCAGTTCCTGTATACCGGGACTGGCAAAAAATGCTGCAATGACGAGGAGTATAATCCCTGCAAAGATATTCGAACCCCCGGTCCTTGCACCGAACCGGTACTGGGCCGCAAGGCCTCCTGCCCCATGACACATGGGAAATCCACCGAACGGGGCGGAAATTATATTCATGACGCCGATTGTTTTTGAAAGTCTCTCCGGTGGTATTTCGCGGGAAAACATGTCCCTGGTAAGAAGAGAAGTGGCCAGGATCGCATTCGTGATAGTGATTACAGCCTGGGGGAGGACAAGTTCAGGGATTGATGCAATATAGTCGGCGAACGATGGGATTACCAGTCCCGGGATATTGATTATGTAAATATCAGGAACTCCGTGTATGAAGATACCAATTATAACCGCAGCAACAAGTAGTATCAGAGCAGAGAGGTCCGGGATCTTTCCAAGGTAAGAAAGCAGGAATACGAGCAGAATGACGGCAATTCCGAACACAAAGAATCCCGGGGCCTCAAACATAAAGGCCCCCGCAGATTTGAGGAGTAACAGGGCCAGGCCCAGCTGTATACCCCTGATTACTGCGTTCGGGATATATTTTCCAATATAGTACATCCATTTGCCAAAACCAAGGAAGAAAAAGAGGAGGCCAAGGAGGATACCGGCGGCTGCAATTTCTGGCCCGGCGAGGAGACTTGAAATCGCCACAACGGCAATCACTTTCATCGGCTCTACGGGGATCGGCAGGCGATAGTAAAACCCGGTAAAAATGAACCAGATTCCGAAGAAGAGAAGAATAATCCCGAGGTTGAGATGGCACACAAGGGCAACAGCAAACATCAGGGGTAGAATCGTCCCGAAATCTCCCAATGCCCCGGCAAGCTCGGACAGGTTAAACTTTAATCCGCCGTGAACCTCTTCCTCCACCAAAATAACCCCTATATTCCCTTAATGTGCTTAACTAACAGCTCATATTCAATCCATGATATTACTATTGCTGATAGTTCATTCACTTTCAATCGCTCTGCTCAACCTTTAGATTGGTCTCAAACCATCCATTTTGTGGCGGCAGACGGATCATTCCGATTCCGCCAGGAGAAAGAAATGCAACAAACAACAATTCCAGGTCCTTTCCTGACTGCTTTTGAAAAGCGGACGGGTTTTGGCAGTACCGGTGAATTTTTCACAGGAATACGATTCCCTCCAAAACAGGAGGAGAGGTAATGATACAAAAACCAAGTGCCCCCGCTGCACATAAACCTACCACGGCCATGGAACAGGGGAGCAATACTAGTCTGGTAACTTACGGGTTATCATCCTTTTTATGGCGGTCCGGGTGATCTCCATGACCTGCACGGCTACAATCCATACCGCAACCGAAGGGTACCTGATCGTATTAATTGGCAGTAACACCTTCACGCTCTCCCCGAAGGAGGTCAGGAGCCTGCTCTTCTGGGGCAGTACCATCCCACTCCGGTTACCGGGCGGCATTATTGATGCCAGCTCCTTTATCACCCCTAACCGGGCCGGGAAAGCGATAGAATTCCATTCCGGCCTTTCATGCTGGCTACTCCCACGAGGGGTATTCGTTGACGTATCAACGGGGTTACGGCCGGTCGCAGAACTGGCACGGATACCTGAGTCCCCGGAGGTGGTGGACCGATGACAGAGCCCGGGCATACGAGGCCTCATGAAGTGGATTTTATCGCAAGGAATCTGCTCCTCCGGCAGGGCTATTTTGTCGTCCGGTCGGCAGGTTCCCAGACACCGGTTGACCTTGTTGCGTGGTCCCCTGACCATGTGCTCCTCGTGAAGACCCGCCGGTGGCGGTCAAAGATCGAGTCGGTACGGACCGTGACAATTCATTTCGGGGGTGTAATCCGGCTCCTCCAGAGGACGCCGGCCCCACCGGGCGCAAAGGTACAGCTCTGGATCTATGTCGACCACGAAGGCTGGCATATGTACGATGTATTACCGGGGGGTATTATGGGGGCAGGGCGCCATGAATAAGCCCTGTCCGCTAGTTATTCCCGTAATGAAGGCGATGACGGATGCCCTGTCGGTTCTTTTCAAACCAGGGCAGCTCATAGAAGTCCGGGCTATTACCGACGACGGGGTGGCCTCGGGGTACTTTAATGACCCGGCAGCGCTGGTAAAGGCGGTCAGTCCGCTCGATACCCTGCCGGGGGTGCAGGGGATTTATGTTACCCTGAACGAGGTGAACCCTGCCCTGCTCTCAAGGCGTGCAAACCGGATCAAGATGCGTCTTTCGAAAAAAGATACGACCACGGCGGATGCTGATATCATGCGTCGTCGCTGGCTGCCAGTTGATATTGACCCCGTACGGCCTTCCGGGGTATCATCAACAGAGTCAGAGCATAATGCCGCGATGGCGAAAGCGGACCGGATCGCGGTGTACCTCGGCGACCTCGGGTGGCCGGCCCCGGTTGTTGCCGGCAGCGGGAACGGTGCCCACCTGTTGTACCGAATTGACCTGCCGAACAACGAGGCGTCCCGGGAGCTGGTAAAGAAGTGCCTGGAAGTGCTCGCAGCGATGTTCGACGATCCTGAAAGCACCATCGATACGACCGTCCATAACCCGGCAAGGATCTGGAAACTTTACGGCACGATGTGCAGGAAGGGTGACAATACGTCTGACCGTCCTCACCGTCGGGCCATGGTCCGGTCTCTCCCGGTTGGGGCAGATGAAGCGGGAGATACATTGCTCATGCAACTGGTGGAATGCCTGCCGGTTGCCCCGGTCAATACCCGTGGCGGGACCAGCGGTGTACGAGGACACGGCAGGCTTCCTGACCTTGGAACATGGTTACATGAGCATAATTTCGGAGTCTCATCCGGGAAGCCATACCAGGGCGGGACGTTGTTCACATTTCAACAGTGCCCGTTTTCAGGCGACCACAAAGATGGTGCATTTGCCATCCAGTTCGGTAACGGGGCGATCTACTCCGGGTGTCATCATGCGTCCTGCGGTGGAGGGGAGCAACGGTGGCCGGAACTCCGGGAAATGGTTGAACCGAAGATTCCGATGAAAAAGGTCACCCCTTACCAGTCCCCGCCAATCCCTCCATCACCAGTCCCGGGACTTCATGACCTACCCGGGATGCAGGAAGCGGTGGCAGTACTTCAGTATGGCGACCCGCTCCAGGCGATGCTGAATACGTTTGCACTCGACCACGTCGGGGACGAGACCGTCGCAGCGTGCCTGGTCATGTCCCTTGCGAGCCGGTCGGTTATCAATACGGTCGGGCTTCATGTCTCGGTCACGGGTGAGAGTGGGAAGGGGAAGAGCCATGCATTTTCAAAAATGCTCCTGCAGGTCCCGCAACGTTTCAGGCTCTCTGGCAGGATGAGTAACAAGGCACTCTTCTATCTCGAAAACCTGGTTCCGGGGATGGTGATCGTGCTCGATGATACAACACTTTCCGAGGAGATGCAGGAGGTCCTCAAGGGGGTAACCACCTCGTTCAACGAGCCGTTCGAGTACCGGACGGTGAACAAGGACCGGAAGCCCCAGGTCTGCACGATCCCTGAGCGATGTACCTGGTGGGTGGCGAAGGTCGAAGGCAGCGGGGACGACCAGGTGTTCAACCGGATGCTGACCTGCTGGATCGACGACACGGCCGATCAGGACGACCGCGTTCTGGCCTGCATCCTTGCGAAGGACTCTGATTTTCCTGTTGCAAACGAGGTTGAACGGCCGGAACTCGCAGTATGTCGTGCGATGTGGGAGGTGCTGGGACGCCAGCGGCTATATGTGAGGGTGCCGTTCTCGGAACAGATTGAATTCCAGTCGAGGAGTAACAGGCGGAATTCAGGGATGTTGCTCGACCTGATCAAGGCCCATGCCCTCCTCCGGTTCATGCAGCGTGAATCAATAAATGTAGGTTGTATTTCCTGCATTACTGCAACCCTTGAAGATTTCTCCGCTGCTGTCAGGTTGTTCGACCTGCTCAACGGATCGGCCGGTGGCCAGACCACGAAGCTGACGAAGAAAGAATCGGACCTGGTCGATGTCATCGCCCGGCACAGCTGGCCGGAGTTCACGACCTCGATGCTCCAGAAGGCGACGGGCCTCTCAAACGGGGTTGTCTACCGGACGATGCACGGCTATATCTCGCGTGGGTACGCATATTCCGGCCTGCTTGAGAAATGCCCGGCGATTGCCTATACCGACCGGACGGTGGTGTGCGATGAGAATAATACCGGGATCTCGATGCGGAGAAGGACGAATGCCTATACTTTTGATGAAGCGTTGTTCCGTTCCTGGTGCAGCGGCGGGAGTGTTTGGCTCAGGAAGGACCCGTCCGGAAACGACGGGCAGACTACGGAAACAGGCCGCAGGAACACGGAACATTTCCGCATGGATGAATCCCATTGTACAGGGACTGATTCCGGAATTGCCGGTTCCCTTACCCATAGCTGTACCAGTGACAGGATATATTCTGGAAAATTAGGTCTCGCGGAACCATCTGGTGGGGTGTGTGAGATGCACTCCTGTACTCATGATGAAGTACAGAATTCCGCAGGACAAAACAAGGATTCCGGAATTGAGTCACCGATCGGTAAAAACAGAGTAATGGAACCGGGAATACCTGTGCGGAATGTTCCGCCTGAAGTACAGGGGCATGACCGGATTCAGCCCGGTGAGATACGTGCGGGTGACTACAGGGTGGCGGACTATCCCGACAGGGCACCCTGTGCACGTTGTGGGAAACGGGGGGATTCGTGGTTTATCGAGAAGCTTACCCGCAAACGGGTCAATAATCCTGCACTCCCTGCCCGGCGTTTGTGCAGGACCTGTCACGGAGATGGAGTATCTAAAGTACAGGCTTCGGGGGTCCCGTTACCAGGGGTGCTCCCTGTGGATTCGATGATGAAGGTGATCCGGGACCTTGGCCGCTGTTCGGTCTGTGACATTGGAAGTGCAGCCTGGTATGACGAAGCCACGAAGGTAAAACTCTGTGATTACTGCTATAACCGGGAGATCTCGCGGCAAGGCGGTGGCAGTGAGCAGGAGGGGATGTGTCAATGATGCTGTTGTGGCCGAACTGTTTGGATTATTGCCCGGAATTTGCGGGGGTACCTGCATGATTGCGGCCCTTTGGAAAATTTTTGAACGGCTGAAAGGGATCCTGTCCGGGAGGAGGAGTGTGCAGGAACCTGTTCAAATTCCTCCGGTTGCTCAAGAGCAGGTCACTGAAGAACCGCCGATTCAGTTCATAACGTATCCCTCCAGCCGGTCATCATTTGAAAAAGCAGGGAGGTTAATTATGTGCCCGGAAGGGCTTGCGATCTACTCTGACCTTGACAGCCGGGTATTTATCCTGCTGAATGAGGATATTGATGCGGTGCTTGATGGGGATAAGCGGGAAATCAGGTTGCTCGCCGGGAACAGGCGGGTCGTCGGAAAAGCCCGGCTTTCTGCATCGGGAAAGGCATTGAATATCTCAATTGGGGCGGTGTATTACACTGTTCCCATGCGGTCGGTACTGGCGGTGCTGGACGGGAGAAACCGGAAAGCGGCGGTGTTTGTGGGGAAGTAAGGCGAAGAAATAGTCAGCTCATGTTTACTTCGCCTTGACCTACCGATAAATTGCCCAATACCGAGAACAGCCCTAACGAATATTTTGAAAAGTTTCAATGAGGTAAAAAGGTATTCAATAATTCACATTTTATGACAAAAATGTAAGACCAAAGAAAATTAGCAGGGCTATTCCAATTACAAGTGTAGGGTAATCAAGGATCTTAATTATCTGTTTCATTGTACATTCATTCATTTTTGGAATATCATATTTCAACTTCTACCGGATAAAATAATCGATTAGAACACTTGGCTTTGCATCAAAAATAAGGCTGGAAGATCAAGGAGTTTCAATAGCAAAAAAACACTCTTAACTAAGTTAAATCTGGAAAATATTTGGGGAATTCCCAGTCAGGTTACATTGTTACGGAAACTACGATGATTCAGTTTTTAATTTTTCCATTTCTGCGTCCTGAGAATCAAAGTAGGAATCAAGGTACACAAGAGTTTCTATGTCAACATCAGCGTAGGTATTAGTTTCAAACTCAAACGGATTGTCCATATCCCTGATAAGAAGCAACAGGCCAATGAGCATCGTCACAATAACTGCAAAAATGATTGCTCCCTCAAGAAAGGGGTCCATCTTGATAAATATCAGCAGAAGGATTACCCCAGCTGTAGCAACCTCGGCAAGTGCATATGCCGCAGGGATAAAATCTGTCCGGATAATTACTTCAATCCGGTTTGTCATCCTGTCGATTGCGCCAAGTTCATTTCGCAGTTTTGCTATCAGGGGTGGAGCCACATTCGCATAGGACAGGATTCTGATATCATTGTTGATTTTATTCATTTCATGATTGAGTTCAGGGAGATTCCAGTTATTCTCCATAAAACATTTGTACATTGCCCTATGGAGTTCTCTTACATGAGTCCGCAATACACTGGTCGGGTTTTCATCAGCTAAAGGGAGGACCCGGCTGTCATTATACAATGCTTTCAGAGAAGCTGCAAGTTCTCCACCGACTTTTTCACTCTCTTTATAGTCGGTAAATGTGCCCGTAAAAATAATTGCAATGGTAAAAATAGCACCGGTAATAAATGCTCCAACTATGGTATTTATTGGCACAACATCGAACCCAAAGAACTCAACAATGGTCCTAATTACAAGGAGGATGACCATCATGACCACAGCTTTGGTCATAATCCCCCATTTCTTCTTAAATTTCATACTCAGTATTGATCATTATTCAGTTTTAGGGAATTCGATTCTGTTCAATCACCAAACATTAACCACATCGGTTATTTTGGTTAATAATTTACTTATATATTATTGAGATTCTGCCAAAAACAGAATAAAACAGGTTTTAATTATTCCCTGTGGAACATTATTGTCACTATGAGGGAATAGGGGGATCCAGTTCCATGCCAGGTGGTTCAGAATAGATCCAAAGCTCTACAGGATACACGATCGTTAACACATTATATTGTATAATCGTTGACATTTGAAATGAAGATAACTGTTATTTTCAATTAATTTTTAAGCAAACGATGGAGAAACAATTTTCTATCGGAAACCCTTTATCTTCACAATTGTAACGTTTTAGCTTAAGAATGAAATATCCAGTATGCAATGTTGACTGCTCATGGGTGAGCGATTGACCGTACCGATTGACTACTGCCCGAAATGCCGTGGAACCTGGCTGGAAAAGGGCAGGCTTGAACAACTTCTTGGATCGTCCACAGGAAGCAATGTAAACAACCAGAACAAAAATGACAGGAAAAATGACCGCCGCCAGAACGATGACGATGATGAACGCGGGGTCGGGGGATTCCTACGTGGAATCTTTGACTGATCTCTTGCAATTATCATAGGTGTATACAATGATGGGGGGATTTGCCTTCCATCAAAATTTAATACCCAAGGCAATAAATTCAGATTTACGAATAAATTCGAGATAAAGCTCCCCGCAGGATGTTATCCTGTTAAAGCAGAATCCAACGGGAACACGAACAATTCTTACGTACTCAGGCAGGGATTTCCACACACTATGAAAAATAACCCGGCAAAAAAGGAAATCATCAAGGATAATATTCGCACTATGCGGTTACCAGCACTTATCGGAGCTATTGATGCCAGTCCTTGATCTCAATTCTTTTACTGGTCTTTCCAGGGAAAAAGCGGAAGAAAAGCTAAAAACCGAGGGGTATAATGAACTCCCCGAGTCGAAAAAACGTGGCGTTTTTGGTATTATTATTGAAGTGATCCACGAACCGATGTTTATTCTGCTTGTTGCAAGCGGCCTGATCTATTTTGTCCTTGGGGATATCTCCGAAGGACTGATGCTGATGAGTTTCGTTCTCGTCATCATTGGTATTACCGTCTACCAGGAGCAGAAGACGGAACGGGCATTGGAAGCTCTCCGAAATCTTTCCAGTCCCCGGGCACTGGTGATCCGGGACGGTGAACAGGTACGAATCCCGGGCCGTGAAGTGGTGACGGGAGACCTGGTGATCCTTGTTGAAGGGGACCGAGTACCAGCCGACGGTGTACTGCTCTCCTCCAATAACGTGTCAGTCGATGAATCACTCCTGACGGGAGAATCTGTCCCGGTCCGTAAAATATCATGGACTGAGGGCATGCAGGCAGAACGGCCTGGCGGTGACGACCTGCCCTTTGTCTATTCGGGAACACTGGTCGTGCAGGGCCAGGGCCTTGCCGAGGTCAGGTCAACCGGTGCCGGGACCGAGATGGGGAAGATCGGCTCCGTTTTGCAAACCGTAGAACGGGATGAAACCCGGTTGAAAGGAGAGATTTCAAGGATTGTCCGGACGATCGCGATTGTTGGTCTCTTCCTGTGTGCTGTTATCGTAGTCGTATATGGCTTCTCCCGTGGTAACTGGATTGAAGGATTTTTAGCAGGGATTACCCTCGCTATGGCAATATTGCCGGAAGAATTCCCCGTCGTCCTGACCATATTCCTTGCTCTCGGAGCCTGGAGGATCTCTCGGAAAAATGTGCTGACCCGCCAGGTGCCAGCCATTGAAACCCTGGGTTCTGCGACCGTACTGTGCGTGGATAAGACAGGCACACTCACAGAGAACAGGATGACGGTCCAGTCTTTTTTTGCGTCCGGCCGGATGTGCGAACATGATGCCACCGGAAAAAATTCTGTCGCGGAAATCTGTCATGAAATGGCAGAGTTTGCCATTCTCGCCTGTAAAAAAGACCCTTTTGATCCGATGGAAAAAGCATTGTTCCGGCTAGGTGAGGGGGATTTCGGCACTACCGAGCATATACATTCGGGATGGGAGCTTGTGCAGGAGTACCCTCTCTCCCCGGAACTCCTTGCAATGTTAAATGTCTGGAGATCTCCTGAAGGGAAAGATTATATTATTGCCTCCAAAGGGGCCCCGGAAGCAATCGCAGACCTGTGTCATTTCAGTGAGGAAAAAAGACAGGAACTATCTGTTGATATCAACATGATGGCATCACAGGGCCTTCGAATCCTTGGTGTTGCGAAGGCGTCGTTTTCACTCGCCGAGCTTCCTATGGGTCAGCATGATTTCACCTTTACCTTCCTCGGACTTGTTGGGTTTGCCGATCCGGTCCGTCCCCAGGTTGCAGATGCCGTAAAAGAATGTTATTCTGCAGGTATCCGTGTGATCATGATTACCGGGGATTACCCGCTTACGGCGCAGAATATCGGGCGTCAGATTGGACTTATCAATACGGACCTGTGTATCACCGGTGCTGAACTTGAAAGGATGAGCGATGAAGAACTTATCAGGCGTATAAATAATGTGACGCTCTTTGCAAGGGTTGTTCCAGAACAAAAGTTACGTATTGTCAACGCCCTGAAGGCCAGCGGTGAAGTTGTTGCCATGACCGGAGATGGGGTGAATGATGCCCCAGCTCTGAAATCGGCGGATATCGGGATCGCTATGGGTGGGAGGGGTACCGATGTCGCCCGTGAAGCCTCGTCACTTGTTTTACTTGATGACAACTTTATCTCGATTGTTTCTGCGGTGAGACTGGGAAGAAGAATTTTTGATAACCTGAAAAAAGTAATGGCGTATATATTTTCAATTCACGTCCCCATTGCTGGTATGTCACTTATTCCCGTCCTTTTTAACCTGCCCCTGGTTATGCTGCCAGTCCAGATCGTATTTCTTGAACTGGTCATTGACCCGGCCTGTTCAATCGTCTTTGAATCAGAAAAAGAAGAGCGGAATATTATGGACCGCCCGCCCCGGCAGAAAATTGAAGGACTTTTCACGAAACGGACTCTGGCACTCAGCCTGCTCCAGGGATTTGTTGTATTAGCCATCGTTCTAGCCGTGTATGTGGATGCATTGGCGTGGGGATATAGTGAGGATGAGGTAAGGACGCTGACATTCACGACAATTGTTGTAGCAAACCTCTTCCTGATCCTGACAAACAGGTCATGGTCTGATACTATCCTGACGACCTTGCGGACTCCAAACAAGGCGATGTGGTATGTGTTTGCCGGGACAATTGTCTGTCTGTTGCTTGTCCTTTACATTCCGGTGTTACAATCCCTTTTTGGTTTTGGGACGGTGCCCTTGACAGACCTTGTGATATGTGCTTTAGCCGGGGCATCGGGCATCATCTGGTTTGAGTGCTTTAAGTTCTGGAATACAAGGAAAACGGGAAGGAGTCCGGTTATATGAGGTGTAATGTAGTAAGACCGGGAAACCTGAATCAATCAAATAACATGCATTATTCGGATATACTGTGATAATCATGGGAACGTTCATGACAAAATGGGGCCTGATTTTCAAGGCATTTGGGATCACATTAGCGCTGCTTATTGTTCGACTGGTTTTTGACTACCTTAATTTCGACATACTCTCGGTGACGAATCTTATAACCGCATTTATTGGGGGTGCGATATTCACTATTGCAATTATTTTTGCAGGGACATTAACCGATTACAAGGAAAGCGAAAAGATACCTGGGGAGATTGTGACCTCGATAAGGTCACTTTACAGTGATCTCTCTCTGGTCCGGGTTAAGGATGTTAACCTGATTGCCGGAATGCAGGAAAATGTCGCTGCCCTGATGCGGGGTATTAATACGAATTTCCGGAACAATACTTGGGACCTTGATGCAATGGACAAGGTAATTGACACTGTCACCACAGACATTTCGACCCTTGTTGATGAGGGAGTACCACCGAATTTCATTATCAAATTAAAAAGTGAAGTGACGGCCATTGATCGCCTTTCGCACCGGATAAAAACCATTGCAGAAACCTCATTCATACCTGCAGCATATGCAATTGCAGAACTGGCTGCTGCCGGTGTGATCCTGTTACTGTTCTTTGTAAAACTTGACCCTTATTACGAGGGCCTCGTTCTGTTTACCGTTCTCTGTATGCTACTCATGGCTCTCCTGCTCCTGATAAAAGATATGGACAACCCGTTTGAGGTTGGGAAGAAGACCTATGCGGATATCGATATGTTCCTTCTCTGGAACCTCGAGAAGAAACTGGATGAAAAGACAGGATATAAGAAATAGATCAATAGTTCATATTTTCCGGGACTCCATTTTCCTAGTTTATTTTATTTTCCCAAACTTGCGTTCTTTGCCCAATAAAGAAAGCCTGCTCAATGCCCGTGACCTGGCTGGTTCAGCCTAGTTATCTGCCTTGGGCCGGGCGTTGGATATTACGATTCCGCCCTTTTTATTACACGGTCCCTTTACGATCGGTGCTGGCGGTGCTGGACGGGAGAAACAGGAAAGCGGCATTGTTCGTGGGGAAATGAAAAATAGAGAAAACCTCGAAAAAGTCCAAATGGGTTTTGGGGGGACCCTGTTATCCCCATCCAACTGTTTTCAGGCTGTTCCCGGCTGGTACCATTCAGGGAGAACGAAATTACCCTGGCTCAGGTCAGCTGGATAAATAATAGTCGGCCTGAGTTCCTTCAGTGTTTCGTTCCATGCAAGCTGTTCCATGTAGAGGTTGAAGTTCGCTTCACGGGCATCCTTTGAGAAGGTGATTTTTCCATCCTTCATGGCCTCTATTGATTCAGGCATATTTGTGGCCGCAAGGGCATCCTTGATCTTCGTTTTATCAAGCGATCCTGCCTGCCCGACTGCATTAGCGACAATGTTCACTCCCTCATACGTGGTTGCGCCCATCATACTGGGGAGCCCACCCCATTTTTTCTGGTAGCTGTTCTTGAATGCAACCGCCGCATTGGACGTAGATCCATTGGGCACCGTGTAAGGGCTGAAGTGGCTTTCAATAACCGACCCTTCGCCATATCTGCTAAGGCTCTTGTAATAATCCGGATCATCGTTGCACTCGACCACTACAAACAAGGTGTTAAGCCCTACATCTCTCCGGGCCTGGGTGATCATGGGGCCCTGTTCATTGAGGAAGGCCGCAGAATAAATCACGTCTGGCTGACTGGCCTTGACATTGGTGAGCAATGTCCGGTAGTCTGCCTCCCCCATTTTAAACGATTCGCTGCTTACAATTTTGACGGGTAAATTCTCATTCTTTATCGTGTTTTCGACCGCGGTGAGGACACCTTTCCCGTAAGGACTGTCCTGGTAAATAATTGCAAGCCGCAGGGGCCGGGCAGTATCAAGATTAAATTTCTGGTAGATTGCAGGCCTCATGAAATTGCTGATGAACCGGGTGGTCTGTCCTCCGTAGTCATCGGTTGTCGGGCAGAAGTGATACATATAGGACGTATCAATATCGGTCCTCCTCGTGATGGTCGGGCTCGATGCACCGGTTATGACGTAAGGGACTTTGTTTTCTGCAACAACAGACTGGGATGCCGTTGTCACGGCACTTGAAAAACCACCGACGAGTGCATTGACGTTATCAGCTGAAATGAGCTTTGAAACGGCTTTTTGCCCGCCTTCCCGGGTCGATTCATCGTCCCCGACAATGACTTTTACTGGGATTTTCTGCCCGAGTTCAGTAACATAGACCCCCCCGTTTGCATTTATTTCGTCGGCAGCAATTTGTGCCGACTGCCACATGTCTTTCCCTGTCGCACTTGAAGGGCCGGTCAGCGAGGCAACCACCCCGATCTTTAATTCAGTTGGCGATGCTGCGGCCTGCTGGGTACACCCTGAAATGGCCACACCGCCAAGGACGAGCCCGACCGCTATTATTATCAGAATAATCGTACTAGCTCTCATTAGAATCTCCTCCAGCATGAAGGATTGCTGCCGGCCATACCTTCGGTGGCATGCGGAATGTATCCTCCGTTAATACTGGTATTCCGCCTTACTGCCTCCTGACGTGGGGTTAGAAACATTTTACACATGATAAAAACCATCCGGTAAACTCTCTGGAACGACATTACAGGGGATCCGGCTATCGCACGGGTCCCCTATCTAAAGAAGAAAAAGAAGTTGTCTGTTACCTGAATAGTAGCTGTGCCTCTCGTACGCACTAAAACAGACATGAGCTTACCTGATCATTTTGTTGACTTTGGGATACTTAATTCTTGTTATAGTGTTACGTGGCTGTAATATATGAAATTGTTTCCGAAGGCAGGCTGTGATTTCCAGGGATCGGCAGGGTCCGCCCGGTTTTCTGCATCCGGAAAGGTATTGAACCTTTCAATCGGGGTGGTGTGTTACACGGTCCTCATACGGTCGGTACTGGCGGTGCTGGACGGGAGCTCCAACACCCACAAAAAACTGAGGGAACTGCTTCTCACCAAATGCCAGCTGGAAGGAATCGTCTCGATGCCATCCGGTGTATTCAAGCCCTATGCAGGAGTCTCCACCGCAGTCATGATTTTTACCAAGGGTGGCAGCACCGGGAAGGTCTGGTTCTACGATATGGAGTCAGACGGGTACTCCCTCGACGATAAGCGGACCCCAATCGATCGCAAGGGAGATATTCCGGATATCATTGAACGGTTCCGGAAGAGAAAAGAGGAAAACCTGAGTGATCGGACAAAGAAGTGCTTCTATGTCCCCATCAGCGAAATTAAGGAAAACGGGTATATCCTTTCACTCTCGCGGTACAAGGAGATCGTGTATGAGGAGATCTCGTATGAGAAACCGGAAGTAATCCTCCAGAAGATCGAAGACCTGGAAGACCGGATTAAAGAGAATATTAAGGAATTACGGGCGTTGCTGCCGAAATAAATTGTGTTGCTATTTGGTCATTAGCATTCAACTTGAGTTACCCATTTTTTCATAAGAATCCACTATAGATAGAACAGCAGTAAAAACTTCTTCAAAATCAGGTAAGTCTTTCATCTGGTGGCCTAATTGGTCTCTCCATGCGCTCGATAGCGTATCTCGATTTTTCATTACTGAATTAATATCGAGTAAAACATCTTTAATCTCAAATTTTTTTGACAAAATCGAATGAACTATCGCTTTATCCACGGTATCTGCTAATCGCCATAAATCATACATATCTCTTGCCCTGGCCCGCTGAAAGAGTGATCGAATTTTTTCAGCAACAATTTCTTCCAGCGCATAAGATTTGACTGAAACTGATAAAGAATCAGAATAATCATGCAATATTTCTCTTTCAGTTACTGGGAGGAGAATAATTTCATTTGCCGGAAGGGTCAAATCGATTTTTATGCTCCTTGGATTTCGAGTTCTTGGGCCGATAAATTTAACCTTTGTCTCAAATCCATTTTTACGGGGCGTAAGGGTGATTGTATCCTGAAATTGTATGCCGCTCTCTTCTGTTACGTGCAAAAGTGTTTCTTTTAACATCCTCTCCAATTCATCTTGTTCATAAGTATCAATCAGAGTAAAATCGAGATCATCCGAGAATCTGTAATCTTTAAAGTATACTTTTTTTATTCCGGTACCTCCTTTCAATGCCATGTTAAAATTGGTAAGATATGCTAATAGCCAGTTCTGAGCGTAATCAAGTTCAATCGTAGTCAGAAAAATACCAAATCTCGTGGCTTTTGCGTCGAACTCACGACCTGGTATCATTCGAGTTCTCCTCGTAAGGGGATATCAAGATTGACTACCAGTCGCCATTTCCAATTATTTTCGCCTTTTTTTGGTATGGTCGGATCAAGAGCCAAATAGGTGTTTGATTTTATTGGAGGAAGAGCAATATCGATATTCATTTTTTCACACAGAAAGCCCAACCTCCGGATTACCGCATCATTTTTTATCTTTTCTGCGTATTCAGTCAATTTAGCGGTATCAAATGTACCGTTATTTAATGCTTTTATTGTCTCAATAATCCCGCCTGAGTACTCTGGCTTGTCTAAACAATCAATAATGGTCTTTTCTTTGTTAGTTACCGATATCGGAATATTTTCAATCCACTCTTTTTTAATCCCAAAATATTTTTCTTCATTAATCCTGACGATCCGGTATGAGACCCCAAAAACATCAATTATTCGGTTCTTTTTGCGAGCAGGTGTCTGCAAAAAGACGATGTTAGGAATCTGTTCTGTTAATCCGTAATAGTGGAGTGCACTCCAATATCCAATGGCATAAGGTTTTACAAGATAAGACCCGATAACGAATTCATGTAAGGTATACTCTCCCTTCTCGCTCCCGAGGGGGATTATCAGATACTTCCCTTTTTCAATCCGTTCAATGTATCCCTGTTCTTCCAGACGTGAGATTATTACCCGAAGCATATCTTTTTTGATCTTCGTTTTTTCGTATAAATCAGTAAAAGAAAAAATTTTGTTATCCTTTGCCATCCTTTTTAGAATTTCAATCGACATAACGTCATACCCCTACTCAAGTACACTAACGTTAACATTTATGTTAATTTTGGTGTACCTAGGTAGGGGTATTTCGATCTACTCATCATATTCAGCATCATCTTCATCATCCTATTCCTCATCGTCCTCCTTATCCTTATCATCATTATTCGCATCCTACTGTTTCTTCAATGCCAGAATTGTATAATGTACAAATAAAAAATAAGCGACGATGGTTCACTCCCCGTACCTCGTCAGTTTCATCACCTTTTCCGCATCGTACCGGAGCGCAATCTCCCTGGTAGTTCCCCTGCCTTTCAAAAATATCAGATCGATGAGGCGCATCTCGTCCAGTTTCTTGAGTTTCTCGTAGAACCCGGTGTAACTAATCGGCATGTAACGTTTCACCGACTCAAACACGGCCCCGCTCGTGAGGCTTTCACCGGTACCAAGGGACATGCCCGCAATATGCCCATATAGTTTCCGCTCGTCCGTGCAAAGCGTCTGGATGGTTGCGTCAAGGGGTGCATTTTTTGCAAGATCGAATGATGCCTCAACATGGTTTCTCGTGACCACGTCCATTCCAGCCCGTTCGGCTGCCGTTACGCTGCGTCTCACCAGGTCGAGACCGACCCGCATGTCCCCGGTCCGCATCGTATGGCAGATGATGCAGTCAAAGATGTCGGGGGTAATGACACCGGGATTGAGACCGACCCTGATCCGGTCCCGCAGGATCGTGCTGATTTCCACTTCGTTATACGGCGGGAAATAGATCGTATCGGGTTGCAGGACGGAAATAACGCTTGGGTCGAGGACTGCCCGGAGATCAATATCCATATCGCTCATCGGGAGGATGACTCCTGCCCGTGCATCGGGGTATTCCTCGTGCATCCTGAGCAGGATATACAGGACACTGTTGAGGACCTTTCCCGGGAGCAGGTAATTGGCATCGTCAAAGCAGACCAGGAGCACCACCTTCCTCTCGTTAAGGATCTTTCCGATATCGTATATGACCTGCCGGATTGGCTTTCCTGAGGGTGGCGGCTGGTGGCCATGCAGTTTCCCGTAGATTTTTGCAAATACCGCGAATTTTGAATTTTCTGACTGGCAGTTCACGTATACCGGAACGATCCGTGACGTAGTCTCTTCGAGTTCCGAAAAGACCCGGTGGACTGCGGTGCTTTTTCCCGTGCCGGGAAGGCCCCGGAGCACCATGTTGAAAGGGGATTTACCGGTAAGCCCTGGCCGCAGTGCATCGGCAAGGTCTTTCATCTGCGAGTCCCGGAAATTGAACACCTCCGGGATATACGCAATTTCGAAGGCATCAGGATTACGGAACGGTGACGCTCCCGTGTCATGGTAGTACTTCATAGAATAGGAACATCGCACCGGTGAGGATATAGAGCTGAACCAGGCGTGTTGAAAGTGAACAGTAGTACAGGGTATGAACGGTCCGGGTCACGTTCACGCTTTGTATCCCGCATTATCCCTGGGAAACCGTTGGTCTGTCATGGCATAGTTCCGGAAAGAAACGACCGCGATGATGCACCGGTATGCCCAACGGGAATGGGATGGGTTTTCTGGCTCAAGGACTATTTGTCCATCACTGTTACGGACCGGATTTCATCCGGTTTACTCCAATAACAATCAATTCGCTTTATTTCTTTGAACCAGCCCTGCATTATTGCCGGTTTCCCTCCCCCACTCAAAATATTTCTTAGATCTCCGTGTACAGCCATACGCCCAAAGGTTTTGGGCAGGAGAGAAAAGAAATGTCAGATTTTGTCCAGAAGGCAAATGTAAAGCGATCGGTTCGTACTCTTACGACCAGGATCGCTGATGTAGCGACCTTAAACACCCTTGTCCAGGGAGTTATTGATACCAACGCATTCCAGTGCGTGGACCACGTTGTCGCCGGTGAAACTCATCCCGGTACCGTCCGTGGAACACAGTCATTCGGCATCCGTGTGGTCTATGAAAACCCCACAACCCTGAAGAACATGGGTACTGCAACTGCAAAGGCATCAACCGTTGCAGGGTATACCGCAGCTTCAACTGCACTCGTCGGAAATGCCGCACTTGCGACCGCGATCGGCGGGGATCCCATCCAGGACACCGAAGGTGAGGGGTATTCCATCTCGCTGAATTGTCACGACGCGAACGGCGAAGACTATACTGTCACGTTCGCCAGGAAGACCATTACCGTCTCCTCGTACGAGGACAATGCGATTGTCGCCCGTGTGAACACCTGGGCAAACACGAAGCCCGCACTTGCATAAACAGGGTTTGAAAAATGGCAGGGGCGGTGGAGAACCAACCCCTCTCTGTCTTTGGACCAAACCAAAAAACCCCTGCCTTTTTGCCAGGTGGTAAGGATGGATGTTGAACTTCTCGTTATTGTTCTTGCGGTAGTGCTTCCGCTGTACCCCTCGCTGTTCGTGATCTATGAGAAGATCGGAAAATACGATGTTTTTTGTGCAGAATTCGAGGCCCACCGCGAAGAACAGAAATTAAAAGAGGCAAATTATGGATCCAGAATTGACTAATGTAATTGAAATTCTGATTGCTCTCTTCGCTGCCGGAATTGCATATATTCAGCACCGGAGAGCAACGAACGCGATCGCTGAAACACAGGCGGCACAGCTGAAGACCGAACAGGTACTGAGCTACTTCGATGCGACCGACGAGTCGGTCACGGTCGCTCCTCCCGGGGTGCTGGGGCGGTCGTACAGGATGGCCGACAGCACGAAGCGGTGGCTCACGTTCGACCACTCACCGGTTGAACGCGAAAGCCTGCTCCGGCAGGTAGCCGAGGCCGAGGCCGAACGGCTCGACACGTACACTATCTCGGTCCCATCGGAATGGTATGACATCGAATACGGGCTCATCAAGGGCTCGGGAGGCTCGGGGAAAGGGACGGCAATATGAACCGCCTGACGAAAAGGAGGAAATTAGTCATCGGTGGCTGTGTCTTCGCGGCAATTGTGGCAGGGCTTGCGATCTCAGCAGCCCCGGCACAGGCTGCAGCGGTCGGCATTTCCTTCATGGGATCTTCTGACCAGTCGCTCGTCGGTTCGTCTGATATGACGTGGACTGTGTCAAACGGCGACCTCACGAAGACACCTCAGCTCGCCATCGGGCAGGAAGTACTGAGTGGAGGTTACCATGACAGTTTCATCCTCACCGGGCCTTCGCAATATGAGAGCTCACAGGTGCTGAACAATTCAGATATCGTCCACTTCGATACGATGAGCCAGGTGCAGTCTTCCGGTCCCGGCCTCTACGGGGAGAGTATGATGCTCCACTCTGCCGGTGCTGCTGCGGCAGGTGTAACCTGTGGAGCAGAATCGATTCATGCAGAGGGAGCGAATTTCACTGCGACACCGTATTGTGAAACCGTGATCACGAAATCGCTGTTCATGACCGACAACCTGGCGTATCGATCGATAGGGTCGGTTGATCAGGCTGACCTCGAAGTCCCAGATACGTTTACCTTTGTGGCCATCGGATCCGGATCAGGTATTGGTTCAATGAGTTTCAGTGCAAATAGCCTGGTGGGGATTGGTACAACCCGCGAGCTCGGTTATATGAACTCTGTCGGAAAGAACCTCATGGCAGGCGGTCGGTTTAACCTTGGTGAGGAAGTGCAATGGTCCTCGTTCTCGAAGACCTTTGACATTCAGGAACAACCCTGGACCAAATAATGGTTCCATTTTTGTAGTGTCCATTTAGGTACTTGCAGGGAGGGCTGGTGGTGGTTAATCCACCATCAAATCATTCCGCAAGCAACAACGTAAATCCACTGTTTTCATTTACTATTCAAAGTAAGGGCGCTGAAGCACTTTCAGGAGAGTGATGTTCTTTTACAGAGAAGTCTTCAGAAAGACACCGGATTAATCCGGTTTGTGATAAATTATATCCTCCTTTATTTGCAAGGGATAATTTAAAGGATTCTGATCGAATTGTTGAGACCAATGCCGATATGTTTGGTTCTTTCATGAGATCAGTTCGTATTGCCAGTTCCAGTTGTTCGCCCACGAGAGGAACAAATAAAAGTCCGTTTTCTTCCGCAACCCCGGAAGTGCATATACCCGTATCAGCAAACCCGTTTCGAATAGCTTCAGCCACAGCCTTATGCGTCTCTACTTCATGCCCATATCCATCGATTTGTGCCGGATCAATACCCCTGGATTTTAGAATTGTGTCAAATATCATCCGGGCTGAGGTCCCTTTCCGCCTGTTAATGAACCTCGTAGTAATAAGGTTCTCGAAACTATACCCCCCCAATGATGCAATACCGAGTGAGGTGGTTGCGATATGGACAAACCGTAAATCTGACAGCGGTAGTAGTTGCATAATCTCCCTGCAATTAGGCAATAGCGAAAAATCAGGCAGACTTAATGGCGCTGCATGGCAGGAATTGTGCCTGAGGGAAAGTACGGCCCCTATATTACCTGCACTCCTGACCTGCATGAAGATACCATTATCTCTGACAAGATGCGCCAGTTCATCAAGTGCGGGGTCGTATGCCCCTGAAAGAAGAATCGTCCGCTCAATATTACCCGGATCTGTCGTCAATACTGCGTCGATCTCAGTTTCTGAATCACAACCCTCTGTGAATGCAGGTATATGGACGAATCCATTGGCTTTGACCGTTGCCATCTGGACCCCTGAGCCACGGGAATGGGGAATTGCGAAGAATTTATTCCCAACATGTCCGACAGAAACCGGGATGAACTCATCAAACCCGAGATCAGATACCAGGCTCCCCGATAACTGCACCCTGAATGTGTGATACAATGGTTCAGGTAATCCCCACGATTTGAGTAAGGGTCCTGCAAATTCCCTGAGTACTGTTTGTGCAGCAAGTGGATAACCCGGTAATCCAATCACGGGTTTATCATCAATTTTCCCGAGCATGGCAGGTTTTCCTGGTTTCATTGCTACACCATGGAAGAGCAACTCACCAACAGATTCAATAACTTCGGCAGTATAGTCACGGGTACCCGCTGAAGATCCGGCTGAAATAAGTACGAGGTCGTTTTCTTCGACAGCCCTGCAGAGGCTTTCTTCAATGGTCTTTGGATCATCACGGGCTATAGGATACCGGGTACAATTAGCGCCCATTTCGCCAAGAAAAACCTGTGCCATAATTGTGTTACTTTCCACAACCTGGCCCGGTCCGGGTCTTATACCAAGATTAACCAGTTCACTGCCAGTTGGTATCAGACCGATATTCACCTCCCTGACATCAACATTGACAATACCATACGTGGCCAGGGCACCGATGTCAAAAGGACGTATCCGATGACCTTCGGGAAGCACGAGTTGTCCTTCACGGACATCTTCGCCAGCAGGGCGTATGTGCTGCCAGAGAGATGCTGATTTCCGGATCTGGAAACAATCTCCTTTATCCCAGGTATCTTCGATCATAATGACCGCATCAAACTCGGGTGGGACGATATTACCGGTATTTACCTGCGTGAAATCCACGATAGTTACCGGTGACTGATCGCTTGCGCCCACGGTATCCCTGCTTCTGACGGAAAATCCATCCATTGCGGAAAGATTCACTTCAGGAACGGAATATTTCGCATATACCGGAGTGGCTGAAACCCGCCCGACAGAATTGATTACGGGGATCGAAATTTTCTTGTCAGGCTTCTCAAAGGATGTGAGGGTAAGATCGATTGCCCGTTCAAGAGAAATCAGGCTAAGATATCGTTTTACCATATGGCGCCACCCTCAAAATTCCCTGATTTCGGATCAGAAAACCTATCTGATAACTCCCTCTGATTTTCTCCCGGTGACATGGTTGAGGTTACGAATCGTCCTTTTATGAATATAATAAAAAAGGTCGTCATTATGCCAGGGATCGGGGATATTAATAACTGGACCAGGGTATATTTTCGAAAAAGGTCCACTTGAAAATGGGTTATACATTTTTTCTTATCAATGGGTTCGATATCCGTTATTCCCCTCATAGTAAATTCGGCTCCGGTTTTAATACAAGAAATTCTATTAACAGTATTCGTTGTGAGTAAATAAAAACCATTGTAGTTATATCTTAGTTAATATAATTAAGTGAACAACGCGATTATTCTAAAAATCCTCCTTTTCCCACCTTTCTGAATTTAGCGTTTAACATGACAATCAGGATCGATTCACCAGTTGGCCCCATGAGGAATTTTTATTCTTTACGGGTTAAATT